>JBFWYV010000027.1:0-28288 GCA_050186055.1 Hyphomicrobiaceae bacterium | reverse complement strand
GCATTTCAGATGAGCGGAATGCAGGCACCGCACTTCGGCTCGGCAACAGCAAGCCGTTGCAGTCGCGAGAGGATTTATGTGCGTTGCCGGATCGTCATGGTTTGCGCAATCAATGCGGAGCCTTGCTGTCCAGAATGATTCTAAAAATCAGTACTCTTTGAATCCTCTTGATTGCCGTCATACGCGCGCCTATCGCTGAACCGACTTCGCAAACGACGACGGGCTTGTCTCATGACGGTGGTTGAGCACGCCGGCTCCGACAGCGGACTGCGCATGACCACGCGACTTGGCGACCAATGCTGTGGGTTCGGCGGCACGATCGAGGCCATAGACGTGATCGACGCGACGGCTGGATTCTCCGCCGGCGAGATCGAGAACCGGCTGATAGAACTCGGTTTCATAGAAGGCGCCAGCGTGGAGATCCTGCATCAGGGTCCAATCGCCGGCGACCCGATCGCCGTCAAGGTGAACGGCACGACAATAGCGCTGCGCCGCCACGAAGCGATGGCGATCGTGATGGCGCCCGGGACGAAAGACTGAACGGCATCGCGGGACGCTGATCCTGCAAAGCGCCTCGTTGCTCCTCGTTGCTCAAGGATGCATGCAGCATGACTGAAATGGCGGGGTCTTCGACGACACTGGCTGCCGAGCCGAAGCCGGCCAGCCCGCAACAGACGCATCGATTTGTGCTGGTCGGGACTCCGAACAGCGGCAAGACCGCTCTGTTCAATGCACTGACAGGCAGCCGGCAGAAGGTTGCCAACTATCCCGGGGTCACCGTCGAGCGCAAGTCGGGCCTTATGCGGTCGCCGGCGGGATGGATGATCGAGATCGTCGATTTGCCCGGCACGTATTCTCTGCGGGCCCGAAGCCCGGATGAAGAAATCACGCGCGACTTCGTGCTCGGTCGTCTCGAGGGAGAGACGACGCCGGATCTGATCATGTGCGTGGTCGACGCGACCAATCTGCGTCTGGCCTTGCGCCTGATCCAAGAGCTGAAGCGCACGGGGTGCCGGCTGCTGCTGGTGCTCAACATGATGGACATCGCGCGTCACCGCGGGATCACGATCAAGGCCGAGAGGCTGGCGACGGAGATCGGCGTCCCCGTGGTGACGTCCGCTGCCGTGCGGCGCGGCGGCGTCGATGCGCTGGTGCAGCGGCTGGACGAGATCGCCGCGGAGCCTGTTCAAGCGCCCGCCCAATCGACGTGGACGGTGCCTGACAGCCGAGGGCTTCGGGCGATGCAGCGCGAGGCAGACCGCATCGTTGCCGCGGCCGTCAGGCTGCCGCCGCGATCGACCACGCTCACCAGCCGCATCGATGCCGTCGCGCTGCACCCGGTGGCGGGGCTCGTGCTGCTCTTGGGGATTCTGTTCCTGATCTTTCAGGCCGAGTTCAGTTGGGCCAAGCCGCTGATGGATCTCATTTCCGGAGCCATGGACGGGCTTGGCGCGCTGGCCCATGCCGTGCTCCCGGACGGCATGCTGCAGAGCCTGATCCAGGACGGCATCATTTCCGGCGTCGGGAGCGTGATCGTGTTCCTGCCGCAGATCATGATCCTGTTCGCGTTCATTCTCATCCTGGAAGACCTCGGCTACATGGCGCGCGCCGCGTTTCTGATGGACCGCATCATGGGCGGGGCGGGCCTGCATGGCCGCGCATTCATTCCGCTCCTTTCGAGCATCGCCTGCGCAATCCCGGGGATCATGGCAACGCGCGTCATCGACCAGCCGCGCGACCGGCTGACCACCATTCTCGTCGCGCCGCTGATGACATGCTCCGCCCGCATCCCTGTCTACACGCTGATCATCTCCGCCTTCGTTCCACGCACGCTTGTCTGGGGCTGGGTCAGCCTGCAGGGCCTTGTGATGTTCGGTCTCTACGCGATCGGCATTTTCAGTGCCCTGGCGGTCTCGTTCGTTACCAAGCGCGTATTCTGGAGGCACGCACCGACGCCGCCGTTCATGCTCGAGCTGCCCGACTACAAGCTGCCGAGCTTGCGGAGCATCATCGTCGGCGTATGGGTCAGGGCGAGGATGTTCCTGAAGAGGGCCGGCACCACGATCTTCTCGATGATGGTTTTGATCTGGTTCCTGGCATCGTTCCCTCGCCCGCCAGCCGGAGCGACGGGGCCCGACATCGGCTACTCTTTCGCAGCGATGCTGGGACGCGTGCTGGAGCCGCTGCTCAGTCCCCTCGGCTTCAACTGGCAGATCAGCGTGGCACTGATCCCCGGCATGGCGGCGCGCGAGGTTGCGGTCGCGGCGCTGGGCACGGTCTACGCCATCGAGGGCGGCAACGAGGCTGCGGAGAAGATCGGGCAAACGCTGGCCGGCAACTGGAGCCTCGCGACCGCGCTGGCGTTCCTCGCCTGGTACGTGTTCGCGCCACAGTGCGCCTCGACACTGGCGGTGATCAAGCGGGAAACCGGAAGCTGGACGTGGATGTGGGTGACCTTCTTCTACATGCTGGCGCTGGCCTACATCGCGGCATTGATCACCTACCATGCGGCCGTGGCGCTCGGCGCCGGCTGATGCCGGAACATCTTTGTCCGCTTGCGGCCGCCGACTGAAATTGCCCTGATCGCAGATTTGTCATAGCTAGCGCTTCGAACCCCCTGTCGCCGGCGAGGCGGCGGGGTCTTGCATTGCCATTCGACTGCGGACCGCGCCAACAATGCTGACCATCGCCATCGACGGCCCGGCTGCCTCCGGCAAGGGAACCCTCGCGCGGCTGGTCGCCGAGCACTACGGGCTGGCCTGTCTCGACACCGGCCTGCTCTATCGCGCCGTCGCCCGCGATGTCATGGAGGCGGATCTGTCACTCGAGGACGAGGCAGCCGCCGCGGCCGTGGCCCGCGCGCTGGACCCGAGGACGCTCGACGATCACGGGCTGCGCCTGCCGAGCATCGGGGACGCGGCCTCGGTGGTGGCGAAATTTCCCGCCGTTCGCAGCGCCATTCTTGACTTCCAGCGGGACTTTGCGGCGCAGGAGCCGGGGGCGGTGCTCGACGGCCGCGATATCGGAACAGTGGTCCTGCCGGATGCGAACGTGAAGATTTACGTTACGGCGGACGTCGAGACCCGGGCGCGCCGGCGCTACGACGAGCAGAAGGGGCGGGGCGAGCCGGTCACCTTCGAGCGGGTGCTGGAGACCATCCGCGCCAGGGACGAGCGCGACATGAGCCGCCAGGCTTCCCCCCTGCGTCCGGCCGGGGATGCAGTCATCCTCGATACGACCCATATGAACGTCACAGAGGCGTTCGAGGCGGCACTCGAAGTTATCCAGAGCAGGATCGGCAAGTGAGGGACGGCCTGTATTGCCATTGCCGCCCGGCGACAACTTGTCTATAGAAACATCCATTCGAGGCTGCGGTTGAATTGATCAAGAGGAAGATCGGCCAATAGGGAAGTCCCGACGGGACGCATCCCTAATCCAGTTGGTCGGGCGTTTCCGCCCCTTTCGATCCTTAGTCTCGGTACCGACAACCGTCTTGCGGGCAGTGAATTGCCCTTTGGTCGCTGGGCCTCAGCCGCTCCGGATTTCAAGCCGGGCGTCGGGCTTCCGGCCGCAGAAGACCGTTCGACACCCAATCGAGAACCTACACACCATCAGGGTCGGGCCGCAGGCTCCGCCCCCGGTAAACGCAACATGGAGACTGAATGACAACGCCTGAAACCAGCAAAGACATGAGCCCAAGCAAGGACGACTTCCTTGCCATGCTGAACGAGACCCTGGCCGAGGACATCGCCTACGAAGGCAATGTGGTGCGCGGCAAGATCGTTGCGATCGAAAAGGATCTCGCCGTCATCGACGTCGGCCTCAAGATGGAAGGCCGCGTGCCGCTGCGCGAGTTCGGACTTGGCGGCAAGCCCGCCGACCTCAAGGTGGGCGACGAGGTCGAGGTCTATCTGGAGCGGATCGAAAACGCGCTCGGCGAGGCCGTACTGTCGCGCGACAAGGCACGACGCGAAGAGAGCTGGACCCGCCTCGAGAAGCAGTTCGAGGCCGGTGAAAAGGTCCAGGGCGTCATCTTCAACAAGGTCAAGGGCGGCTTCACGGTCGACCTCGACGGCGCCGTGGCATTCCTGCCGGGGTCCCAGGTCGACATCCGCCCGGTTCGCGACATCGGCCCGCTGATGCACCAGCCGCAGCCGTTCCAGATCCTCAAAATGGATCGGCGCCGCGGCAACATCGTCGTATCCCGCCGCTCCGTGCTCGAGGAGACGAGGGCCGAGCAGCGCGCCGACATCGTGGCCCGCCTCGAGGAAGGCCAGGAGATCGAAGGCGTCGTCAAGAACATCACCGACTACGGTGCGTTCATCGACCTGGGCGGCATCGACGGCCTTCTGCACGTCACCGATATGGCCTGGCGCCGGGTCAGCCACCCGAGCGAGATCGTCAATGTCGGCGATACGGTGAAGGTGCGCATCATCCGCATC
This sequence comes from Hyphomicrobiaceae bacterium, assembly GCA_050186055.1. Classification (GTDB taxonomy): domain Bacteria; phylum Pseudomonadota; class Alphaproteobacteria; order Rhizobiales; family Hyphomicrobiaceae; genus CAMDPA01. The sequence goes on along the minus strand of JBFWYV010000027.1, from coordinate 23,846 downwards.
AATCCGGAAACGCAGCGCATCTCGCTCGGCATGAAGCAGCTTCAGGCCGATCCCTGGCAGTCGATCGAGGCCAAGTATCCGGTCGGCGCCCGCTTCAAAGGCACCGTCACCAACATTGCCGACTACGGCGCCTTCGTGGAGCTGGAGCCCGGCGTGGAAGGCCTGATCCACGTCTCCGAGATGAGCTGGACCAAGAAGAACATCCATCCCGGCAAGATCGTCTCGACGAGCCAGGAAGTGGAAGTCCAGATCCTGGAGGTCGATCCCAACAAACGGCGCATCTCGCTGGGCCTGAAGCAGACCCAGGACAACCCCTGGGACAGCTTCCTCACCAAGCACCCGAAGGGCTCGCCGGTCGAAGGGCCGATCCGCAACATCACCGAGTTCGGTCTGTTCATCGGACTGGATGCCGGCATCGACGGCATGGTCCATCTCTCCGACCTCGACTGGAACCGCTCCGGCGACGAGGTCATCAAGGAGTACAAGAAGGGCGACATGGTCAAGGCCGTGGTGCTCGACGTCGACAGCAGCAAGGAGCGCATCTCGCTCGGCATCAAGCAGGTGGCCGGAGACCCGCTCGACACGCTGTCCAAGTACAAGAAGGGCGATGCGGTCACCTGCGAGGTGGTCGCCGTCCAGGAGAACGGCATCGAAGCCAAGATCATCGGCTCTGACATCACCACGTTCATCAAGCGCTCCGACCTGTCGCGCGACCGCTCAGAGCAGCGGCCCGAGCGGTTCTCGGTCGGCCAGAAGGTGGACGCGTCGGTGATCAGTATCGATAAGGCGGCGCGCCGTATCGCAGTATCGATCAAGCAGCTTGAGATCTCGGAAGAGAAACAGGCTGTTGCGCAGTACGGCTCTTCGGATGCGGGGGCGTCGCTCGGCGACATCTTCAAGGCCGCGATCAAGAAGCGCGACGAGGGCGACACCGCCGGCAAGGAATGATCGCAGACGCAAGATCCGCGATCGAAAGAGCGATGTCTCCGGGCATCGCCTCACTGTCAGGGCCGGCTCGTCCGGCCCTGTTTTCTTTTGGGCCGATGGGAAAAGGGGCGATCGCAGAGAACCCAATACTCGCCTGGGATAAGTGGTCCCAAACTTCAATTATTGACTGGGACTACCTACGTATGCGAATCACAAAGAGGGACCGTCATTAGAATTGCGCATGGGAGTCGAGAGGTTGTGACCTCCAAACCGATGAAGGTCGACACTGCCACGTTGGCTCGTGCCATATCGCGAGAACTGGGCAAGCTGTTTGCAAGCATCAAGATCGTCGATGTCATCGTGTCTCCCGACGTGGACCACGATGGCAACGATATTCTGCGCGTTGAAATCGTGTTCGAAGGCATGCTGCGTGGCAACGACGCAAGAAATGTTGCCGGCGCGAGTCGACAGATCATGCCCACCATCGACGAATTGATTGACGACGACGATTTGTACCCGCTTCTCTCATTTGTATCAAAAGTAGATTATGATCGCAGGCCGAGGAGTGACGCCTACTGATTTACTTGATGTGGCGCGCGATCTGCTGAAGAGCTCGACGCGTCCCAAGCAGGCAAAATTGAGACGAGCGTGCAGTACGACGTACTACGCGCTTTTTCATACGTTGTGCAGTACATGCGCCAACACGATGATCAAAAACAAGACGACAAGACGAGCGTGGGTGCAGGCTTACAGATGCATCAACCATGGCACTGCGAAGCATAAATGTCTGAAGAAAACCATGATGAACCAATTTCCAAACGACATCCAAGACTTCGCAAACATGTTCGTCCAGATGCAGGAGAAGCGTCATCGAGCCGATTACGATCCTACCGGACTCTACTACAAATCAGCGGTCGAAGCTGACATTGAAGCTGTGGAGACCGTAATCGACGCCTTTCTGAAGTGCGATAAACGACATCAAAGAGCCTTCGTGATCTACGTGGCCGTGGAAGGGCCAAGGGCCTAAGTGCTTCAAACGAAGGCGTCCATGATGTTCGGCCCCACGCGTCTTGTATCAAGTCCATTCTGCCAACCTGTGTAAATCTTGCTCGAATGAACACGAAAAGCTGATCTTCCGGCGCGGCTCGCTCCTACGTCCTGACTGGACGAGGTAGAGGCTGTGTGCTCAATTTGCTTCCTTGCTTGATCATGGAAATGCCCTCGAAATCCTGTTTGGGGGAAGATTGACTTAATTCAGCAGCGATTTCCCGGCGACCTTATCGCCGCAAACTGGATGCCCCAAAAAGCAACCGGAGCATCAATAACCAAGGAGGAAACCCTAAATGGCGACCAAGCCTTTCAAGCTCAATGTCAATGGCCGCGACCATACCGTCACGGCCGACGAGGACATGCCGCTGCTCTATGCGTTGCGGAACGACATAGGCCTTTCAAATCCGAAGTTCGGATGCGGTCTCGCCCAGTGCGGTGCCTGTACGGTGCAGATCGACGGCACGCCGGTCCGGTCGTGTCAGGTTCCGGTCTCGGCCGCGACCGGCAGGATCAAAACGCTTGAAGGGCTTGGCACGCCTGAAAAACCGCATCCGCTGCAACTCGCCTACATCAAGGAGCAGGTCCCGCAGTGCGGCCATTGCATCAACGGCTGGATCATGACGGCCGCTGCGCTGTTGGAAGCGAACAAGACTCCGACCGATGCCGAGATCAAGGACGCGCTGACCGGACTCAAATGCCGCTGCGCGACCCACATGGGCATCATGCGAGCAGTCAAGACCGCATCGAAGATGATGGGCTGAGGGAGGTTGCCATGGGTAAGCACGAAAGACTTTCCGTATCTCGCCGCGGTCTCCTGAAGGGAATGGGTGCGGGTGCCTTGGTCGTCAGCGTCGGCAGCGCCGTCAGTCTGTCGTTCGTCAAATCGGTCGGCGAGGCACTGGCACAAGGCAGCAAGCCACCGCTGCATCCAGCCGAGCTGGACAGCTATATCGCCATCGGTGCCGACGGCAAGGTGAGGGCGTTCTTCGGCAAGATGGACATGGGGCACGGGCTGCACACCGCGATCGGGCAGATCGTGGCGGAGGAGTTCGATGTGCCGCTCCAAGCCGTCACGGTCTACATGGGCGACACACGTACCTCTGTGAACCAGGGCGGGGCCTCGGGCTCGACAGGTGTGTGGCGCGGCGGCTTCCAGATGCGCCATGCCGCTGCGGAAGCGCGGCGCGTACTGGTGGAAGCTGCCGCGACGAAGCTCGGCATTGCGGCGGACCAGCTCACCGTGAGCGATGGAGTCGTGGCGTCGAAATCGGATGCCTCGAAAAAGGTCAGCTACAAGGAGCTGATCGGCGGCCGGTACTTCAATCACAAGATGGCCTGGAACAAGAAATGGGGCAACAACCTGGAGGCTTTGGGTAGTGCTAAGCCAAAGGCGCCAAACGACTACAAGATCGTCGGCAAGTCCTTTCCGCGGGAGGACGTCGCGCCCAAGGTCTATTCCACCGAGAGGCACGTTGCGGATCACAAAGTACCGGGCATGGTGCACGGCCGAATGATCCGCCCCGGGATCGCCGGCTCGGTTCCGGTCAAGGTCGACGAAGGCTCGATCAAGGGGATCGCAGGGGCGAAGGTGGTTTGGAAGGAAGGCTTCATCGGTGTCGTCGCCGACACGGAATGGGGGGCGATCAAGGCGGCAGAGACCTTGAAGGTCGAGTGGTCCAAGGTCAAACCTCCGTTCCCGAACTATTCCGACCTGTTCGATCACATTCGCCAGGCCAAGGTCGTCAAGGCCCACATGCAGAAGCAGGCGGGCAACGTCGCGGATGCCTTCGCCAAGGCAGCCAAGACGGTGAGCGCCGAATACGAGTGGCCGTTCCAGAGCCATGCCTCGATGGGACCAGCGGTGGCTGTCGTCGAGATCAAGGACGGCCGGGCGATGTTGTGGACTGGCGGGCAAAAGCCACATTTCGCGCGGGATGGGGTCGCCGCGATCCTCGGCATGAAGCGCGAGCAGGCCGACGCAGAGTGGCTGGTCGGTCCCGGCTGCTATGGCCGCAACGACGCCGGCGACTGCGCGCAGGATGCCGCCTTCCTGGCGCAGGCTGTGGGCAAGCCGGTCCGCCTCGCCTACATGCGGAATGACGCGACGGCGTGGGATCCGAAGGGGCCGGCGTCAGTCATGCGGGTGCGGGCCGCGATCGATGCCGACGACAACGTCATCGGCTACGAGTTCATCGCCAAAGGCTTCTCCCGGCTGGAGGTCGCCTCCAACGAGAGCAAGACTCACGACTGCCTCGCGGGGCAACTGCTGGGCCATCCGCTGAAACCGACGCAGGCATTCAACGTGCCTGCGAACTCATACCAGTTCGACAACATGGCGATGGGCTGGGAGACGATCCCGGCGCTCATCGAGCGCGGGTCGCCGCTGCGGACATCGCACCTGCGCGATCCGAATGGACCGGAGCTGCAGTTCGCCAGCGAGTCGTTCACCGATGAGATGGCGCTCGCGGTCGGCATGGACCCGGTCCAGTTCCGCCTGAAGCATGCCAAGGCGCCGCGCGATATCGCCGTGATCAAGGCGGCGATGGAGAAAGCCGGATGGACGCCGCGGGTCGGGCCGAACAAGCATGCCGGCAGCAGCAATACCCTGGTCGGCCGCGGCTTCGGCTATGCCCAGCGCAACGGCTCGATCGTGGCGATAGTGGCGGAGGTGGAGGTCGACCGCCGGACCGGGCGGGTGTGGGCGCGCAAGTTCACCGTCGCCCACGACTGCGGTCAGATCATCAATCCGACCGGTCTCAGGCAGTGCATCGAAGGCAACATCGTGCAGGGCATCAGCCGCGCCTTGCTCGAGGAGGTCAAATTCGACAACGCGTCGGTAACGAGCGTGGACTGGAACAGCTATCCGATCCTCGACATCGCCGACATGCCGGAACAGATCGACATCGTGCTGATCGATCGCCCGAATGTGCGTCCCACCGGCGCGGGCGAGCCGTCGATCCGGCCGGTTGCGGGTGCGCTTGCCAATGCGGTGTTCGATGCCACGGGTGTGCGCATCCGGCGGGCGCCGCTGTCGCCGGAGCGCGTCAAGCAGGCGTTGTCATCGAGCTGAGGCCGGCCTGCATGGCTGAAATAATCCGCACGCGTCTTTTGATGCGTGCGGACCGCCGCGAAGGGAACGAGAAGGGAAGACGTCCGGTCATCCCTTCCGCTCGACCTCGCGCTCCAGGCGGCGAATCTCGTCCTGAATGCGGATGTCGGCGAGGATGCGGTCGATCAGCAGGCAGGTGCGCTTGAACAGCTCCGAGCCGCGGCGGTAATCGGCAGGCGCATAGAAATCACAGCGGCCGGCCTTGAACAGGTCCATGCATTTCGCCTTCGGCTTGCCCGGCGGATAGACGGCGATCGCATGGCCGCCGTTCTTGCGCATCACCGCCATCGACGGCACGTCGGTATCGCCGTCGCCGAAATAGATCATGTTGCCGAACGGGATGGGGCGAGTGTCTTCCGGCATGTGCTGATTGATGCTCTCGGCCTGATCCTCGACGCCCTTGTTGATGCGGAAGAGATACTGCGTCTTTCCGGTGTCGGTGATCACCCGCTTCGGATAGGGCATGTCGTATGCCTCGAACCAGTATTCGGAAGCGAAGACGTTGTGGAATTTGCCGTAGATGCGGGTGCCTTCGATGATCTCGGCGAGGCCCGAGGACACGAGATAATGGCGCAGCACGACGCCGTGGCTCTCGGAACGGAGCTTCGTGTAGGCATCGATCTCGTCGAACCATTTCTCGACGCCGGCAAAGAGCTCGACGTCGCGGCCCTGTTCGACCAGATCCTTGCGGTCGATGCGGACCCCGGCGGCCTTGGCCTTCTTATAGAGCAGGTGCATGTAGGTGATCAGCGGATCGGCGCCCTCCTTGCGGGCGACGCGATTGGCCTCCTCCCAGAACTCAGCGGCATCGACCCCGATCGAGGGCAGGAACGCGTATTCCTGCATGGGGCGCGGCGAAAGCGTCCCGTCGAAGTCGTAGACGAGCGCGATCGTTTTCTTGTCCGCGCCGTAGCTTTTGGCCTTGGAGCGCGCCGACGGCTTCGCTGTTTGCGCCGGCGGCGCGGCGGATCCGGATCTATCGTCGGTCCTGTCGCCTGCCGCGGTCCTTTCGGGGCGGCGGTCTGCGCGGGTCGTACGCTCCATCGCGCTCTCTCCATGAATTGGAGCATAGTTGCAATTGCCACATGCCGATCGCTGGCTGATTCGCGGCACGAAAGAAAGACGCAATCTCGGACTTTTGCCGGACGTTTGCGCGCCATCGACCGGCGGGCGGGGTTGGGATAGTGAGTGGATGCGGGCATCGTTCGAATGTCCGGCGCTGCCCCAGTCGGAGCCTTGCCCATGCTGCTGATCGGCCTCGTCTGCTATGTCATGCTCCAGTTCGCGGTCGGCGTCTGGATGTCCCGGCGCACGGCGACGGACGGCGACTACATCCTGGCCGGACGCACTCTGGGCACGACGCTGGTGGCATTCTCAGTGTTCGCGACCTGGTTCGGGGCGGAGGCCATCGTCGCCACCACCGGAGAAGTCTACAGCAACGGGCTTGCTGGCGCGCTGATCGATCCGCTGGCTTACGGTTCGGCGGTGATGATCTCGGGGCTGGTCTTTGCCGCCGTGCTGTGGCGCAACGGTCTTACGACGTTCGCGGACCTGTTCGCCCGGCGTTATTCGTCGGCGATCGAGAAGCTGGTCGTGATCGTGCTGCTGCCGGGCTCGCTGTTCTGGGCGGCGGCGCAGATCCGCGCGTTCGGGCAGGTGCTGAGCTCGTCATCGGGAATGTCGCTGGCGGCGGCGATCACGCTGGCGGCGTTTTTGGTGGCTGCCTACATCACGATCGGCGGCCTGCTGGCCGATGCCGTGACCGACTTCCTCCAGGGCCTCGTCGTGATTGCCGGACTGGTCGTGCTGGCGATCGTGGTCGCGACCCACATGGGCGGGATCGGAACGGTTCTTGCCAGCGTGGAGCCGGAGCGCTTGTCGGTGCTGTCGGGCGGAGAGGACAGCGCGCTGGTCAAGCTCGAGCATGTGGTGGTTGCGATTTGCGGTTCGCTTGTGGCGGTCGAGCTGATTTCCCGCTACCTGGGCGCCCGGTCGGCAGAGGTGGCGCGCATCGGCACCATATCGGGCGCCTGCATCTATCTCGCCGTCGGCATGATCCCGGTTTTTCTCGGGCTCGCTGCAAGCGTTCTCGCAGCCAGCGACCCCGCGATCAAATCGGCGGTCGCAGACAGCGAACAGATCGTTGCCGCGCTGGCTCAACACTTCATGCCGACTGTCGGCTACGTGATCTTTGCCGGTGCGATCGTCTCCGCGATCCTGTCGAACGTGCACGCCACGCTGCACGCGCCGGCGGCACAGGTCTCTCACAACGTGATCGTCAGGCTGATGCCCGCGCTGAACCCGGCGCAGCGGCTGGTGACAGCCCGGCTGACCGCGTTCGGCCTCGCGGTCATCACGTGGGGACTGGCCCTCACTTCGGAGCGGATCAAGGAACTGGTGGAGACGGCATCGGCGTTCGGCAGCGCGGGCGTGTTCGTCACCGCATGCTTTGCGATGTTCTCCAGGATCGGCGGGCCGGCAAGCGCGGCAGCCTCGATCATCGCCGGTGCAGGCGTGTGGGCGGTGGGGCAGTTCGTGCTCGGCCTCGATACGCCTTACATGCTGGCGCTCGCCATCGCGCTGGCGGCCTATCTGCTGGCGGCGGCCTGGGAAAAGAGCGCCGCGCAGGAAAATGCAGCGAAGGCCTGATGCCGGCCAGCGCTATTCGCAATAGCTGCTGTTGTTGCGCCGCTGCGCCATATCGATGTGGAGATGGTTCTTGTGCGCGCGATTGGCTTCGGGACCGAGCGCGGTCCGGAAGCGGCGACACGCGGTCTCGTGCGCCTTGCGGATGAACGAGGTTTGCCGTGAGGGCAGGCCAGCCTTGGCACCGGCTGGCGGCGAGCGCTTCGCAGGCGGGCGGAGCTTCCCGGACTTTGCCCGGCCGTTCTCCTTCGGAGCGCCAAGCTGTGATGGCGCAATTCCGAGCGTCGTCCCGCCGGGAAGGGAGCCGCCGCCCGGCAGCCGGATCGCGAGACCGGGCACCAGCGTCGGACGCAATACCGGTTCCGCGCTCACCGTCGTGGCAGCCATCCCCACTGCCGGCGCCCTGGCAGACGCAGCCTTGATTGCCGCCTCCTCGACCGCCTTGGCCTCGGCAGCCTTACGCTCCTGCTCGGCCTTCGCGGCCAGGGCCCGGATCTCGCGTGCTGTCGGGCCCCAACTGGTAAGTACCAGTGCCGGCTCGCTTCTGGCCGTCTCGAACCCCGCTATGTCGAGCGCATTGGCGCGGCCATGCTCGGACAGCCGCGCGAATTTACGGCCATAAGCGTTACGGCAGGAATACGAACTCATGGTGATGATCTTGACGATCGGTCCGCCGAGGTTGGCGCGCGCCAGCGGCTGCAAATCGCTTTTCACCCACTTGTCCAATGTTGCGATCATATCGCAGGATAGGATCGCAGGCGGATCCAGCGCCACGGCGGGACCCTTGCCGATGCTCATGAGCTTGAACACCATAGGAGCACCGCACGCGCCGCTCTTGATCGGCGCCTCCGGCACCATGACGCCGTGAACGCCCTTCAGCACCGCTTTGCAGTGGGTGCTCGCCGCCTTGATCTCGGCCTCGCCCCATGCCTCGACTTCCCGCTTCGGCTGTTGATGGGAGGAGGGTGTTACCGTGCCTGCCGATGACGGAGGCGCCGAGGGCGATTGCGATACGGAGCTTGCCGACGCACCACCCGGCGCTGCCGGCGTCTGCGCAATAGCAGCGCCCGCCAGAAACAATGCACCGCCCGCTCCGGCGGCAAATACAGCCGTACGAATCCCCATTGGGCGCACACCCCCGCTGCAGCCCGATCGCCCCATCGCCAGCTCCAATTGCCGGCCCGCTAAGCTTATCCGCACACTATGCGAATCGATATGACGCGAGGATATGCTAGGGACCTGATGTGTACATCGGGAAAATTGACGATGCCGTGGCGCACGGCGGCCCGATCGGTACTGCAGTGTGGATGTCATGGGGATGGGTCGTGGATAAGATCGGGACGAGCGGATCGGCACCTGCGGTCGAGGGACTGGAAGGCTCGGGGCTGGATGCCGACGTCCGTGGCGCCGAATTGCGCCTGACCCTGGCTCGCGGTGCCAAACTCAATGCAATCGACAGCGCATTGCGCACAGGATTCTCAAGGACGCTGCACGCCTTTGCGCGCGATCCCATGATCTATGCCCTGGTGCTGCGATCCGAATCGGATCGGGCGTTCTCAGTCGGCGGAGACGTTCGCGAGCTGAGCAGGCTAGCGGAGGTGTCGACCGGAGCCGCGGCACGCTGGATCGCGGACGAGTGCGCGCTGATCTGGCAGCTCGACAGCTACCCGAAGCCGATGGTCTCGCTGATCAACGGCGTGGTGATGGGCACGGGGGCAGGGCTTGCCCTGGTGGGAACGCATCAGGTCGCTGGGGAGAACTACGGCTTCCAGATGCCGGAGACGGCGATAGGGTGGTTTCCGGACGTCGGGTTCGCCCATGCCTTCGCCCGCATGCCTCACGAGATCGGCGCCTATCTTGCTTTGACAGGCAGAAGGATCGGCGCCGCGGATGCCTATCGGCTCGGGCTTGTCAGCCACTGCATTCCCTCCAGCCGGTTCGACGAGATCGAAAACGCACTGGCCGATGCCCAGCCGCTCGACCCGATCCTGGACGACCGCCACCAGGACCCGGGCCCGGCGCCAATCGACCATTACGCCGGCATCATCGAGCAATGTTTCTCGGCGGATACGGCGGCGGGCATCGTCGACAGGCTGTCGAGCTGCAGCCTGGAACGCGAATGGTGCGAGGCGGTCAGGCGTGAACTCCTGCAGCGTTCTCCGCTGGCGCTCGAAGTCTCGCTCCGCCACATCCGTCAGGCACGCGATCTCGACCTCCGGCAGACGCTGATCGTGGATCACCGGATCGGCTGCCGCCTCGCGGCCACGCACGATTTCAAGGCGGGAGTCAGGAGTCTCCTGGTCGAGCGTACTGGCGTTCCGCAGTGGAACCCTGCCTGTCTCGATGAGGTGACGCCGGCGATGATCGGGGACATGCTCGCGCCGATGCGCGCCGATGAAGCGCTCGACCTTCCGACTCGGCAGGAGATGCAGGCCTTGGTGGCCATCACGTAGGCAGGGTCGAAATTTAAGTGCAAGTATTAACAATCAGAACCGCCATCGTTCCCGAATCCTGAATTTCACCCCCGGAGAACTGTTCTTTTACTATACGTTTTAGGGTAACTTTTAGTCATCCACGATAGCTTTGCCTCAACCCGGGAAACGGGATGCCGGCCGTCACGTGCCGGACCGCGTCAAACCAATAGAGGCAATCCAGATGAGTGTTGCATATGATTTGGCGCGCCGCAGCGCGCCGGCGGAGGCCGAAGGCGGCTTTCGCGGGGAGTATCTGCAGGCTCTGCGGCTGGTCGAGCGTCTGCACCGGCTCCTTCTCGATGTCATCAAGGACGAGTTCGACCGTCAGGGTGGGGCCGACCTGAACTCCGTGCAGGCGCTGCTGCTGTACAACATCGGCGACAGCGAGCTGACCGCGGGAGAGCTCAGGACGCGCGGCTACTATCTCGGCTCCAACGTGTCCTACAATCTCAAGAAGCTCGTCGACATGGGCTACATTCACTACAAGCGCTCGGAGACCGATCGCCGGAGCGTGCGTGTCAGCCTGACCGACAAAGGCCTCGAGGCCTGCGACGTGATGCATAAGCTCTATGAGCGCCAGCTCCGCTCGCTCGAGACCGTGGGCGAAGTGTCCTGCGAGGACATCGCAGGGCTCAACCGGGCACTGGTCCGCCTCGAACGGTTCTGGTCGGACCAGATCCGTTACCGGCTGTAAACAAAAGACTTGCCGGGCGCATACGCCGGGACAGCGTTTGCGCCCGCATGCGGGGCACGAGAGGGCGCCGGCTGCATGCCGGTGCCCTCGTTGCGTTCATGAACCGCAAATTCCGCGTACCGGCGCCCGTGTCCCCCGCCCGGCATGCGCAGGCATCGGCGGCACGGTCCGTCCGCCTCCCCTCGCGATCACGGAACAACCGGTTACGACGCAGACTGCCTAAAGCAACGGACTTGAAATTCACCTCAGTTCGAGGCTGGGCGGGGAGTGAATTTCAAGTCCAAAGTTGCTTTAGAACACAATGACTTTAAAGCGTCTTTGGACCTTAAATGCGACTTCGAGATCAACCCAGGCGCGGGTCGCATTTAAGGTCCGACGCTTTAGCGGGCGTCGGCCTCCGCGACAATGCGTTCCATCCTGAAGCGCGCCGCCGTATTTGCCCAATTGATAGCTGTCAAATCGACGTTCGGCCTCGACGTGCGACATCGACAAACGTAGCCTTTGAATTGGACCGAGTCTAAAGTTTGCCGTCGTCCTCGCGGTGCGGGGTGGGGCCGTATTTTGACGTAAGAGGATGGGTAATGGATTATCAGGCCAGGTTCTCGGACGCCCTCAAATCGCTGCGCAGCGAGGGGCGCTACCGCGTATTTGCCGATATCAAGCGTGCCTGCGGTGCGTTTCCGGCAGCGGCACACTTTGCCCGGTCGGCTTCAACCCCGCGCGACATCACCGTCTGGTGCTCCAACGATTACCTCGGGATGGGCCAATCCGAGATCGTCCGCGAGGCTATGCACAAGGCGATCGACGAGGTCGGCGCCGGCTCCGGCGGCACCCGCAACATCTCCGGCACTACGCATTATCACGTCGAGCTGGAGGCCGAGCTTGCCGATCTGCACGGCAAGGACGCCGCCCTGCTGTTCACCTCCGCTTATGTCGCCAACGACACCACGCTCGCCACCCTGACCAAGCTGTTGCCCGGTCTGGTGATCTTCTCCGACGAGAAGAACCACGCCTCGATGATCGAGGGCATCCGTCACGGCGGCGGGGTCAAGCACATCTTCCGGCACAACGACGTCGGCGATCTGGAGCGGTTGCTGCAGCAATACCCGCGCGAGACGCCGAAGCTGATCGCGTTCGAGAGCGTGTATTCGATGGACGGTCATATCGCGCCGGTCGAGAAGATCTGCGATCTGGCGGAGACATACGGCGCCCTGACCTACATCGACGAGGTTCATGCGGTCGGCATGTACGGTCCGCGCGGCGGCGGCATTGCCGAACGCGACGGCCAGATGAGCCGCATCGATATCGTCAACGGCACGCTGGCGAAGGGCTTCGGCGTGATGGGCGGGTACATCGCCGCAAGCCGCGCGTGCTGCGATGCCGTCCGCTCTTTCGCCTCCGGGTTCATCTTCACGACGTCGCTGGCGCCCGCCATCGTTGCCGGCGCCCTGGCCAGCGTGCGTCATCTCAAGAGCAGCCAACTCGAGCGGGCGCGTCATCAGGAGCGGGCGCGCACGCTGAAGCGCCGGTTGACGGCCGCCGGCATTCCGGCGATGGACAACCCGAGCCATATCGTGCCGGTGTTCGTCGGCGATCCCGTGCACTGCAAGCTGATCACAGACACGCTGCTGGACAGCTTCGGCATCTACGTGCAGCCGATCAACTATCCGACGGTTCCGCGTGGAACCGAGCGGCTCAGATTGACGCCGACGCCGCAGCATTCGGACGCCGACATGGACCATCTGGTCGCGTCGCTGTGCGCGCTGTGGGCCGAGTGTCCGGTGTCGCGGATGCCTGTCGCCGACAAGGAAGCGGCGGAATAAACCGACTTATCAAGAACGACGATTCGGCTCGCGCCCCGCTCTCGATCGGGGCGCGAGTTTTTGCCCCGGCTATCGGCCATGCCCGGAGTTCGTGTGGAGATAGTGCTGGAGCGCGACGGCCCGCTCGCCGCACGCGATCAGGCGTTCGACGATATCGAGCAGCAGTTTGAATTCCTCCCGTGAGAGACCGGCGAACTCCGCGTCATTGACCTGACGCTGGACGGGCGCGAGCTTCAGCAGCAGCCGACGGCCCTTGGCGGTCACCTTCAGCGAGACGCGGCGCCTGTCCCTGGGATCAGTCTCCTTCGAAATCAGGCCCTGGGCGATGAGCCGCCGACATACGTTGGTGACGAAGGCGCCGCTGACGCGAAGGTGCTGCGCTACGGCGGAAACGCCGACGTCGCCTTCCTGCCCCAGGTGGGCAATCGAGATCAGCGCCGTGTACTCCACTCCGGCCAGGCCGATGAACCTGGCGTGACCGCTTCGAATGGTCTCGTGGCTGGCCAGGAAGGAGAACAGTCCGTGCACCAAAGCACGGAAATTCTTGTCGGAATCGCCATCGAGGAGTTCAGGTCGCGATACGGTGAGGCTTGCTTCGCCGCGCGCCGCGCGGCTGGCGGATGCCTGACCATTGCCGCGCCCGGTCGCCGCCAGCGAGCCGCTGCCGGAAGGTGTGCGCTCGACTTCGCCCTTGCGGATTCGCGCCATGAATGGGGTTCCGGGATTCGCGCTTCTGATTTTACATACTTGAATAGCTTTCTAGCTTAGGTAATATCGGAAAGCAAACGCTGGGCATTCAGACACGGAGAGGCGCATCAAAATGGATGTTCGCAAGATCCTGAGCTTCATGGAGGAGGTGCGCAGCGAGGCTGGCCTTCCCGGTGATCCGCCGCTCAGAAAGGTTGCGGTGGCGGCCGTCATCGCAAACCCGTTCGCCGGGCGGTATGTCGATGACCTTTCCCCTCTGACCGATCGCAGTGCCGCCATCGGCCGCGAGATCACGGGCATCGCGATGTCGCTGATGGGTTCAATGAAACCGGAAAGCTACGGCAAGGCGGCCGTGATCGGCCTTGCCGGCGAGCAGCAGCATGGGTCAGCGATGCTCACAACGATCTTCGGCAACGTGATGCGCGAGGCGGCCGGCGGCGGAAAGGCGTGGATCTCCTCCTTCACCAAGCGCGCCGCGCCGGGCGCCACCATCGACATTCCGCTTGCGCACAAAGATGCGCTGTATGTGCGCTCGCACTACGACGGCATCTCGATCACGATGCCGGATGCGCCTTTGCCAAACGAGCTCGCGATCATCTGCGCCTATGCCAATCGCGGACAACTCAATCACCGCATCGGCGGCCCCGCAGCCAGCGAGATCAAGGGCCTGGATGGGCTCACCTGAAACCGACCTCAGCCATTGCCAGACCGATCCCGAACAGGCCTCAGAAAGGACGAACTCCATGAGCTCATGCAAATCCGGCGCCGAGCATCTTCAATCGCTGCGGGACGGCCGAACCGTCTATATCGACGGCAAGCTGGTCGAGGACGTGACGACGCATCCCGCCTTCCGCAATGCCTGTGCCTCTGCGGCGGAGCTGTACGATTTCCAGGCCCGGCCCGAGAACGTCGAGATGATGACGTTTCTGCCGGAAGGGGGTACGCGCCGCATCAACCGGTCCTGGTCGCTGCCGCGCAACCTCGACGAGATGGTGGCGCGCCGAAAAGCGCTGCAGGCGTGGGCCGGCGTCAGTTGCGGATTCCTTGGCCGCTCCCCGGATCACCTGGCCTCGGCGCTCGTCGGTCAAGCCGTCGGCATGGATGTCTGGAACAAGTACGACCCCAAGCGCGCCAAGGCCTTCAAGGACTATTTCGACTATGCGTCCAAGGCGGATCTTTTCCTTACCTACGTGATCATCAATCCGCAGGCGGATCGTTCCAAGGACTGGGGCGAGCAGGTCGAAGAGCTGGTGGCTCAGGTGGTGGACGAGGACAGCGAAGGGATCACCGTCCGCGGCGCCAAGATGCTCGGGACGTCGTCGATCATGGCGAACGATGTTTTCGTTGCGAACCTGCAGCCGCTGAAACCCGGCGAAGAGAAGCTCGCGTTCTCCTGCGCCCTGCCGATGAACGCCAAGGGTCTCAAGGTGCTGTCGCGCAAGTCCTACGAGGCGAGCGCGGTTTCCGTCTATGACAATCCGTTGTCGTCGCGGTTCGACGAGAACGACGCGCTGATGTACTTCGACGACGTGAAGGTGCCGTGGGACCGGGTGTTCGTCTACAAAGACGTGCAGATGTGTTTCAATCAATTCCACTTGACGCCGGGCCACGTCTACCAGAACTACCAGGCGCAGATCCGGCTGTCGGTAAAGATCAAGTTCCTGGCCGCCCTCGCCCGCAAGATCACCGAGGCGATCGGGACTACGGACATTCCCGCCGTGCGCGATCAACTCGGCTATATCGCAGCCCACGTCGGCATGGTCGACGGAATGCTGTCCGGCATGGAAGCCTCCGGCTACCATTGGGGCGAGTGGTGGTGCCCGAACCGCCATATCCTTTACTCGGCCCAGGTGCTCACGCAGGATCTCTATCCGCGCCTCATCAACATGATCCGTGATCTGGCCGGCGGTTCGCTGATCATGCTGCCGTCGTCCGTGTACGACTGGGGCAATGCGGATCTGGCCCGCATCATCGAACTGACGCAGCGCTCGCCGCGGCTGTCGCCCGAGGAGAAGGTGAAGGTGCTCAAGGCCGCATGGGACGCGGTCGGATCGGAGTTCGCCTCGCGCCATACGCAGTACGAAATGTTCTACGCCGGGGCGCGCTTCGTCACCACGGGCCACTCGTTCCGCACCTTCGACTGGGCTGGCGGGACGGCCATGGTCGACCATCTGCTGTCGACCTATTCGAAGGAAGACGAACTCAATAAAACCGCCAGATAGCGGAGCGTTTTACCGGTGTCGGCCCCTCACAAACCAGTTGAAGCGGTGCGAGCGGAACGCTCACCGCTTCAGCTTTTGCGTCATGTCGTCGGTCGGTGTGCAGTCGTAGGCTACGGTGGTCAGGCACGTCATCGAGAACTGGCCGACCGTGGCAACCAGACTGACCAGCTCTTTCTCGTTGAACAGAGCGGCTGCCGCAGCATAGGTCCCGTCGCTGAGCTTTCGCGTGTTGAGCATCTCTGTCGCGACGTCGTAGGCCATCTTCTCGCGCTTGTCCTCGAGCTTCGGCGTTGCGCCGGCGTTGATGGTATCGAGGATCTCCTGAGAAATGCCCATGTTGACCGCCGCGCGGGCCTGCGCCGCCCAGGGATAGGCCGCATTCCAGAACCGGGCGGCGACGAGAAGCGCCATCTGACGCTCGCGCCTGGTCAGTCCGCCCTGAGCCAGGCAGCTCGAAATATCCTGCGCCAGGCGCATCAGCCTGGGAAACCGAATGTAGGCCCAATAGGGACCGCCGAGCGGCCCGCCCGCTGCCTTGACATCATCGAATACCTTGCCCTGCTCGGCGTCCATCTGGTCCCGCTTGAGGATGGCGATGCGCGTCATGTTTCACTCCCGGTTCGGTTTGCTGGCCATGGAGCTTAGCGCGGAACCCGGCCGTGTGCCCAGACGTGGCGACGAGATAATCCGCGTCCGCAGCCCAGCGGGGGCGGAACCGAAGACCGGGCTCAGCACATGCTTTCTCGGATCGACGCGGCGGCAGACAAGCCTGCCTCGTCCATCTGCCTGGCCGGGGACAAGCCAATTAGACCACTGCGAGAATGGGGTAGGCTGAACAATGCGCACCGCGATCGACAATATCGGCACCATTGTCTCCGGCGACTGGGAGAACCCGATTGCCGACGGCGACACCATCGTCATGGCCGACGGCATTATCGAAAGCGCCGGGACCGCTTCAGCCGCCGCCGTCGAAGCTTGCGACGTCGTGATCGATGCCGCCGGCACGACCGCCGTCCCCGGGTTCATCGACAGCCACGTCCACATCACGTTCGGGGATTATACGCCGCGGCAGAAAACCGTCGGCTATCTCGAAAGCTACCTGCACGGCGGCGTGACGACTGCCATCTCCGCTTCGGAGGTGCATGTGCCGGGCCGTCCCAGCGATGCCGAAGGCGTCAAGGCGCTGGCGCTCGCCGCCCAGCGCTGCTTTGCAGCCTATCGGCCGGGCGGGATGCGGGTGCATGCGGGCTCGGTCATTCTTGAGCCTAGTCTCACCGGACAGGATCTGACCGAGATCGCGCGCAAAGGCGTATGGCTGGCCAAGGCGGGGTTCGGTGCGGTCAAGGATGCCTACGAATACGGCCCGCTGATCTCGGCAGCCAAAACTGCCGGCATGGTCACGACGATGCATACCGGAGGATCGTCTATACCGGGCTCCGGCGCTATCACCGGAGACCACCTGCTGTCCGTGCGCCCGCACGTGTCCTTTCATATCAACGGCGGCCCGACCGCCATGCCCGACCGCGATTTCGAGCGTGTCATCAAGGAGAGCGACATCGCGCTGCAGGTCTGCACCGCCGGAAACCTCCGCACAACGCTGCTATGCGCCAATCTCGCCCGGCGGCATGACGCCTGGGCACGCCTGATCATTGCAACCGATACGCCGACCGGCAGCGGGATCATGCCGCTCGGCATGCTCTATACGATGGCGCACATTGCCAGCCTGACCGATATTCCGGCGGAACTCGCCGTATGCGCTGCCACCGGCAGCAACGCGCGGGTGTACCGGCTCAACTCCGGCTTGCTCGCGCCGGGCCGCGACGGCGATGTTGCGCTGATCGACGCGCCGGACGGTGGTACGCAAACGACCGGGCTTGCGGCCATCAAGCACGGCGACATCGCGGCGGTCGGCGCCGTCGTTTCCGGCGGCGTGCCCCGCTTCGTCGGGCGAAGCCGGAATACGCCCGCCACGACATCCCAGATCCGCATCGCCAAATGCACGGTGGCGCAAGACTATAGCGGTGCCGGACATTGATTGACGCAAACGACGGACTGGCGCACTGAGACCGCACGCAACGATTCGAGGCGAGGATATGAGCTTCACATCTTCAGATTTTCGCGCCGCACTCGGCTTGTTTCCGACCGGCGTCGCCATCGTCTCGGCGCGGGCTCCGGACGGCCAACTGATCGGCATGACCGTTTCGTCGTTCAACTCGGTGTCGTTGAACCCTCCGCTTGTCCTGTTCTCGGTCGCACGCACCGCAGCGAGCCATGCCGTCTGGCAGGCCGTCGAGAAATTCGGCATCAGCGTGCTGGCTCGCAGCCAGGACGATCTATCGAGCCGGTTCGCCCGCTCGAAGGGCGAGAAGTGGGCGCTGGTGCGCCCGGTGTTCGGCGAATTCGATGTGCCGCTCATCCCTGGCGCACTCGCCAACTTCGAGTGCGAACGGCATGCAATCTATGACGGCGGCGACCATGAGATCTTTGTCGGCCGCGTGCTTTCGATCAAGTGGGTGGCGGCGGACACGGCGGAGCCCCTCGTATTCTTCGGTGGCCGCTACTGCGGCGTGGGTCATCCTTCCGCGGTGCCGGCGGAGACGGACTGGGTGCTCGTGCACGGATGGTAGAGGCCGGGTAGCCCGGCCCCTATTTGCCGCCTCTCATGTCGTGCAGCGCTTGAGCTCCGCCGGAGCGCGCTTCCAGATCATTGTCTCACTGAGCAGCCTGGTGCCTAGATAGCCGGTCACTTTGAGCCGTGTGTCACCGAGCGGCGTCAGCTCGACATTGTAGCGAAGGCCGTCTTCCGGATCGAGGATCCAGCCGCCATCCCAGCGGCCCGGCGCGACCGGCTTCGCATCGCCGATAATGGCCATGCCGCAAATTTGCTGATCGTCGTTGCTCTCGATCCAGACGATCCTTCCGCATAGCTTTCCGTTGCAGTCGGAAATCTCCACGGCGCCGCGGCCGGTATGATCGATCCAGACACCGACCGGTGCCGCGGCCTGTGCCGTGCCGGCCCCTGCGGCGACGATGCCAGTCGCGAGGGCAATAAGAATTCGTCCGAGAGTGCTTCGGTTCGTGCGCATGAGATGATCTCCAGGTCACCGGCCGCGGCGAACGCATTCCGCCGGGCGCAAATCCGGAGCCCGCCGCTCCGAACCGCCGTTCCATAATGCGGCGGACGGCGATCGGCTGTTTCCCGGGTGACATGGCGGAGCGCCGGACCACCCGCGTGGTTTCCGTCCAGCTCCGTATTCACACTGACGCAGCCTGTCCCATGCGGAACAGCAGGCCGTGGATATAACGGGCAATCTCGGGACATCGGGCTGGTCCGGCGCGGGAGCGCGGGCCGCCAGCGGATCAACAAACGAAGATCAAGCAAAACCCCGACGGGAGACTGTCATGTTCAAGAAAGCCATCGCCCTCGCCGTTGCGATCATCGCGGCCCTATCGGCCCAAACCAGCCAGTCCGAGGCGCGCGGCTTCCGCTTCTGCGTCGGGTGTGCCGTCGCAGGAGCCGTTCTAGGCGGTCACCTCTACGCCGGCAAGGCCGACAACTCCATCATGGAGCGCCAGAACGAGGCGATCCGGCGCTACCACATCAAGCGTCGCCGCGCGCTCCAGTATCAGAGGCACGAGGCCGAGATCGAATATCGCAAGGCGGCTGCACACCGCGCCGCGATTGCGAAGGCAAAGGCCCGTCACGCTGCGGCCGCAAAGGCGAAGGCAAAGGCGAAGGCCGAGGCTGCCGCCCGGATCGCCAAGGCCAAAGCCGCCGCCAAGGACGCCGCGCTGTCCGGCGATGACTCGACCGCAGCCGATGCCCAGGCCGAGCAGACAGCGAAGGCGCAGAAGCTGGTGCAGCAGCTCTCGAGCAACAGCCAGGGCACGGCGCCGGTCGCCAAGGTCTCTGCCAAACCGTCGGAGCGCCCCGTCGTCAAGTCCGCGTCGGACAAAGGCGAGGCCAGCCGTGCGTCCTCTGACTGCAAGCGCTTCATCCCGAGCGCCGGCATCACAGTAACGGTCCCTTGCACGGAATAACGCCTGATACGAACGAGACGCAGGACACGGGCAGACAGGGCCGGATCCGGAGGCACGCATGGTCAAGCTCTCCGTATCCGGCCGCTCAGCCGGATGTCGCCAGACCGGAAGTTCGAAACAGCGAGTTGATACACGGAAGCGAGAAGGGTGAGGCAATGAGGGACTCTACAGGCACACGGCTCAAGACCATCTGGATGGCTCCGAAGCTCGCCTTCCGCAACCTGTTCCACGATGTCGTCAGCCTGACCGTAACGCTGACGGGCATCGTGTTCTCGGTCGTCCTCGTGGCCGTCCAATGCGGCCTCTATCTCGGCTCCGAGCGAACCATTGCCGCCGTGCTCGACCAGGTGAAGGCAGATCTCTGGATCGTGCCGATCGGTACGAAAAGCTTTGACGATCCTGCATTTCTGAACGGACGCGAGAAGTACGCGGCGCTGTCGACCAGGGGCGTGGCGGCGGCTGAGGACCTGATGGTCGGATTTGCGAGCTGGCGAAAGCCCAAGGGCGGCTCGACGGCCGTGCTCGTCGTCGGATCGGACTGGACCGCCGGGGGGCTCTCTCCCTGGAACATCCAGGAGGGCAGCCTCGGCGCGCTGGAGAAGCCCGACGCCGTCGCGGCCGACCGGACCTACTTCACCGACCTGGGCATCAACGGGCTCGACGATCGGGCTGAGATCAACGGGCGGCGGGTCAAGGTTGCAGCGGTGACCCACGGCATCCGCTCGTTCACGACGCTTCCCTACATCTTCACCACTCTCCCGCGCGCGGAGTCGCTGCTCGATGCGTCTCCCGGCCAGGCGTCCTATGCGCTGGTCCGGGTGACGCCGGGTGCGAACATCGACGACGTGCGCGCCCGGCTCTCGGCCCGGCTGCCGGACGTGGAGGTGCTGACTCACGATGAATTCCGCACCCGGAGCCTCGACTACTGGCTGTTTCAGACCGGCGCCGGCGCAGCGTTGATCGCAGGCGCCATTCTCGGCCTGATCGTGGGCGTGGTGATCGTCGCGCAGACGCTCTATGCGAGCACCAAGGACCATCTCAACGAGTTCGCGACTCTGCGCGCCCTGGGAGCGTCGGGAAGCTACATTCACCACGTCATCCTGATGCAGGCCCTGATCAGCGCCCTCGTCGGCTACGTGCTGGGGATGGGGCTCAGCATGGCCGTGGTCTGGGCCGCCGCCGACACCACCATGACGGTAGTGATGACGCCCAAGCTTGCAGCGGCACTGTTCGGGGTCACCATCGGCATGTGCGTCATCGCGGCCATGTCAGCCATCCTCAAGGTTACGCGCATCGATCCCGCCGGCGTGTTCAGCCGCTGACCTGATGTGATGATCGAGCCTGTGGCTTCCGGTGTCCCGTGGGGAACTGCGTCTCTGGCGCCGCTGCGGCAAACTCCAGGCATGAATGCACGAGGCGACACCTGGGAGGGTGCAATCGACATGGCTAGGACGGCTAAGACATCGGCTCCGCTGCTGGCAGCGCAGGGAATAGTGAAGACGCACGGCAGCGGTCCGCTCGCCAATACGGTCCTGAAGGGGATCGATATCGAGCTGAAGCCGGGTGAGCTGACCTTGCTGATGGGACCATCGGGAAGCGGCAAGACGACACTGCTGTCCATCCTCGGATGCCTGATGACTCCGACTGCTGGCGACCTTCGCTTGCTCGGAGAATCGGCAACCGGGCTCGCCGCGGAAGCCCAGGCCGACCTGCGCCGTCGCCATATCGGCTTCGTGTTCCAGTCCTACAATCTGTTCCCGACACTGACGGTTCTCGACAACGTGCTGCTGGCGATGGACGTCAGGCGCACGGCGTCGGCGGCTCCGGTGGAGATGGCAGCCAACGCCCTGCGCGAGGTTGGCCTTTCCCATCGCATCAAGGCCTATCCCGCCAAGCTCAGCGGCGGCGAGAAGCAGCGGGTGGCGATCGCCCGCGCACTGGCAGGCTCACCCAGCGTAATCCTGGCGGACGAGCCGACGGCGGCGCTCGACAGCGAAAACGGCAAGGCCGTGATGAAGCTGCTGTCGGAAGTGGCACAAGACCCGGGCCGGGCCGTGCTGGCGGTGACTCACGATCACCGGCTGCTCGACTACGCAGACCGCATCATTAAGATCGAGGACGGATATATCGTCAGCGACGAGCGGCCGCGGCAATGCCGGGCGGCGCAAGTTCCAGCGGCCGCACCGGCAGCGGCGCTGCGGACCGATGAGCATGATGATTCGCTCTTCTGCGGATCGGGCACAACTTTTTCGACTGAGGTCTCCGCCCATGTATGACGATCAAAACAGAGGTCCCATGAACCGGATGTGGTGGCTCATCGTCGCGCTCGCCGTTCTGGCTGGCGCCGGCGGCTACGCCTCGCTCTCCATGCTGAAGGGCGTGGGGAATTCTCAAGCGAACGCCGCGATTTCACTGGCTGACGCCCGCACGTCCAGCCTGTTTCCCCGGGTCGCGGTTAAGACGCCCGAGCCCGGCCGGATCGTCACCGCACAGAACGTTTCAGACGGGCAGAACCGGGAGCCCGAGTGGGTTGCCGCCGCACCGGGCCGCGTGGAGCCCAAGTCCGGCGAGATCCGCATCGGCACGCCGATCCTGGGACGGGTCAAGGACGTGCGGGTGAAAGTCGGATCCGTGGTCGAAGCCGACGAGGTCGTCATCAGCCTCGATGACGACGAGGCCCGTGCGAGGCTGGCGGCTGCCGAGGCGGAAGCCGGCGCGCGCAAGCAGGACCGGGACCGCCAGAAGCTCGACAAGGCACGCGAGTCCGTCCGCAATGCGGAGGATGACGTCTACAACGCAGAACGGGCATTGACCGGCGCGCGCATCGCCCTCGACAGCGCACTGGCGGCCCAGCGCGATGGACGCGGCAGCACCCAGGATGTCCAGTCCGCACGCAACCGTCTCAAGCAGGCGCAGGCTCGCCTTGCGCGTGAACAGATCGAACTCGCGAACGCCGCGTCGAAATCCGGATTGCCGGCGCCTGATCGCAGCGAATCGGCGGTCAGCGCCGGCCGCGCCGAGGTCGCCATGGCCGAAGCCGTGCTGGAGAAGACCCGGATCCGTGCGCCGCGAGCCGGCACGGTCCTGCAGATCAACGCCAAGCGCGGCGAGATCGTTGCGCCATCTCCGGACGTGCCCCTGGCCGTGATTGGCGACATGTCGGCGATGCGGGTCATTGCCGAGGTCGATGCCGGCGATGTGGCGAAGGTCGCTGCAAACCAGGAGGTGTTCGTGCGCTCGACGAGCTATCCGGGCCGGACTTTCGAGGGACGGGTGACCAGCATCGCTCCGACGCTCTCGCCGCCGCGCATCGGCGCACGCGGACCGCGGCGGGCCACCGACGTTGAGGTTCTCGAGGTCATCATCGAACTGAACGGCGGCGTACCTCTGAAGCCGGGCATGCGAGCCGATGTCTTCTTCCGTCCCCGACCATAACCCGGCGGACGGAAGACGGCCCATTATGGCCATTTTTCTGATGCTCCTCGCACCTGTGGAAGGCGCTGCCGGCCCGGCCCGGCGCGCCTTGGCGCAAGTTGTGAGCGTGGCGCCGTGTTCAGAGCCTGCAATCTCATCCGCAATCGATCCTTGCGACTGCTCGCAGCGGCATTCGTCGCGCTCTGTCTGGCCGTCACCGCCCGGCCCTTGGCCGCCGCGCCCCGGATCTCAGCCATCGATGTGACCGGCGCCGCCCGCATTTCCGCCGAAACCGTGCGTCATTACCTCAAGCTGAAGGCTGGCGATGCCTATGATCGGGCATCCATCGACGCGGCGCTCAAGCGTCTGTTCGCGACCGGACAGTTCGCCGACGTCAGAATCTCGCTGAAAGGCTCACGCCTTGTGGTGGCGGTGAGCGAGCTTCCCGTAACGGCGAGCGTGAAGGTGTCCGGGAACAGCGCCGTCGATACCGAGGCCGTCAAAAAGGCAGCCGCACTCAAACTTGGCGCTCCGTACTCCGGCGCGACGGGACATGCAGCGACCGCAAGCGTCCGCGCGCTCTACAAATCCAAGGGCTACGAGGACGCCGCAGTCGACGTCCGCGCAACACCGCAGGGACCGGGCCGCGTGGATGTTTCGATCGATGTCCGCGAAGGATCGCGGATCAAGATCGGGCGCGTCGTGTTCACCGGCAACAAGGCGTTTCCCAGCGGCACA
>JBFWYV010000026.1:0-28299 GCA_050186055.1 Hyphomicrobiaceae bacterium | reverse complement strand
CGCTACCTCGTGCCGTTGAATAACGCCGATTCCATCGTTCATGATCCGCAGCGGCGCAGCTTCATCATCGGCGACCGGCGCGACCAGCGCACCCCCTTCACCGAGCAGCAGGAATGGGCCGAAAAGCTCAGGAACCTTGGTCATCATTCCGTTCTGATCGAAGCTGTCGCCAAAGGGAGCGAGCATCACGGCCTTTCCTCACAGGCCCTCCTGGCCGGGGCGCTGTGCGCGAAAGGCCGGTCCGATGCCGAGATCGGATCGGCGGTCGTAGCCGCCCACTGATGCCTTGAGGCACCCTGAAAGCCCCATGGTTCAGCGCGCAACCCGATCCCATATGACGGCAAGCTGGTAACGCCTCTCGAATCCGGCCAAACAGACGAGCCATGATCCGCAATTCACAAAGCATTGCCGGACCCGAGATCGACCGGCTGATTCAGATCCTCTCCCGCTTGCCGGGATTGGGCCACCGTTCTGCCCGCAAGGCCGCGCTGGCGCTGCTCAAGCGCCGCGCCGATCTGCTCGAGCCACTGTCCGCCGCCCTTGCCGATGCCGCGGCGCGGCTGTGCGACTGCCCCGTCTGCGGCAATATCGATACGGTTTCGCCCTGCACCATTTGCGCCGACGAACGCCGCGACCCTGCATTGATCGTGGTCGTCGAGGAGATCGGCGATCTGTGGGCGCTCGAGCGCGCAGGCGCCGTCAATGCCCGCTATCACGTCCTCGGCGGCCACCTGTCTCCGCTGGACGGGATAGGGCCGGACCGCCTCAACATTCCCAGCCTGATCGAGCGCATCCGCACCGGCGAGGTCAAGGAAGTGTTGCTCGCCTTGTCCGCCACCGTCGAGGGACAATCCACGGCGCACTATGTGCGGGAAGTCCTGGCCGCAAACAACGTCGTGGTGTCTGAGCTGGCCAAGGGCGTGCCTGTCGGCGGCGAGCTCGATTATCTCGACGAGGGCACGCTCACTGCCGCCATCAAGGCCCGTCGCCGCATTTGACCCGGCCGGCCCGATAAGCTGGCCCATCGACAAGCGCTGCCGATTGCGCTATCAGACGCCAAATTCTCCCAATTGTGGGTGCACGAGCCTCCGCCGTCCCGTTCGACAGGCCGGTGCTCCTCTGCGTTCGATGCAAAAAATCAGGAAAATCAACAATGAACATCATCGAGATGCTCGAGAAAGAGCAGATGGCGGAGATCACCGCCAAGCGCGTGATGCCCGATTTCGCACCCGGCGACACTGTGCGCGTCATGGTCAAGGTCTTCGAGGAAGCCGAAGCGCCGGCCAAGGGTAAAGGCAAGGCTGCTGCAAAGAAGGGGGAAAAGGCGTCCTTCCGCCTTCAGGCCTACGAGGGCGTCGTCATCGCGCGCTCCGGCTCCGGACTCAATGAAAGCTTTACGGTCCGCAAGATTTCCTACGGCGAAGGCGTGGAGCGTGTGTTTCCGATCTTCTCGCCGTTCATTGCCGACGTCGAGGTTGTGCGCCGTGGCCGTGTTCGCCGCGCCAAGCTGTACTACCTCCGCGGACGTCGCGGTAAGGCTGCCCGCATCCTCGAGCGTACCGACGCGCGCGCCAAGCGGCTTGCCGCGGCGTTCAAGGGCTTCAAGCGACCGAAGGGCCAGCCCGACGACCTGAAGCAGATCAAGACCATCAGCGAGGAGTTGGAGGCGCAGCTCAAGAAGCTGAACGTCATCCGCTTCGATCAGATCGCCGCATTCTCCGACGAAGACATCGCCAACGTCGACGATGTGCTCAAGCTCGATGGCCGTATCGAGCGGGAGGACTGGATCGGTCAGGCCCAGAAGCTGATGGCCGAAGCAGCCGCGGCCGAAGTCCCGGCCGAGGAAGGGGAAGCCGCCACGTCCTGATCATCGGCTACGGACCGCTCATACTTTTTATCGTGACTTCACGCACTAGATTCAGTTGAGGCGGACCAGCAGCCGCCTCGATCTTCACTCCATCGAGCCGAGCGCCATGTCCAACCTGGGACTGAGCAAGTCCGCCGAGCACACCGACAGCCACATCCGCCTGCACGGCCCGGAGGCGTTTGCGGGCATGCGCAAGGCCGGACAGCTGGCGGCTGAAGCGCTCGACATGGTGGCGCCGCACGTCAAGCCCGGCGTGACGACGGAATTCCTCGACGACCTTGTCCTCGAGTTCGCCGTGGACCACGGGGCGATCCCAGCGTCGCTCAACTATCGCGGTTTCTCCAAGTCGGTCTGCACCTCAGTCAATCACGTGGTCTGCCACGGCATTCCAAACGCCAAGCCTCTTCGTGAGGGGGACATCGTCAACATCGACGTGACGCTGATCGTCGACGGCTGGCATGGCGACACCAGCCGGATGTATCCCGTGGGTCAGATCAATCGCCGGGCCGAACGCCTGATCGAAGTCACCTATGAGGCGCTCGTCCGCGGGATCGAGGCCGTCAAGCCCGGCAACACGACAGGCGACATCGGCGCAGCAATCCAGGCTTATGTCGAGGGCGAGCGCTGCAGCGTCGTGCGGGACTTCTGCGGTCACGGCCTCGGCCTGCTCTTCCACGACCGCCCCAACATCCTCCACTACGGAAACCCCGGCGAAGGTCCCGAGTTGAGACCCGGAATGCTCTTCACGATCGAGCCGATGATCAACCTCGGCAAGGCCGCGGTGAAGATCCTGCACGACGGATGGACCGCCGTTACTCGCGACCGCGAGCTGTCTGCTCAATTCGAGCATTCGGTCGGCGTTACCGCGGATGGCTGCGAGGTGTTCACCTACTCGCCCGCCGGCCACACCAAGCCTCCCTATCCGATCGCATAGGGCCGGACACATGCCCCCGAGCCGCCGGCAACAGAGGCAGGTGCGGACTGGCGCAGCGGCGCTGGGTGAAAAAGACGAGCCGGAGGATGGCGGGCTGCTGTCCGTAACACCCGGCGAGAACGAGCCGCAGCGAGAGCTGTTCGAGGCCCCCGCGCCAGGTCATCTGGGACATCGCGAGCGCCTGCGCGCCCGTTTCATGCAAGGCGGCCCCGCCGCCGTTCCCGACTATGAGCTGCTTGAACTGATCCTGTTCAAGGCCATTCCGCGCCGTGATACCAAGGACCTCGCCAAGCGGCTGATTGCCCGGTTCGGCTCGTTCGCCGAGGTCATCAACGCGCCGGACCACCTGCTCAAGGAGATCCCCGGCATCGGCGATCGTGTCGTCGAGGAGCTGAAGATCGTCAGGGCCGCGGCCCTACGTCTGATGCAGCGCCAGATCATTGAGAAACCCGTGCTCGGCTCCTGGACGGACGTCCTCGAATACTGCCGCGCCGCCATGGCCTATGAGGCCCGCGAGGTTTTTCGGATCCTCTTTCTCGACAAGAAGAACAGCCTGATCGCCGACGAGGTCCAGAGCGTCGGCACCGTCGATCACACGCCCGTTTACGTCCGCGAGGTGATAAAGCGCGCGCTCGAGCTGTCCTCGACAGCCATCATCCTGGTCCACAATCACCCGTCGGGCGACCCGACGCCGTCGCGTGCCGACATCGATATGACCCGCATGATCGTCGCCGCGGCAAAGCCCCTCGGGGTGACGGTTCATGACCACATCATCGTCGGACGGAACGGCCATGCAAGCTTTCGCGCCCTGAAGCTGATCTGAAGCGCATGTCGTCGCGACAGGCCGCACCCACACGGCTTGCAACGTGCGGGACTGGCTGTAAGGTCTCCCATGACCTTGACTGCATTGACCGAGGACGAACGTGAGCAAGCCATCCGCAATCGTTACCCATGATGCCCTGGCCGCCGCCGAGTCGCAATTCGTGGCCCCCGAACTCGTCGAGAACGGACCGCAAGGCCCCCGCCTCGTCGCCGGCAAGTGCGGGAAATGCGGTGCCCTGAGTTTCCCGAAGGCCGCTGTCTGCCCGGAATGCCTGAGCGAGGAAATTACCGCCGCGCATCTTGCCAGCGAAGGCATGCTTTACTCGTTTGCCGTCGTGCATCAGGCCCCGAAGGGCTGGACCGTCCCCTACGCGCTCGGCTATGTGGATCTGCCTGATGGCATCCGCGTGCTCGCTCACATCGAAGGCGATGCCGGAGCGCTCGAGATCGACTCCAGGGTCCGGCTCGATGTCGGCCGCGTTGGTACCGACGCCGACGGCAATCCGCTGATGAGCTACGTCTTCAAGCCCGAAGGAGACCGCACATGAGCAGCGTCTACGTCATCGGCACCGGCATGATCGCGTTCGGCAAGTATCCCGACCGCACGCTCGCTGAAATCGGCTGGCCATCCCTGCGCGAAGCCTTGCTCGAGGCGGACGTGCCGCCGAAATCGATCGAAGCCGTTTATTGCGGCACGGCTCTCGGCGGCATGCTTGCCGGCCAGCGCGTTGCCAAGGCCGTCGGCCTTTCGGGCATGCCGATCGTCAATGTCGAGAACGCCTGCTCCTCCTCCTCGACGGCGATGGCGCAAGCCTGTACCGCCATCGCGTCCGGCCGCTTCGACACCGTCGCCGTCGTCGGCGTCGAAAAGCTCACCAAGTTCGGCGGCGGCACGCTGCCGCTGGAGAAAGAAGACTGGGAGGTCAACCAGGGCATGGTGATGCCGGCGCTCTACGCCATGCGCGCCAGGCGCTACATGCACGAGTACGGACTGACCGAAAAGCAGTTGGCGCAGGTGTCCGTCAAGGCGCACGATCACGGCGCCCTCAATCCGCTGGCACAGATCAGGAAGCGCGTGACGCTCGACGAGGTGATGAATGCGCGCCCTGTCGCCGGCCCCTTCACGCTGTGGCATTGCTGCCCGACCGGAGACGGATCTGCCGCGTTGATCCTTGCCTCCGAGAAAGTTGCCAGGAAGGTCAAGGCGGACGCAGTGCGCATTGCCGCTTCCGAGGTCACGTCCGGGAAGTACACGAACGGCTATCGCGACATGACCGTCGCCGAGCTCACCGTGCGTGGCGCACACGAAGCCTACGAAATGGCCGGGATCGGACCGGAGGACGTCAATCTCGCTGAGATCCACGACGCCTTCACTATTGCCGAGCTGATGTACTACGAGGCTTTCGGCTTTGCGAAAAAAGGCGAGGCATACGGCCTGCTCGACAGCGGCGCCACATCGCTTGGCGGCAAGATCCCCGTCAATCCATCCGGCGGCTTGCTGTCACGCGGCCATCCCGTCGGCGCAACAGGCGCGGCCCAGGCCGTCGAGGTCGTCCGCCAGCTCGAAGGACGCGCCGGCAAGCATCAGGTCGAAGGCGCGAAGGTCGGCATCACGCACGCCACCGGCGGCGGCATCGCCGGTTTCGACCACGGCGCCTGCTCCATTCACATCCTTGCCCGCTGACGCCGCAACTGATGAACGTCAGCGCATGGCGAAGTAACGCTCCAGAAAGCCGCGATAGATCGCCGTGAGCCGCTTGATGTCGGCGATGTCGCAGCGCTCGTCGACCTGGTGAATCGTCTGGTTCAACAGACCGAACTCGATCACGGGGCAATGGAAGTGGATGAACCTCGCATCCGACGTGCCCCCGCCCGTCGATAGCCGCGGCTTGCGCCCCGTCACCGCTTCCACTGCCGCCGACATGGTCTCGACCAGCGGCCCCGGTTCGGTGCGGAACACATCGCCTGTGCCGGCAAACGACACGTCGAAACGGGCGTTGAGCTCCGCTGCGACCGCCTCGCAGATGCCCCGCACGTGCGCTTCCATCTTCGCGCGCGACCATAGGTCGTTGTAGCGCATGTTGAGCTTGGCGCGCGCCTCGGAGGGGATGACGTTGGTCGCCGTATTGTTCACCGAGATCACGGTGACCTCCAGGCTCGATGGCTCGAAATGCGCCGTACCCTGATCGAGCGGCGTCGAAGACAGGCGATCGATCATCCGCGCCAGCTTCGGCACCGGGTTTTCGGCGGACCGCGGATAGGCCGAATGCCCCTGCTTGCCATGCACGACAAGCTCGGCATTGAGACTGCCGCGCCGGCCGATCTTCATCTCGTCCCCGAGCCGGTCCAGGCTTGTCGGCTCGCCGACAATGCAGGCGTCCAGTGTCTCGCCGCGCTCTTTCAGCCAGTCGAGCACCTTCGCCGTGCCGTTGATCGAAGGACCTTCCTCATCGCCCGTGATCAGCAGCGAAATCGATCCACCGGGCCCTCCGCCGCGCGCCGTAATGAACTCTGTCGCGGCGGCGACGAAGCAGGCGACCTGGCTCTTCATGTCGACCGCACCACGCCCCCACAGCACGCCCTCCGCGATCTCCGCGGCGAACGGCGGATACGTCCACGCCGCCTCATCGCCCGGCGGCACCACATCCGTATGTCCGGCGAAGCAGAAATTCGGCTGCTCGTCGCCGAAGCGCGCATAGAGATTTTCGACGTCCGGCGTATTGGCGGCGCCGAACGTCATCCTGTGGCAGACGAACCCCGCCGGCTCCAGCACGCTTTGCAGGACATCGAGAGCGCCGCCTTCCTCCGGCGTAATACTCCGGCACCGGATCAAAGCCTGCGCCAGCGCTACGGGATCGTGTTGGGTCATGAGCATGAATCTCGACAAGTTTCGACTGATCCGCCAGGGCATCCGGGCTAAAGCAACGGACTTGAAATTCGCCTCAGTTCGAGGCTGGGCGGGGAGTGGCGTGGATTTCAAGTCCAGAGTTGCTTTAGAACACTATGACTTTAAAGCGTCTTTAGACCTTAAATGCGACTTCGAGATCGACCCAGGCGTGGGTCGCATTTAAGGTCCGACGCTTTAGCGTTGGAAATCAAATCCCTTCGGCTGCCTCCAAGGGATCGGGGCCATACCGGTTCGGTCCCTCGGTGCCACGGAAGAGAGCGTTGTCGACAAGCGCCCACACGAAGAACATCAGCATTCCCGCGAACACCAGACGCTCCGTCGGCGCCGCTGAATTGGGATTGAGCAGCAACCCTGCATGGTTTGCGATAAGCATCGCAACCATGGCCACGAACATCAGGTAGCCGATCCACCACGGCCGATCCCTGTCGTTGAACCGCTTGATCGAAATCGCAGCCGAAGGCCACGCCAGCATCAGGTTCCACACCGTGCTGGCAAGCGATGGGGGCGCGATCTCATTGGTGTTTGTTCGCGCCAGAGGATTCGGGTCCAGCAACAGTGAAATCGGCAGCGATGCCGCCGAAAGCACGATCAGGCCAAGCCAGAAAGCTTGCCGGCTGATACGGCCGTAAGGTGAAAAGAAGAAGTGCAGGAGCGACATACCGTATTAAAGCCTCCGATACACGTCTGCCCTTGGACTGGCATCGAACATCAGATCAACGACCTGAGCTGCAACGGCACGTTCACCCCGCCAGCGCCGGATAATCCGTATATCCCTTCTCCCCGCCGCCATAGAACGTTTTCATATCCCATGCGTTGAGCGGCGCCCCGGCTTGCAGCCGCTTCGGCAGATCAGGATTGGCCAGGAACAGCTTGGCGAACGCCACCGCATCGGCACGCCCTTCCCGCACGACCGCTTCGGCCGTCTCTCGATCATAAGCCCAGTTGACGACGATCGGCGACCCGCAGGTCGCTTTGTAAAGCCCCAGGAGCTGCTGCTCCGGCGGCGTATCTGCGCCTTCCATCAAATGGATGTAGGCCAGCCGCTTTCCGGTCAGCGCCTTGGCGACATAGCCGAACGTGGCAACCGGATCGGAGTCGCTCATGTCGTTGTTGGGATTGTGCGGCGACAGCCGCACGCCGACACGCTCGGCCCCCCACACCTTGACCACTGCATCGACGGTCTCCAGCAGCAGCCGCGCCCGGTTTTGTGGGCTGCCGCCATAGACGTCGGTCCGCTTGTTGGTGCCGTCGCGCAGGAACTCGTCGAGCAGATAGCCGTTCGCGCCATGCACTTCCACGCCGTCGAAACCGGCACGCTTGGCCAGTTCCGCACCTTTCGCGAAGGCATCGACAATTCCCGGCAGCTCCGACAGTTCCAGCGCGCGCGGCGTCACGTAGTCGATCTTCTTCCAGTCCATGCCGTAGATCTGACCCTTCGGGGCCACCGCGGATGGCGCAACCGGAAGTTTGCCTCCGGGCTGGAACACGGGATGCGAAATCCGCCCCACATGCCAGAGCTGCAGCACCATCTTCCCGCCGGCGGCATGTACGGTGTCGGTCACCAGCTTCCAGCCGGCCACTTGATCTTCGCTGTGGATTCCAGGCGTATACGGATAGCCCTGGCCTTCCGCTATGACCTGAGTCGCCTCGCTGATGATCAGCCCTGCCCCGACGCGCTGACGGTAATAAGCCGCCATCAGCTCGTTTGGCACGTTTCCGGCGCTGGCCCGGTTGCGCGTCATCGGCGCCATTATGACGCGGTTCGCGCATTCGATGGCGCCGAGAGAGACCGGCTGATAGAGGTTCGGCATTGCGTTGTCCCTGGCTTGCTGAACACGAGTTTCCCGCAGCATGCTCGCTCGCTTGCCGCGACGCAACCCGCCCGAAAGTCCGTCATGGCCGCGCCGGGACGACGTCACAACGTCGGCCCGGAGTACGGCGGCCATCCACGCGGCTCATCGCTGGCACGGAGCAAGCGGAGACTTGCCGTAGGCCGCCCTCGACGACCCGAAGCTGTCGCGGCGCTACTCGCCCAACGGCGGCAGCGCCAGAGCCCGGTCCACCATTGCCGTCGCCCGCTTGAAGTCGAAGAACCGGTACATGTTGGTCTTCATGATGTAGGACGCGCCGCCATAGAACTTCTCGTACTGCAGATGGCGGCTGGCAAACTCGGTGCCGATGAAGTCCCACGCCAGACGCATGAGTGCCACGCGATCCCGCGCCGACATCGTGTTGGACTGATAGTAGCGCGCCACGTCGTCTTTCGTCTCCGGCCCGTCGACCTCCTTCTGCGTCGCGGGCAGCGTGATCATGCCGGCGCCGGTCAGCTCGCGCACAAGTTCGAACATCTTCGGATTGAGCTCCGACTGCAGCGCGATCATCGCATAGAGCGACGCACGGTTTGGCCAGCAGATGCCGTCCGAATCGATCTCACCCATCGTCTCGTGCGAGTGCAGCAGTCCATCGACGATGGAGATATAGGCCGCAAGCTCTCCCATCGCCTGCTGCACCGGCGGAACGCTCGCGTTCCCCGTCGCCTCGTTCATCCGATGCGCAAGCCCGGCAAGGAAACGCAGCTTCGTCGCATAACGCGCCTGCGCCTGATGGTTGCCGTACATGTGCGCCGGCGTCTTGAACCACTGATCGCGACAGATCTCGAGGTTCCGGTAGATGAACACATTTTCCCAAGGAACGAACACGTTATCGAGCGCAACGAAGCAATCGGTCTCGTCGAACCGCGTCGTCAGCGGGTACTCGACCTCGTTCGTTGCCTGCAGCGCAAATGCACGCCGCGGATAGAGCTTGAGGCCAGGCGCCGACATCGGGATGGCCACGTCGAATGCGTAGGCCTCGTCGCCCGGCTGCATCGGATGAATCGTCGAGACCTGCAGCCAGTCTGAAAAGACGCCGCCGGTGGCAAGCTGCTGCCCGCCGCTGAGATAGATGCCTGCGTCCGTTTCCTTCGTCACGCCCGCATAAAGCGTGGGGTCGGATTGCTGGTGCGCCGGCTTGGATCGATTGATCTGCGGCGGCACGATCGCATACGTGACATAGAGGTGATTGTCCCGCAGGTGGCGGTAGAAACGCAGCAGATTCTCCGCATACTGCTTGCCGCCCGCTGCGAACACCTCCGGCTTGGCTGCAAAGCCCGCAAAGAAGTTTGCAACGTGATCGGGCGTGCGGCCCATCAGCCCGAACGTCTGCTCCGCCCACAATTCGGCAGCGATGCGCTTGTCCCTGAGATCCGCGTGGTTCTTCGGGATCTGATAGCAGCGCAACGCCCGCTTGCCTGTCTCCGGCACGACGTAGGTCATCGCATCGAGGTTTGCAGGATCGGCGGCAAAATCGTAGAGCTGCGCCATCGATTTCGCTGCGGCCCGGAACGCTCTGTGACTCGTCGGATCCTTGACCCGCTCGCCGTCGATGAAGATGGAGCGCTCGCCTCGCTGCAGGTCATCGAGGAACTGAGTGCCTGTCCGCATTCCGCTGCCGGCATCTGCTGGGTTGGTCGGTTTCTGCATGTGCGGTTTTCCTTGTTGATTGTGTTGTTTCAATCAGGACGTCATCGCTGAATTCCGAAGCCGGCGCGCGGGCGCCTCGAGCGTCGCAATCGAAGGCGTGCAGTTGCCGATGATGCGGCGCAGAAAGGCATGAACGTGCAGCATTTCTTCCGCCGTCATCCCGGCGAACAGCACATCGTTCACTTTCCGCACCCGGCTCGCGAGCTGAGCGAGCCGTTTGCGGCCCAATGCCGTCAGGCGCACGTCCACCACACGGTTGTCGCTGGCGGTCACATGCTTGGTCGCAAGCCCCGCCGCTTCGAGCTTGCCGACGCCGGTGGTGACCTGAGGGCCCGCCATATGCAGGTGACCTGCAATTGCGCTGATGCTCACCGGTCCGTCGACGCTCAGACGCTGGATCGCCAGCAGTACCGCGATATCCACGCCTGAAAGACCGCTTGCCTTGCCGAGCGCGCGCCTCACGGCCTGCATGGCCGAGGCCGCAGCGAACAGGTCCGCGACGAAATCCCGGAAGCCGGCATCCGATCCCTCACCCGCAAGGGCATCGATGCCGACCGTCAGCGGCACATCACCGGGGGCAGGAACGCCGCGCTCCCGTTCGAGGCCGCCACCAGGCTGGCACCCGGCGGTTCCCGCGGATTGACGGTCCGCTATATCTGCGTTGCCTCGCACCTGCTTCATGGCCGCACAAGACTCGGATTGATTACCTAAGAAAATTAGGTATCATGCACAAAGCCGCATGGCAACTGGCAAATGTCAACGATGTGCGAAAGGAACGCCTATGCTCCGGGCCGGATCAGACTATTTGCGATCCCTGCGCGATGGCCGCCAGATCCTGATCGGTGCCGAACGTGTGGACGATGTCACCGCCCACCCCGCCTTTCGCAACACGGCGCGCTCGTTTGCCCGCATTTACGATCTCAAGCGAGAGCCGCAGAACATCGAGACAATGTCCTACGAGGACGGCGGCGAACGCCATTCCTCCTGGCTGTTGATGCCGCGAACCGTTGACGACCTGCGCAAGCGTGCGGAGACCCATCGCCGCGTCGCCGAATGGTCCTACGGCCTGCTCGGC
Organism: Hyphomicrobiaceae bacterium; assembly: GCA_050186055.1. GTDB lineage: Bacteria > Pseudomonadota > Alphaproteobacteria > Rhizobiales > Hyphomicrobiaceae > CAMDPA01. The sequence continues at coordinate 17,172 of JBFWYV010000026.1, read as the reverse complement.
CGCTCGCCCGACCATGTCGCGAGCTTCGTCACCGGCATGCGCATGACGCCGGAGATATTCGCAGCGGGCGGCAAGGAATACGGCGACAACCTCGTCGCCTACTGGGAGCATATGCGCAGGAACGACATCTTCGCCTGCTACCTGATCCTCACCCAGCAAGGTGCGCGCGATCCTGAGATCTACAAGCGTCAGACATCCCGCAGCACGGCGCTGCAGGTCGTTGGCGAGACCGACAGCGGCGTCATCCTGTCGGGCATCAAGATGCTGGGCACCTCGGCCGTGTTCTCCGACGAGGCATGGATCGGCAATATCCTGCCCCTGGCGCCGGAGCAGAAGGCGTTGGCCGTCACTTGCGCCGTGCCGATGAACGCGAAAGGCGTCCAGATCTGGGTTCGCAAATCCTTCGAGCAGGCGGCCACCAGCCGTGTCGACAACTATTTCTCATCCCAGTTCGACGAGACCGATGCGGTGATGGTCTTCGATCGAGTGCACGTCCCCTACGAGCGTGTTTTTGTCCTCGATGACGCCGCCCGTTCGAGAGACATCTACTTCAAGACGCCGGCCCACATCATGGGCAACCACCAGTCCATCATCCGCTTCGCCGAGAAGCTGAAGATCATGCTGGCGATCGCTGCTCGCGCGGCCGACATGAGCGGCGTCACCCATCTCCCGGCCATCCAGCAGACGCTTGGCCGGCTGGCTGCATCAGAGGCACTGCTTCTCGGCCTGATCGAGTCGCAGCTCTCGGAACCCGACCATCCGACGCCGGATTATCTCAGCGTCAACAGCCGATATCTTTACGCGGCGCTCAACTGGTGCACTCACACCTACTACGAGCTGGCCGACAAGGTGAAAGAACTCGTGAGCGCCGGACCGTTCCAGATCCCGGCAGATTCCTCGATCTTCTCCGATGCGGATGTCCGCGCCGCGTTCGAGGCAAACTGGGAGACCGCCTTCGCCGTCGCCGCCGTCCGCTATAAATTCACCAAGCTCGCCTGGGATTTCCTCGGCTCCGAATTCGCCAGCCGTCATACCCAGTATGAGCGCTTCTACGGCGGTCCGCCGTTCCTCAATGACATGTACAGCTACTGGCATGCCCCATGGCAGGATCGCCGCTCGACGTTGGATGCGATCATGGCCGACATGGAGCTGCCCGCCCTGTCGCCGGACCGTGATTGACTTCTGATCTGCGCTACGACTCGTGACCACGTTAAAGCCTGAAAAGCCAGGAGCGAACCCCATGTCTATCGAGCTGTACCACGCCGGTGTTTCCGTCTGCTCCGAAAAGGTACGCTTGGTCCTCGCCGAGAGAGGACTCGACTTTGCCAGCCATCTGCTCGATCTCCGCGCCGGCGACCAGCAGCAGCCGGACTACGTCAAGCTCAATTCCAACGCCGTGGTGCCGACCCTCGTTCACGACGGCAATGTGCTCGTCGAGTCGAATGTCATATCGGAATACTTGGCCGAGGCCTTCCCTGGCCCGACGCTGACGACATCGGATCCTGTTTCGCGCGCCCGCATGCGCGTGTGGACCAAGCAGCTCGACGAGAGTATCCACCAACTGACGAGTGTCATTTCGTTCGCGATCGGCTTTCGCCACCAGCTTCTCGCCAAGCCGCGTGACGAAGCACTCGCCGTACTCTCGAAGATCCCCGATCAGGCGCGGCGAGAACGCCAGATCGACGTCTACGAGAAAGGCGTCGAATCAGCGCACTTCGTACCGGCTGTTCGCCGCTTCGAGAAAATGCTGGGCGACATGCAGGCCGCCCTCGATCGCACCCCCTGGCTTGCCGGCAACGAGATGTCGCTCGCCGATATCGCCTTCACGCCCTACGTCAATCGCCTCGACCAACTGCAGATGGCATTCATGTGGGACGGGCGCCCAAAGGTTGCGCAATGGTTTGAAACGATGCGTGCGCGCCCATCCTACGCCAAGGCATACAGTGGCTGGATGGCGAAACCCGTGCTCGACACCATGCGGGAGAAGGGAAACGAGGCGCAACCCCGTCTGAAGCAAATTGTTTCGTCAATCCGATGAAACAGGCGCAACCGGCCCACGTCATATGCGAACATCGGCATCTATTGCCCAAAATTCGGCTGCGACCTAGCCGGCTAAGGGCTTGACGAGCAAATCGTCATTCGGTCAACTGCCTAATGACCGGGTACGACGTGTGGGTTACGGCTCGGTGAAGGTCTAACAGGTCGTCTGGCTTGCCGCCGACGCCGCTCTGGTTCATGTCCGGGAGGATAGTCGTTCCATGCACTCCAAACTCTATAATGCATTTGCCGCTATTCGACGGGCAACTTTGGCTGGCGCCGCCGTCGCTGTGCTGGCGCCGGCACTGGCCGACAATGCTGCCGCTCAGGTCGTGATTAAATTCGGAAATCAGACTCAGAACGACGTCCAGCACGAATTCATGAAGCTCTACAAGGAGAGGCTTGAAAAAGCCTCCGGCGGAAAAATCCGTGTTGACCTGTTTCCGGCGAGCCAGCTCGGCCCATTCCCTCGTCAGGTCGAGGGCCTTCGGCTCGGCAACATCCAGATACTGACTGGTCCTTTCGAGTTCTACGTGGGCATCGATCCGCGCTTCCAGACCACCGCCATGGCCGGTCTGTTCGAAAGCAACGAGCAGATGCGTCGCGTCGCCGACAATCCCAAGTTCCGTAAGATTCTGGAGGACATCGGCGACAAGAAGGGAGTCCGCGTGGCCGCCTTCATCGTTTACGATATGCAGTCCTTCGGCTTCAAGGCACCCGCCAAGTCGCTCGCCGATTTCAAAGGCCGGCGCGTGCGCGTTCTGGCGTCGGAAGCAGAGCAGGCAGCCGTTCAGTCGCTGGGCGCCGCGTCAATTCCGATGCCATTGCCTGAGGTGCTGCCCGCATTGCAGCAGGGCACCATCGACGGCGTCACCTCCGGCCTGAGTATCTTCACGTCGCTGCGCTACTACGACGCATCCCCGTATGTCGTTGAAACCAAGCTTTGGGGCATCATGACCGGTGTGCTCGTCAGCAAGGCTTGGCTGTCGAAGCAGACCCCCGAGATCCAGAAGCTGGTTGTCGACACCGCCAAGTCGATCGAGCCCGAGAACAATGCCTGGAACGTCAAGAACCTCGAGAATGCTCGCAAGATCTGGCTGAAGAACGGCGGCTCCTTCGTGAACCTGTCGGACGCCGAGCAGGCACAAGCCCGCAAGCTGACAACCGAGGCAACGCAGAAGGTCCTTTCCAGGTATCCGCAGGTCAAGGCCGTCTACGATCAGTTCAGAACGATCATCGCCGAGACAAAATAACCGGACCTGGTGACCCAAGGCGGCCGGCGCCAGGAACAAACCTGTGGCGTCGGTCGCCGTCGTTTCTGGCAACCGGAAGACCGAACAGAATGGTTTTACGCAGCTATATCGATCAGGCAAAAGCATTCCGCGACGGCAGCTCATCACCGTCGCACTTCTTGAAGGAATGCTTCGAGCGCCTGGATGCCCTGGAACCGGCCCTACGCGCATTTATCCATGTCGCCCGCGACACTGCCATCGCAGCCGCCGCGGCATCCGACGAGCGCTGGCGCGCCGGCAAGCCGTTGTCCCCCGTTGATGGCATGCCGCTCGGCATCAAGGACATCATAGAAACGGAGGACATGCCGACCGGTCAAGGTTCCCCCCTTTGGGAAGGAACCTACACCAAGCGAGACGCCGCTTCCGTCCAAGCCCTTCGCCAGGCCGGCGCAATCATCGTCGCCAAGACCACCACCACCGAATACGCAACTTCAAACCCGTTCCATCAGACGACGAACCCCCACGATTCCTCCCGCACGCCCGGCGGCTCGTCGAGCGGTTCGGCCGCGGCGGTGGGCGCCGGCATCCTGCCGGCATCGCTCGGCACGCAGGTCGTGGCATCCACTTTGCGGCCGGCAAGTTTCTGCGGCTGCACCGGCTTCAAACCTTCCGTCGGCGCTCTGAACCGATCCGGCAGCTACGATCACCTGAGCCAGAGCTGCACCGGACTGCTGGCAGCCTCTCCGGCCGATGCCTGGATCGTCGCCTCTGCAATCTCGGAACGCGTCGGCGGGGACCCCGGATTTGATGGCCTGCTGGGTCCCGTCATGCCACCCGCGCCGCGCCCGCCCGCCCGTTTTGCCCTGCTTGAAACCGGCGGCTGGCAGCGCACGACTCCAGGCGCTCGCGCAGCGCTGGCCGAGGCCCGCAAGCGGCTTTCCGCACTCGGCATCGAGATCGCCGACCGGACCGAGGACCCCGACATCGAGACGTTGGAACGCGCCATCGCGGATGCGCTTGACCTCACCTTCCGCATCTACGAGTGGGAGTTCCTCTGGCCATTCGCCAGCTACGCCAAGGGCGACCCGAGGGGACTGTCTGAACCCCTCCGCAAGAATTTGGCCAATGGCATGTCAATGACCATTGACGATTATCGTCAGGCTCTGGCCCGCCGCCGCTCGATCCGCGCACGTGCCGCATGGACGGGCGCGCGCTTTGATGCGTTTATGACACTCGGAGCAACGGGTGCTGCACCAATCGGGCTGTCATCGACTGGAGATCCGGCTGTAACTGTTGCCGGCTCGCTACTGGGTGGTCCCGCAATCTCCCTGCCGCTGCTTCAGGACGAAGGGCTGCCTCTCGGCCTGCAGTTGATCGGCCGCATGAACGAGGATGCTGACTTGCTGTCTGTGGCCGAATGGGTTTGGCAGTCGTACGCCAGCGGCAAGGAAGGGAAGCCCACGTGAGCGAACCCCAAACACCCGGTGCAGACGAGGAAGCCCCTCCCAGCGCTGTTGAGCGGATAGGCAACGTCGCTTCCCAGATCTGCCTGACCCTTGCTGCCCTGTGCCTCACGGCAATCGTCGTCATCAACGGGATCAACGTCTTCAGCCGTTATGTGCTGTTCTGGGCCCTTTCGTGGGCTGAAGAGGCCATGGTCTTCCTGATGATCGCGTCCGTCTTTCTCGGTGCCGTCTCGGTGACCTGGGATCGAGCACACATCCGCATCGACGCCCTGATTCAGTCGCTTTCAAGCAGGATGCGCAAGCCTTTCGAGTGGCTGGCAGTGATCATCACGACGATTGTTCTCTGGCCGATCGGATACTTGAGCTTTGAGGTCGTCGGCATGCTGAAGGACTTCGATCAGCGCAGCGACGCGCTGCATTTCCCGGTATGGATCCCGCAAAGCGCGGTACCCATTTCGCTCCTGGCGATCCCCGCGGTGATGGCGGTTGCCCTGTGGTGCCGTTCCTCCAAAAGCGGCGGCCACGGCGCTTGATGCCACGTTGAAGAGATCTGACGAGCGATGCAAGCCTTTCTAGTCCTGTTTGTGCTGCCGGCCTGTCTGCTCGTCCTCGGCGTGCCGATCTTCGTCGCACTGATTGCTGCGTCCGCCGTGGGCCTGATCGTGCTCGATCTGGGCGCCATCAACCAGCTTCATTCGGCGATGTTCGGGAACCTGGATTCCTTCCCGTTGCTTGCCGTGCCGCTGTTCATTCTGGCCGGCGAGATCATGGGCCGCGGCGGCATCGCCCGGCGGCTTGTCGAATGGGTCCTGTCGATCATCGGCGGAGTTCGTGGATCGCTCTCGCTTGCTACGATCGCCTCCGCCGAGCTGTTCGGTGCCATGTCCGGATCCAGCGTCGGCTGCGTTGCCGCCATTGGCCGCCTGCTTGTACCCTCCCTTACGGGCAAGGGCTATTCACTGACGTTCGCTGGCTCGCTAATTTGCTCTTGCGGCGCGATCGCCACCATCATACCGCCGTCGATCTCGATGATCATCTACGGCGTTGCCGCCCAGCAGTCCGTACCCAAACTGTTCCTTGCGGGGATCGTTCCTGGCATCCTGATCGGCGGCATGGTGTCGATTTACCTGCTGGTCTATGCGCAGGTGAAGATGATCCCGCTGACGGACCCTGCCCGTTGGATCAACATCGCCCGCACCACTCGGGATGCGTTCTGGTCGCTGCTGGCGCCTGTCGTCGTACTCGGCGGTATCTACGGCGGCATTGCCACCCCAACCGAGGCCGCCGGCGTCGCCTGCATCTACGCCGTGTTCGTCGCCTGCTTCATCAATCGCGAAATGAATGCCGCGCAGCTCTATGGTGCTGTGCTCGACTCGGCGAAACTGATCTCCCAGATCCTCATCATCGTCGCGGGCGCCGGCGGCTATTCATACCTGATCACCACAAGCGGGCTCCCGCAGCAGCTCGTCGCCACCATCGCGGCGTTGCATCTCGATAAATGGACGCTGCTGGCCGTCATCAACGTCATATTGCTGTTCATCGGCTCTGTTCTCGAACCGCCCGCAGCCATCCTGATCCTCGCGCCATTGCTCGTCCCGATCGTCGAGCAAGCCGGGATCGATCAGATCCATTTCGGCATCATCGTCACGGTCAATCTGGCGATCGGCATGTTCTTTCCGCCGTTCGGGCTGAATATCTTTGCGACTCACGCCTTGTTTGGTGTGCCGATGACTGCGCTCTATCGCGGGATCCTGCCGTTCCTGCTGATATATATCGCCGCGCTGATGCTCATCACCTATATCCCGCAAATAACGCTGGCTCCCCTCGCTCTGATGCATTAGCGCGATACCACTCTTCCGGTCGAAGGGTGAAAACTAATCGCTGCCCGCGCCGGCCAGCAGCCTGCGCGGATCGATGACCTCGACCCGCCCACCCAGCTTCTGAACGCTTTCGACCATATCGGACGTCCCGCCCGGACCGTCCCCCGCCTGACCGTTCCAGAACGCAATCAAGCTGATGCCGTCAGCGATGGTCCGTCCCGTCTCAACCACCTTTCGGTTGCAAAGCCCATATGCACGGTCCTCGACATGATCGAGGACGACATCGCGCCACTGCGGTTCGACTGAGTTCCAGCTCACCCAGAACCGGTCGACCCAATTGCTGTTGGGCACGCCTTCCACCGACGTCTTCACGAACTCTTCCGGAGGAAACGGCAACACCATTCGGGTCTTGATGCCGTGCAGTCTGCACGCCTCCTGAAACAGCGTATCGCCGCCCCGGGCACCGCTGGAGATCCCGATCACACCACCCCGCACACCCGCCTTGCTGCGCTCCACGGCGGCAGTGATTGCATCCGCAGCCTTCCGCTCCAGGTCCCGGGGAAAGCGGGGCGTGGGCCTGCCCGGTAAATCGACCATATGGCCCGTAAACAGGATCGCTAGTTCGAATGCCTTAACGCTCATTTGAACGAATCCTCGGAGCCGGAACGAATTGTGCTTCAAACCTGTCCAGCGGCAGGCGGTTCCCATACAACCACGCCTGCTGAATGGTAGCAGCCATTAAGTCTTCCGTAAGCCGCTCCGACCATTCTGACGCCCCGCACCCGGCGGCGCTTCAGCCGGACGGACGCTGGCTTTCGGCTCCAAACTTTACTTGCCAAACTCTACTTGACAGCACTCAGGCCCGGTATTAAATCCGCGTCGTCTGCTAGCACTCGATTAGCTTGAGTGCTAATAGCTGGCAACGCCAGCCTTCGCGCGGGCAAAGTCAACCGCCTGTCCAACCTTCACATGTCCATTCCAGGAGCCATCTCCGCATGAAATTCCGTCCTCTTCACGACCGCGTCGTCGTCAAGCGCGTCGAGCAGGAAACCAAGAGCGCCGGCGGCATCATCATTCCTGACACCGCAGCGGAGAAGCCGCAGCAGGGCGAAATCGTCGCCGTCGGTCCCGGTGCACGCGACGAGAGCGGCAAGATCGTCGCCCTTGACGTCAAGAAGGGTGACCGCGTGCTGTTCGGCAAGTGGTCCGGTACCGAGGTCAAGATCGACGGCCAGGAGCTGTTGATCATGAAGGAAAGCGACATCATGGGCGTTCTCGATCGCTGATGCGATCTGGCGAATGGCGAGTAGCGAATAGCCAATAGCGCTGTTGCCACCCGCTTCGCCACGCATCTCCCATTCTCCACTCGCTACTCCCTGTTCGCTATTCGCTCCCAAATCTAGGAACCTCCACCAATGTCAGCCAAGGACGTCAAATTCTCCTCCGAGGCCCGCGAGCGCATGCTGCGCGGCGTCGACACCCTCGCCAACGCAGTGAAGGTCACGCTCGGCCCCAAGGGCCGCAATGTGGTGATCGAGAAGAGCTTCGGCGCGCCCCGCACCACCAAGGACGGCGTCACCGTCGCCAAGGAGATCGAGCTTGAGGACAAGTTCGAGAACATGGGCGCCCAGCTCGTTCGCGAGGCCGCTCAAAAGACCAACGATATGGCCGGCGACGGCACCACCACGGCTTGCGTCCTGACCCAGGCCATCGTGCGCGAAGGCATGAAGGCGGTCGCCGCCGGCATGAACCCGATGGATCTGCGCCGCGGCATCGACAAGGCCGTCAACCAGGTGATCGAAGAGATCGGCAAGCGCGCCAAGAAGGTGAAGAACTCCGAGGAGATCGCCCAGGTCGGCACCATCTCCGCCAACGGCGAAGCCGAGATCGGCGCGATGATCGCCAAGGCGATGCAGAAGGTCGGCAACGAAGGCGTGATCACGGTAGAGGAGGCCAAGAGCCTCGAGACCGAGCTTTCCGTCGTCGAAGGTATGCAGTTCGACCGCGGATACCTCTCCCCCTACTTCATCACCAACGCCGACAAGATGATCGCCGAGCTCGAGGATCCCTACATCCTGATCCACGAGAAGAAGCTGACCGGCCTGCAGGCCATGCTGCCGGTGCTCGAGGCGGTCGTGCAGACCGGCAAGCCGCTACTGATCATCTCCGAGGACGTCGAGGGCGAGGCGCTCGCAACGCTTGTCGTCAACCGTCTCCGCGGCGGCCTCAAGGTTTGCGCCGTGAAGGCTCCGGGCTTCGGCGACCGCCGCAAGGCCATGCTCGAGGACATCGCCGTGCTGACCAACGGCCAGGTGATCTCCGAGGACCTCGGCATCAAGCTCGAGAACGTCACGCTCGACATGCTCGGCCGCGCCAAGCGCGTTACGGTCGAGAAGGAGAACACCACCATCGTCGACGGCTCCGGCAAGAAGAAGGACATCGAGGCCCGCGTCGGCCAGATCAAGGTCCAGATCGAGGAGACCACTTCCGAGTACGACCGTGAGAAGCTGCAGGAGCGTCTTGCGAAGCTCGCCGGCGGCGTCGCAGTGATCAAGGTCGGCGGCGCGACCGAGGTCGAGGTAAAGGAGCGCAAGGACCGCGTCGACGACGCGCTCAACGCGACCCGCGCCGCGGTTGAGGAAGGCGTTGTTCCGGGCGGCGGCGTCGCGCTGCTGAAGGCCGGCGCAGGCGTCAACGTGAAAGGCGAAAACGAGGATCAGGATGCAGGCATCCAGATCGTCAAGCGCGCCCTGCAGGCTCACATCCGGCAGATCTCCGAGAATGCCGGGGTCGAGGGTTCGATCGTGGTTGGCAAGATCCTCGACAGCCGCGCTGCCGCCTTCGGCTACGACGCTCAGAAAGACGAGTACGGCGACCTGATCGAGAAGGGCATCATCGACCCGGCTAAGGTTGTCCGCACTGCCCTGCAGGACGCCGCGTCGATCGCCGGTCTGCTGATCACCACCGAGGCGGGTGTTGCCGAGGCGCCGAAGAAGAAGGACGCGCACGCCGGCCACGACCATGGCATGGGCGGAATGGGCGGAATGATGTAATCGCCTGCGAGGCGCGGAGCCTATCCGGTTTCGTGCCTCGACCGACGACATCGCCTTGAAAAAGAACGCCCGCGAGAGAAATCTCGCGGGCGCTTTTTCATCGTGGATCAGGCCGGCGTGACTCCGGCGGCCGCAAAGCGAAGGGCGGGCCGCAGACCGCGAACCCGCCCAGTTTACTCGATCCTGTAGCTGCCCCGACAGCAGCTATGCCTTTGACCTTTATGTCTTGATCTTGCCGTCGTCATCCAGTCCAAGCTCGGACCAGCGCGCCTTCGCGGCATCGAGATCAGCCTTGGCGGGCCAGATCAATGGCGGATAGCGCGCACCGTCGAAATCAGGATCAGGATCATAGTCGAGGTTCATGGTCGCATCGATCAGCACGCGCGCCCACTTGCCCGTCCCGAACAACGCCGCGTTCCGATCCCGTTTCCTGACTGACGGATCCAGCCCGGCGCCGAACGTCGACGGCGAGATCAGCACGTCATCCTCGCCGGCGTTGACACGATAGGCCATTGCCCAATCTATCGCCGCATAGTCATGAATATCGATGTCGTCATCCACCACGGTAACGTGCTTGTAGCGCACATTGGCAGCAGCCGAGCCCCACAGCGCATGCCCGACCTGCTTGGCCTGGTTGCGATAGGTCTGCTTGATCGCCACGACCGTGTTGATTCCCATCTGCACCGGCGGACACCACACGTCCTGAACGCCCGGCACCCCGGCCCGGTCGAGCACATTCCAGGCAACGCCTGCCCGCATGATTGACGAGCAGATGCCGTTCTCCGAGTAGCTGCCCGGCAGCGCACCTTCGATGGCGCCGACGAAGATGGGATCCTTGCGATGCGTAATCGCGGTGACCTTGACGGTCGGCTTCGGACTCTTGTCGCCGGCGATATAACCGGTGAACTCGGCGAATGGGCCTTCCATCACATAGTCCGCCGGATCCAGCGTCAGCATGCCCTCGATCACGATCTCGGCCGACGCAGGAACATAGAGATCGACCGTCTCGCACTTGACGAGATCGACCGGTTCGCCGCGGATCGCCCCGATCACATCGTACTCGCAAACCCCGCGCGTGATCGGCGCCGAGGTGCAGAACCCGTAGGACGGCTCCCAGCCCATCGCGATCGCGATCGGCATGTGCTTCTTCCCGGCCTGCTGCCACGCCGCGATGTGATGGCCGATGTTCTGCGCCTTCCACATCAGCATCGGGATCTCATTCTTGCTCGCGAGCATGCCGCGATAGATCCCGACGTTCATCACATTGGTGTTCGGATCCTTCGAAATCACGCCGCCATAGGTCTGGATGTAGCGGCCGCCATCCGGCCGGTTCCAATGTGGCGCGGGGAAGTCATGGAGATCGACGTCCTTGCCGGTGATGACCACCTCTTTGCACGGACCATCCTTCACGATGCGTGGCGGGATTGAGCCGTTCAGGATCGTACGCCCGACCCTCACCAACTCACGCGGGTGGGTATCCGCAGGCAACCCGAACATCAGCGCAACGCGGCTGTAGCTCGCGAGGCCCGAATTGAACATCCGGCGGCAGCGGCTGTCAGCCTTGTCGTAATCCTTGATGTTGTTGAACAACAGCGCCTTTCCGGTGCCCGGGCCCAAAGCCATGCGCGTGATTGTGCCGAGTTCGATGTTCCAGTCGACGCGAGCGTCGATCTCACAAAGCTCCCCCGCCTTCTTGAGGGCGGCTATCCAGCCCCTGAGGTCTCCAAAAGCAACCGGCTTTCGCTCCAATGCCATCAGCTTGCGTTCCCTGTTTGCTGGTGTATGCACCCGCGCTGCGATTGCGGGCAGGCTTTTTCATTGTCTGTCGAATGGAGTCTGTCGAATGGACCTCGCAGGCGTTGCGGTCAATCCATGATACCGCAGTCCTGCCCCCGTCCAATCGAATTCCTGCATCGAGATGCCACTATTAGCCGAACATCCGCCGCCACAACGGACACGAATGTCGCAGGTACCATTTGGGATTGCAGTGCCTGACGGCAATACATGGGCACGAGGAGCCCGGAGGAGAAGCACGACAACACTCAGACCGGCTGATGACATCGTGGACCGCTTCGGCCCTCACATCAGCACGTCCTCCAGATGCGACATCAGATCGTGGTCTGGCGTCTTTGTCAGATCCTTGCTCAGCTCCGCGTGGACAACGGCCGCCAATCGCGGCGTCAGGGCGGAGCGGAGATCCCCGAGTGCTTTCGGCGGAGCAACAAGCACCAGACGATCGAACGCATCGGCCGGCGCTTGCTCGTCGAGCATCGCCACAACCTGCTCGACGAACCTGCGCTTCTCCAGCCGATGTGCATCCGTTTTTGGATCGAACGTGTGCCTGGGGAAGTCGCCGAAATTCCGGCCCGCACGGTCCGAGACGATCTCATGCGTCGGCTTCAGCTCGGTCTCCAGCGAGAACCCATCGACGGCCTTAAGCGGCTTGCCTTTGCCGACCTGTTCCACAACTCGGGCGCGCGCGGCATCTACGATGACGATCCACGTCCTGACCGGCTTCATCAATCGCTCCCTGCTCCGAATGTTGATGTCGATCAAGCTGCCCGGCGCTTCTGCGCGCATTGACCCCCGTCAATCGCGAACCGCCGGACTTGCTTGCAATTTACAAGTTCAGGATATGGCTTCCATTCCGGAGCGTTGCTTTGCCCATGGATAGCGTTGCGATAGCTCAGATCGTAGTCCTGTTGATGCTCGCCAATGGCGCTCCGGTCATCGGCAAGCTGATCCTCGGCGACAGATGGGCGACCCCGGTCGACTTCGGGCTCGTCATGCGGGACGGTCACCGCTTGTTCGGTCGCTCCAAGACGGTGCGGGGGATACTCTTTGCAATCGTCGTGACCTCAGTAGCCGCACCGCTGATCGGCCTCGACTGGCTTGATGGCTTAGTCATCGCCACCGCGGCAATGATCGGCGACCTCGCCTCCAGTTTCCTCAAGCGGCGCTTGGGGATGGAATCGAGCAGCAGGGCCACGGGACTTGATCAGATACCGGAGTCGCTGCTCCCCGCTCTGGCGGCACAATCCCGCCTCGGCCTGTCCTATCCGGATGTGGCAATCGTCGTCCTCGTCTTCTTTGTCGGCGAGGTCGCGCTGTCGCGCATCCTGTATCGGCTCAAGCTGCGGGAGCGGCCCTATTGATCGATCCCTCAGTGCGACAGCAGCACAGGCACTTGCATGTGCTGCAGCACGTGACGGCTCGCCCCGCCGAATACGAACTCCCGTAGCCGGGAATGACCGTAGCAGCCCATGACGATCATGTCCGCATCGTTGCTCTGCGCCGTCGACAGCAACGCCGCGCCCACGTCGGTCGCCGGTTCGATCGTCCTGATCGACTCGCAGCGCACTTTGTGGCGGGCCAGCGTCGAACAGATCTCCGTACCGGGAAGATCTCCCGCCGTCCGCAGCTCGTTCTGAGGATTGATCCACACGATGGCCACATCGTCGGCAGCTTGCAGAATCGGCAATGCATCGAACACCGCGCGCGTCGCCTCACGCCGGCTGTTCCAGCCGACCAGCACCCGTTTGCCGAGCGGACCGGGCTTGTGCAGGTTGGGAACCATCAGCACCGGCCGTCCGCTCTCCAGCACCATGCGCTCGCCAAGGTCGAGCATGTTCGAATAGGCCCAATCCGGCGCAGCTTGGTTGACAACGACCAGATCGGCGCAGCGCGCATGCTCGATGAGCGCGTCGCCGGCATCTGCATAGTCCGCATCCAGTTGGCGAAACTCCGCCGAGACTCCCGGGACGCGCGTCGATTCTTCGAAGGTCTTGCGGATCCGCCCGATTTGCTCCCGGTAGGCGTCCCTATGCTCTTCGACAATGCCGCCTGCGCCACCTTCCATGCCGCCGATGACGATGACCGGCGGCAGCACGTTCACACCGATGAGATGCGCATCGGTCGTTCGCGCCAGACCCACCGCCGCGTCGAGCAGGCCTGCGAGTCGGTTCTCGTCATTCAAATGTACGAGGATGGTCTTGTAGGACATGCTGCACCCCTTCCGTGATTGATCTGTATGAGTTCAAACAAACCCGGCTCCCGCATTGCTTGAAATCAAGCGGGTCGGGTCCAGCCGGGTCGCCTCCGACAGACATGGTTGCAGAGTTGACGCCCATCAATGCCGGGCCGTCCGATCGCGGTCACGTCTTAACGTTAACCTCGATCGGAAGAGACTGCATGAGACTTCCGCCATGGCTGCGGCACGGATGGCCACGCACGAACCGGATTCTGCGCGGCGTCCCGCCGGAATAATGATCAAGCTGCCTCCGCCGAGGGTCGGCAGTTCCGTCCGACGGATGACATCGTCGCTTATATTGTGTCGCTCCGATCCAAACGTTGATCGCTTGCATTGCCGCCCGCCGGGACACTCCCCATGTACAACCATATCCTGATACCCACAGACGGTTCCGAAAGCGCCCGACGCGCCGTGATTGCCGGCGTCAAGCTCGCAAAATCACTTGCAGCGCGCGTCACATTCGTAACGGTGATGCTGCCGTTCGCCACGCTGCCTGACCACGCGCATGCTTACGCCGGCTTGCCGGAGCCGATGCGCCAACAGGCATTCGACTACCTGAGCGAAAATGCAGGAAAAGCACTTGAAGCTGCTGTCGCCGTCGCTCGAGCGGAAGATATTTCCGCCGATGCTGCGCTCGTCGAATCCGCATCGCCCGACAAGGGCATCCTTCAGGAAGCCGCCAACCGTAGCGCCGACGCGATCGTAATCGGCTCACACGGCCGCCGCGGAATCGAAGCCGTATTGCTCGGCAGCGTGACGCAGAAGGTTCTCGCCGGAGCGTCGGTTCCCGTCCTGGTTTACCGGTGACGACGACTCATCGCCCAGCGTCAACCATGCGCCTGCCCAGAACGATACATGCGTCATCTGAGTATTGCCCGCTCGACTCTCTAAACCGAGATTGGTTGATGGCGTTGACTTCCTCATCGTTTCGGGTTGTGGTCACAGCTTGCCGATGCGGGCGCACTGCCACGCCGCGATTACGCAGGTTGAAAGCAAATCTATATGCCGGTTCCCAAGACCCCCCTGTTGACCGTCGATTGCATCGTACTCGATCCGAACGGCCGCATCCTAATGATCCGCCGTCGGAATCAACCTCACAAGGGAAAGCTGGCTCTGCCCGGCGGTTTCGTCGACGTCGGCGAGACCGTTGAGGATGCATGCCGCCGCGAGCTCTGCGAGGAGACGGGAGTCATCGCCGGCAGATTGACCCTCATCGGCGTATACTCCGATCCGAAGCGCGATACCCGCTTCCACACCTGCTCGGTGGTCTATCTCACGCGCATTACGAAAACCAAGGCGGCAACCGCCGCCGCAGGCGATGACGCAGCATCGATAGAGTGGATCAACAACTGGCGAACAGCGCCTCTTGCATTCGATCATCGCGTCATTGTCCGGGACGCCATGAGGCGTGTCGCAACAACCGCCGCTCCTGTCGCGAGCCGCAGGCCGGCACCGAGAACACGACCGCGGCCTCCGGTGCGCCGCCGCAGATCGTAATCAGCCTTCGATCGGCCTGCTCGCCCACTTCGCAGCCTTGCCGCCGACCAGCCCCGAGATGGAGGCCTCGCCCGCGTCCACGACGGCTGCCGCCAATCTCCGCTTGATCCTGCCGATCAGCCCTGCGCCCTCGTAGATCAGTCCCGTATAAAGCTGGATCAACGTCGCGCCGGCCTCGATTTTCGCCAACGCCGTATCCCCTGAATCGATGCCTCCGATGCCGACCAGCGGAACGCGGCCTCCGACAATTCGAAACGCGCGCGCAAGCAGGATCGTGGAACGTTCGAACAGAGGCCGGCCCGACAGGCCGCCTGCCTCACGACCCGCCTCGACGTCCCTGAGACCGGCGCGAGAAACCGTCGTGTTCGAGATCGCAATGCCATCGACCTTGAGCTGCAGCATGCACTCGATGATCGGCTCCAGTTCGTCCTCCGTCACATCAGCCGAGATCTTGACGATGATCGGAGGCGCCGGCCGCCCGGCATCGAGTGTGCACTTCTTCGCCTCCATCACACGTTCCAGCAGCTTTTCCAGCGCATCCGGATCCTGCAGCAGTCTGAGGCCGGGCGTATTGGGGGACGAGATATTGACCATGAAGTAGCTCGCCACGTCGGCGAACGTCTCGACTCCTACGGCATAATCTGCAATTCGATCCGCCGATTCCTTGTTGGCGCCGAGGTTGACTCCGACGATGCCTCTTCGCGCTCTGCATTGGAGCCGCTTCAAGGCGGCCTCGTGCCCGCCGCTGTTGAAGCCCAGCCGATTGATCGCGGCGCGATCGCGGATCAGCCGGAATACGCGGGGACGCGGATTGCCCGGCTGCGGCAACGGCGTGATTGTGCCGGCTTCCGCAAACCCGCACCCAAGCGACAGGATGGCATCGCACACGCGCGCATCCTTGTCGAAGCCCGCGGCGATGCCGACCGGGTTGGGAAAATCGAGCCCGAATGCCTTCACCGCGATGCGCGGATCATCGAGAGCGTCTGCCCGCGGATAGACGCCGCGCTCCAGCGCTTTCAGCGTCGCCTCGTGCGCCGCTTCCGGCGGCAGCGTCAGGAGCAGGGGCTGCGCCAGCCGTGTCAGTCCTTGGAGCATTCAAGTACGCCCTCCGGTGATGCGGGTACGCCGTCGGCGTCGAGTTCCAGCCCGTAGACACCGACCGCCGCCGACGTGTCCAGCCTGCCGTAGAGATGAGGGAACAACGCACCGCCTCGCGACGGCTCCCACTTCAACCCTGGACCCAATCGTGCAGCATCGAGCGCAACCAGCACCAGGCCGCTCCGGCCACTGAAATGCTTCGCCGCCGTACCGACGACTTGGCCCGCTGCCGACAGATGAATGAAACCATCTCGCTTGTCATCGCCGGAGCCGGCGTAGAAGCCGCGCTCAGCCGCTTCAAGCCACTCCGACTCATGCAGGATTTTGTAGAGCAGGTCGGCCGGTTCATCTGTCATGCTCAATGATCCTCGCACACCATGGGAACTTCGACGCACGTCCGAGCATTCTCTTGCTTGTGACACAACAGTTATATAGCTCCTGCTTCATCTGGCTTGCCTTTTTGGATGTCGCCGACGAAGATGGGGATCGAAAGAATTGGAGGTGACTCGGGGAGGAAGGCGCAGGTTCGCAGAGAGCTCGTGGCCTTGAGTTGACACGACCTCTGCAGTCCGCGCCGTTCTAGCGAGCAATCTGGACACTCACAAAGGTCGGCCTCGACAGGACCCCCTGCCGAGGAAGGGATGGTTATGGCGTGGTCACAGGGGCAATTGATAATGGCAACCTACGTACAATTGCATGGCAACGTGTTGGCGACCGGAGGACGGTGTTCGGTCCGATCCCGCACTTCGGTATATTGACGGTAGAGCGGCTCTTCACGGCCCGCACATTCAGCCTGCCGCCCATGAAGATCGCCGCCCGGCCCGTTTGATCTCCCAGCGACTGAGCGCTCATCGCATGTCGCTGGTTCACCTCCGCCGCCACCCGGCAATTCAATTCGATCCGATGCGTTCTCTGCGGTGGTGAAACTTTTCTCTCCGT
>JBFWYV010000025.1:0-28322 GCA_050186055.1 Hyphomicrobiaceae bacterium | reverse complement strand
CAAATGTGGCGAATCATTGCCTCGGTTCCACTGCTGGTGGAAGGCGGATGCCAGATCGTACAGGTAATAGGTGATGCGGTGCGGCTCCCGCTCGCGGGCCGCGCTTTCCATCAGACGCGGGAACTTGGCGAGCTGGCGAACGACATCGAGTTCGCCCGGGTCGGTCAGCGCCGACAGATCGGTCCCGCCCTGCAGGAGAGCGGCGGCGTCGAGCCCCGGCAACGCCGCCTTTGCGTTACGGAACACAGACGCGGCGCGGGCATGCGCGTACTGAACGTAGAAGACCGGATTGTCCTTCGACTGCTCGACGACCTTGGTCAGATCGAAATCGATCGGCGAATCGTTCTTCCTGGTCAGCATCATGAAGCGCACCGCATCGCGACCGACCTCGTCGACGACGTCGCGCAGGGCAACGAAGGTGCCGGCGCGCTTCGACATCGTCACCGGCTGCCCGTCGCGCAGGACTTTCACGAGCTGGCAGACCGGCGTGTGGTAGTCGGCCTTGCCGTCCGACAGCGCCTGCACCACGGCCTTCAGGCGTGGGATATAGCCGACGTGATCCGCACCCAGAACAGTGTAGTAGTGGTCGAAGCCGCGTTCGATCTTGTCGTAGTGGTAGCCGACGTCGCCGGCGAAATACGTGTACGTGCCGTCCGACTTCTGAAGCGCGCGATCCATGTCGTCGCCGAACGCGGTCGAGCGGAACAAGGTCTGCTCGCGATCCTCCCAATCGTCGTCGTCATGGCCTTTCGGACGCGGGAGCCTGCCCTTGAAGATCAGCCCCTTCCTGTCGAGCAGCCTGATCGCCTCGGCGATCCGGTCGTGATTGCCGTTGGTGAGCGAGCGCTCGGAAAAGAACACATCGTGGCGCACGCCGAGTTGTGCGAGATCGTCCTTGATCTCCGCGAGGTTGGCTGCGATCGCGGCATCCCGGGCGATGGCGATGCGCTCGGGCTCGGGCTTGTCGAGAAGCGCCGTGCCATACGTCTTCGCCAGCGCCTCGCCGATCGGCTTCAGGTACGCGCCGGGGTAGAGGCCTTCCGGAATGGCGCCGATATCCTCGCCCAGCGCCTCGCGATAGCGCATGAAGGCGGACGCGCCCAGCTTGTCCACCTGACCGCCTGCATCGTTGACGTAGTATTCGCGCGTGACCTGATAACCCGAAAACGCGAGCAGGCTGGCGAGGGCGTCGCCGAACACCGCGCCCCGGCAATGGCCGATGTGCATGGGGCCCGTCGGGTTGGCGGAGACGTACTCGATCTGGACCGTTTCTCCCTTGCCGACGGCAGGCGCGCCGTATGCATCGCCCTGCTTGAGAATGGTGGAAACAAGTCCGTGCCAGAACGCAGGGGCGAACGTGATATTGATGAAGCCGGGTCCGGCTACTTCCGCCTTCGCCACGTCCGGCTCGGCGGCGAGACGCTCCGCCAGCAGCACGGCGATATCGCGCGGCTTCATGCCGGCGCTCCTGGCCAGCACCATCGCGGCGTTGGTCGCCATGTCGCCGTGCCTGGGATCGCGTGGCTCTTCCGGCGCCTGGACAGCCTCGAGACTTAGCCCAGCGGCAAGCCTGCCGTCGGCCTTCAGTGCCTCGAGCGCGCCGCGGATCCGTTGCCCGACGGATGCATAAACGTTCATGTTTCAAAACCTTCGACACGCGGCCCGCGGCTCACTGAGCAACGGGAATAGCCGCGATTCCTGCGCGGGGGCTAACGCAATTCCGGTAGAGCGTCAAACGGCCGGGCGGGCGGCGGCGGAGAGGCCCCTTCACCAATGACGCCGTCATCGCAGCTCGGGCGTGGTCGCGAACAAGCGACGATGCTCGCCGATCGCATACCGGTCGGTCATGCCGGCCACGAAGTCGCCGATCAGCCGCAGGCGCCGACGCTCGTCGAGAGGCGCAGCCTGCGCCTGCCATGCCGGCGGCAGCTTGCCGGGCTCGGCGACGTATCTCTCGACCAGCCCGCGCACAACCTCCTGCGCATCGCCCATCACCCGCATCACGCGCTGATGCCGGTAGAGGCGTGCAAAGAGGAAACGGCGCAGATCGGCGATCTGGACCGCCATGCCATCCGAGAAGGTGACGAGGGTATAGCCCGCCTGCCTGATGTCGCCTGCGGTCCGGGGCGCCAATGCCGCGAGGTTCCGGCGGGTCTGGACCACGACGTCACGGATCAGATCGGTGATCAGCCGGCGCACGACTTCGTAGATGCCGCGGCTCGTGTCGCTGTCGTCGGCGACCGGACTGAGATGCCAGGCCTCGCCCCGCTTCTCGATGTCGTCGATCGTCTCCCGGAGCAGCGGCACGTCGGCGAGATCGCCGACGCCGATCAACCCGGCCCGCAGGCCGTCATCGATGTCATGGGTCATCCAGGCGATGTCGTCGGCGATGGCTGCGGTCTGCGCCTCGGCCGACCCATGCTGATCGAGGTTCAGGCTCATGCGCGCCTCGAAGCGGCGCAACGCGTGCAGCAGCCGGCGATCGCCGTCCTCGCCGCTGCGCCTGGGCGGTCCGTTGTGCTTGATCAGGCCTTCGAGCGTCTCCCAGCTCAGGTTGAGGCCGTCGAAGGCGGCATACTTGCGCTCCAGAAGCGTGACGATCCGGAAGCTCTGGACGTTGTGATCGAACCCGCCGCAAGGGGCCAGGATCTGATCCAGAGCGCGCTCCCCCGCATGGCCGAACGGCGGGTGGCCCAGATCGTGGGCGAGGGCGAGCGCCTCCGCCAGGTCCTCGTCGAGGCGCAACTGGCGGGCGATGGCGCGGGCGATCTGGGCCACCTCCAGACTGTGCGTCAGCCGGGTGCGGTAATGGTCGCCCTCGTGATAGAGGAACATCTGCGTCTTGTAGATGAGACGGCGGAACGCGGTGGAATGCAGCACCCGGTCGCGGTCGCGCTGGACGTTGTTGCGGGTCGGACAAGGCGACTCGGGGACCAGCCTGCCGCGGCTCGGAATCGCGCTCGCCGCGTAGGTCGCGAGGCTCCTCTCTCCCGGCACCAGTTCCGCGCCGTAACCTCCAGGCGCATCGGGTTCGCGGTTGGCAGCCGGCGGCATGGATATCGGTCCCGGTAGTGCAGATCGCCTCTAAGGTGACGACTGTCACGTTGGACTTTGGAGGATTCGCTCCTATGTTGGATACGGGATAACGGGTCTCCGGCGCAACCCGGGGTCTCAAAACACCAGATTTTCCGGAGCTTTGTCAGGCATGAGCCAGACAGCCGTCAACATGACAGACCGTGCGGCGAGGCGAATCAACGAGCTTGCCGCCACCGAGGCAGGCGCCCCGCTGTTCCGCATCAGCGTGGAAGGCGGCGGCTGCTCCGGCTTCCAGTACAAATTCGATCTCGTCGACCACGCCGAGCCGGACGACCACGTGTTCGAGCGCGAAGGCGCCAGGGTGGTGGTCGACAAGATGTCGATGATCTATCTCGCCGGATCGGAAGTCGATTTCGTCGACGACCTGCTGGGCGCAACGTTCCGGATCAACAATCCCAACGCCCAAAGCTCGTGCGGCTGCGGGACAAGTTTCTCGCTGTGAGCGGCGTCAATGCCAGCCGCGGGGCGCGAGGTAATACCAGCCGATCGTCAGCCCCAGGAACAATGCCGGGTAGAGCCCGACGATCAGCGCCAGTCCCCGCTGCTTTGCCTTGGCAGCAAACCAGCAGCCGACGATCCCGAACACCGGCAGACCCCAGGCGAGCAAGTAGGGATACTCGAGCAGATCCGGGCTGGAGCTGATGCTCACCCATGTCGCCCACTGCAAAGGCTCTGCGACGAAGAATTCGATGCCCCGCCAAAGGAAAACGACGACACACGCCAGCCCGGCGTTGAAAATCATCAGCACCGTTGGCCAGAGCCCTTCGGGTCTTTCCTTGCCGTCGTAATACGACAGAGACATCTGCAGCCCCTGGGTCGGGTTTCCTGAACCACCCCGAGCATCATGATCTGGAAGAGTTAAACTCCCGATAACAATGGTTTCAGTTTCATGAGCCGCTTGCGATGCGTGCGCGTCGCGGCAAACGCCGTTCGCGCGCCTGGACAGGGGGGCGCCGCACGGGCTAAAGGCGACAGGCTCTCCGCGCGCCGGCGCGGTCTGCACCAGTTGTCAGGGCAGGCCAATGAAGATCGCGACCTGGAACATCAACGGCGTCAAGGCACGCATCGAGCAGCTCAAGAGCTGGCTTGCCGCTGTCGCGCCCGACGTCGTCTGCCTGCAGGAAATCAAATCCGTCGAGGAGAATTTTCCCGGCGCGGACATCGAGGCGCTCGGATACAACATCGCGGTGCACGGACAGAAGGGCTTCAACGGCGTCGCCGTGCTGTCGCGTTCACCGCTGGAGGACGTCACCTTCGGCCTGCCCGGCGACAGCGAGGACGCCCAGGCACGGTATTGCGAAGCGCTTGTCTCCGCGCCAGGCGGAATCGTCCGCGTCGCCTCGATTTATCTGCCCAACGGCAACCCGATCGGCAGCGACAAGTTCGATTACAAGCTGGCCTGGATGCGGCGGCTCGAGGCGCATGCGCGCGCGTTGCTCAGCTATGAAGAGACGGTCGTCCTTGCCGGCGACTACAACGTGATCCCCGAGCCGGCCGACGCCAGGACGCCGGCGGCCTGGAGCAACGATGCCCTGTTCCAGCCGGAGAGCCGGGCCGCGTGGCGGCGACTGCTGGCGCTGGGCTACACCGATGCGATCAGAGCCTGCCATCCGGAGCCGGGTGTCTATACGTTCTGGGATTATCAGGCGGGTGCCTGGCAGAAGAACAACGGGATCCGCATCGATCACCTGCTGCTGTCGCCGCAGGCTGCCGACAGGCTGGTCGCAGCCGACGTCGACAAGGGGCCGCGCGGCGCGGAAAAGCCGTCGGATCATACGCCGGTCTGGGTCGAGCTTGATTTTCCGGCCGGGCAAAGGTGAGCGCGGCTCCGCGCGGGCATATTCCCGTCCGTCCGAGTTGTTACTGCCAGATAGCAAATCCCATCCCGCAGCCGGTCCCGGCGGGCGAACGATAGCAGGGCACGTAGTCGTGCCATCCGAGTTGGAGATCCTCGGCAGCGCCGGCAACCGTGATCCAGTTGCGCATCTCCGAGTTTCCGGAGTTCAGCCTGGCGGGCGGGATCGATGAGAGCCAGGAGGCATCCTTGCGCTTGCAGGCGTCGATGAAGCCGCGGTCGAGGTCCTCGTCCACCGTGAAGTGGCTGAGGCCGCCGGACGCAAGTATGCCGTAGCGTCCGTCGGATGGGAATTTCTCGACGGCCTTGCGGATCTGCTGGCCGAGGCCGTAGCAGCGCCTGGGCAGCGGCTGGTTCGGCGGAAAGTAGGTGTTGAGCGCCACCGGAACGATGGGCGTGACCTTCCCGCCCATCAGCCTGCGGTGTACGAAGCCGAATGCGTGCCCCTCGCCGTGCTCGCGGGCGAGCTTGCGTGAATGACTGACGTCGAACTCGCTGCCGACCAGGTGCTCGATCAGGTGCAGCGCGAACTTCGAATCGACGGGGTATTCGCGGCTGCCGGCAGCCTCGTGGTACTGCGAGCGGGCCTGGCGCCAGAACTTCGGCGCATCCTCCGGCATGCTGAGCTCGCGGTTGACGACGGTATCGCCCCAGTAAACCAGGATCGAGGGCATGTTGTCTTCGAAGTACTGCTCGTGCTGGTCGTCGCCGATCACGATCAGCGCATTGAGATTGGCCGCCGCGATGGTCTCGCTCAGCCGGGCGATTGCCTGGTTGCAGCGCTCCGCCTTGGCCTCCAGGACCTCGATGCTGATCTGCCCGGCGATCCCGGGATCTGCCGCCGCCAGCAGATCGCCGTACGTGCAGGGCCGTCCCTCCTTGTCGATCAGCTTTCGCCCCTTGGCGTCGATCTCGGCATGCCGGGGATAGTCCTCCGGCGGGCTTGCCAGCATCGGAGAATGCGAAGAGCCGATCGCGAGCGCGAGCTGGGCCATCCTGTGGGGCTCCCTTGGACACCATTTTGTCTGTGCAGATCAATGCAGTCCTTATAGTCGAGCCCCGCAGCGGAATACAGACCCATTGGCCGCAACAACGGGCAGCCCGCGCTTCACGTCGGGTGACTGGGTGTGTATCGTGTCCGCCAACACAGGGTCCGCGAGGAGCAGTTGCAAGATGGCGATGGACGCCCACGAGATCGAATCCCTCATCAAGGCGCACTTCCCCGACGCCGACGTCAGCATCCGTGACCTTGCCGGCGACGGCAACCACTACGCCGCCCACGTCGTTGCGCGCGAGTTCAAGGGCAAGTCCCGGGTTCAGCAACACAAGCTGGTGTACGACGCGCTCGGCGACCGCATGGGCGGGGTGCTGCACGCCCTGGCACTGACGACGGCTGCCAAGGACTAGGAGCGGCACGCTAGTCGCGAAACGCAGGGCAGCGCGGGTGCCGGAATGTCCGGTGCGTTGTGTTGCATGCGCAGGGCGCTGGCCGGGCGTGAGCTTTTCGCATGGGACGGGACTTTGCGACAACGCCGACAGCGGCCGCTGATTGACATTCGAAGCCCTCGGACCACATGGTGATGCAAGAGTACCAACCGTTCCAGCACCGCCGATACGCCCGGAACGAGAGATAAGGATCAGCCATATGACCCCCGCTCAGGACGTACAGGACTGGATTGCGAGAACGGTCGCCAACCATGACGTCGTGCTGTTCATGAAGGGCCGCAAAGGCATGCCGCAATGCGGCTTCTCCATGCAGGTCGACCAGATCCTGACGCTGCTCGGCGTGGACTATCTCGACATCAACGTCCTCGACAGCATGGAAGTCCGCGAAGGCGTCAAGGTGTTCTCGAACTGGCCGACAGTCCCCCAGCTCTACATCAAGGGCGAGTTCGTCGGCGGCTGCGATATCGTCCGCGAGATGTACGAGGCGGGCGAGTTGCAGGAGATGCTGGCTGAGAAGGGCGTCGGCGCCAGCGTTGCCTGAGGCCAGCGTTGCCTGAGTTTGCCGTCGCGCCTCCAGACGTCTGGTGACGACATCCTCCGCCGCGTCCGCCACAGTTTCGCCTCCGGCTAAGACGTATACCTCAGTCATGGATGTGCATTGTGCGGACCGTTGACCGGCGTATGCGCCGGTGCGGCTGATCCGTCTCTGCGGTCCCTGGCGGCCTGCCCCATTGCAGGGCGCGGCAGTGCAAGGCGGGATGGAGGGGCGGCGTCCATGCGGCTCGGCGGCAGGCGGTTCCTGCTTTCGGTTGCGATCCTGGGCGCCAGCGTGTGCCTTGCTCTCGGCATGACGCTGCCGATCATCAAGCTCACCAAGTATGTGTTCTGGACCACGGAGCATTCGCTGATCAGCACCGTTTATGTGCTGATCCGGGACGGCCAACTGTTCCTCGGCCTTACCGTGCTGGTGTTCTCGATCGTGTTGCCGGTTCTGAAGCTCCTGTATCTGCTTCTGGTATCAACGTTGCCGCGCACCGAGCTGATCCAGCGCGACGGCCAGCTCCGGGCGCTGGAATGGCTCGGCAAATGGTCGATGCACGACGTCCTGGTGCTGGCTCTCACCATCTTCTTCATCAAGAGCCAGGGCGTGTACGACGCGGCAAGTCTTTACGGGGTCTATTTCTTCACAGCCGGCGTCGTGCTGATGATCCTTTCCTATGCCTGGATACGCTCCGACGAGGGCGGAGGGACAGACGTCGTCGCGGCTGCAGCCAATGCCGGCGGTCCCGCGCAATCTCGTGCGGCCCTTCCAGCGCCGCGCCGGCTCGTTGATCGCCTTGCGCTGCAACCCGCCGAGGGTCCGCTCCACATCAAGGCCGGCAGCAGGCGTCCTGCGGCCCCGTCCGGCCCGGTGAAAAGGCGATGGCCGTTCCGCAACTTCGTCCTGAGCTTCCTGATCATCCTGGCGACGGTATTCTTCGCGCTCGGCGTGATTCTGCCTGTCATACGCTTCACCACGGTCTTCGTGTGGTCGCACGAGCACTCGATCGCGACGATCATCTATGCTCTCTACACCAACGAGGAATACTTCCTGTGCACGGTGCTGTTCACGTTCTCGTTCCTGTTTCCATTCCTGAAGCTGTTCTACCTGCTCAATCTCGTGACCTCGCCGGATCTGTCGCCGGAATTCCGCTCGCGTTCGATCTCGACCATGGAGTGGCTCGGCCGCTACTCAATGACCGACGTGATGGTCCTGGCGCTGATGATTTTCTATGTCAATTCGAGCGGTTACACCGAGGCCAGCGTGCTTCCCGGCGCCTATTACTTCGCCGCCAGCGCGCTGCTCACGATGCTGGCGTATGGGTGGGCCAATACCAACAGCTCGCCGACGAGGCGGTCGCGGCCGGCCGGCATCGATGCCGGCTTGAGGCGTCAGAAGGCGGCCTGAATGGCCGCTATGAACGTTCGCCGCAAATGAAACCGCGCCCTGCCATGGATGGCCCGGGCGCGTCGATCCTTTGTCGGGGCGTAACTAACCTGCCGCCCGCCGGCTCAGTAGCGGCAATACCGTGATCCGTGCCGCCAGATGCAGCGTGGACGGTGGTAACGGTAGGGCCGGTAGTAATATCCGCCGTATGCGGGATAGTAGCGATGGCGACGGTGATAGTAGCGCCGGTTATGCCTGCGCAGTGTGTGATGCAGGATCACGCCGCCGATCACTGCGGCCGCGATGCCGGCAGCGACCCGGCCGCCTCTGGCTTCCGCTCTCTGCGGCTCCGCGACAGCAAATACCGCCGTCATTGCAAGCACGGGGAGCAGTCCAAGCAGGAACCGTCTCATGGCTCCTTCCTCCTCTTCAGTTCTGCGGGCTAGCACCCATGTCCACAACGTGGCGTGCAGCCGGTTTGTTCCGAGCGGCATGGCATTCGTGCGCATCGCACTGCCGCTCCTCCATCTCACCTCCCCAGGCACTGAACATACTAACAAAAAGGCCGGTCGATGACGACCGGCCTTTCGCTAAGGATTGATTCTGAATCGGCAATAATCCGCAGGCGAATCAGCGCGAATAGAACTCGACGACCAGATTGGGCTCCATCACGACCGGGAACGGCACGTCCGCAAGCGAGGGAACGCGCAGGAACGTTGCCTTCATCGTGTTGTGATCGACTTCGAGGTAGTCGGGCACATCGCGTTCCGAGCTCTTGATCGCTTCCAGGACCAGCGCGAGCTGGCGCGACGCTTCCTTGACTTCGATGACATCGCCGACTTTGCAGCGATAGCTCGGGATGTTGACGCGCCGCCCGTTCACCCGGATATGGCCGTGGCTCACGAACTGGCGGGCGGCAAACACGGTGGGGACGAATTTCGCGCGATAGACGATGGCATCCAGACGGCGCTCCAGGAGGCCGATCATGTGCTCGGACGTCGAGCCCTTGAAGCCGCGCGCTTCCTTGTAGATGCGATTGAACTGACGCTCGCCGATATTGCCGTAATAGCCCTTGAGCTTCTGCTTTGCGCGAAGCTGCTGGCCGTAGTCGGACAGCTTGCCGCCGCGGCGCTCGCCATGCTGGCCCGGCCGGCTCTCCCGCTTGTTGATGGGGCTTTTCGGCCGGCCCCAGATGTTCTCGCCAAGCCTGCGGTCGATCTTGTGCTTGGCATCCATGCGCTTCGTCATTCCGGCACTCCAAATAGTGAGATTGCGCCCGCAGCAGACGGGCCTGGAGCGCCCCCTCCTCTGTCCGGACCATGTCCGCCCAAGCAGGTGCTGCCTGGAGATACGGGCCGAACCGACAGGCCTCCGGCCGAAACCGGAACCGCGGGTGCGCAAAAACGGAAACGCGGGCTGTGGAGCCCGCGCGGGATCTTCTAGACGGGTCGCAGCGGCCGGTCAACCTCGGAGTTCGACCGAAGCGCCCGGGATGCGATCATTTCTTGGCTGCCGCGGGCGTTGCGGATGCGGCGGCCCCTGCCGGCGCCGGCCCGCCGGCGGCCGTCGATATCACAGGCAGAGGTGGCCCGGACTTCACGTAAGCCAGGATCGCCTGCTTGACCTTCTCTTTCTGTTCGGGCGTACAGCTCTTCACTTCCGTCTTCTTGCCGTCCTCGATGACCTTGGGCTCCTTGCCCTCTTCACGCTCGATCAGCTTGAGCTTCCCGGTCAGCAGCATCACGGTCACCAGATGAAGCTGGTTCATGTAGAGCATCTGCTGCTCCGACCATTTCTTCTTCTTCGCTTCGCGTATCATCAGCGAGCGATAGTTGTCGCGCTGGTCTTCCGGCAAGTCGCACATCTGGGCGTGCGAGGACAGCCGGCCAACCCTGATCACCTCTCGCGCCGTATCGAGCGGCACTTCCACCTGGCCGCGCTTGTTACGATCCACGGTAATGGTGACGCCGTCCGGCTTGGTGAAGCGGTCCGGCGTCAGAGCCCAGGCATACTCCATCAATGTCCGAACCGATTTCTCGCTGAGGCCGCCCTGGGCGCTGGCCGGCCCCGTTGCTGCCCACGCGAAGATCGGCACCGCCGCCGCCGCCAATCCCGCCGCAATCCACGTGCGCATTTATCTGCCCCTCGTTCAGGATGACCGGACAGCGCTTGCGCTATGTCGGTCGCCAAGCGCTGTATGTACCCATTGTGCAAACGTTCGGCTGGTTCGGCTGCAAAATAGGCATAATCAAGGCACCTTGCGGCCCTTGCCCTTGCCTTCGGCAAGCGTTGCCACAATGCCACGCAGGGTGCGGACCTCCTGCTCCGTCGCCCCCATGCGCAGCAACATACTACGGATATTTTGAACAACCGTAGGACGTTTGTGCGGCGGATTGAAGAATCCCAGCCGTTCCAGCTCCGATTCCAGATGGGCGAACAATCCGTCCAACTCCGCCTTCGTCGCGGGCCGGTCGTCACCCAGCCGGAGACCGGTCCGCAGCGGCGACTCGAAGGTCGTCACACGTCCCAGGCTGGCGCGGCCGGAGACCTGTGTCCATTCGTAGCCCAGAATGAGGACCGCCTGCGCCAAGTTGAGGGATGCAAAGCGGCTGTTCACCGGAATCATCACCACGGCATCGGCGTTGGCGACTTCGGATGTCTCCAGGCCGTTGCGCTCGCGCCCGAACAGGAGACCGCAGCGCTCGCCCCGCCGGATCCGCTCGGCCGCTTCGGCGATCGCCTGGGCGGGCGTCAGCACCGGCTTCCTCAGGTCGCGCTGACGCGCCGTGGTCGCCGCCACCCAGTTGAGGTCTGCCGTCGCCGCGGCCAGCGAGGGGTGTGCGATCGCAGCATCGATCACGTAGTTGGCGCCGGATGCAGCGATCCGCGCTTTCTCCTGGGGCCAGCCGTCCCGGGGCGCAACCAGACGGAGGTCATCGAGCCCGAAGTTGGCGCATGCCCGCGCTACCATCCCTATATTTTCGGATAGTTGCGGCTCCATAAGGATGACGGACGGCGTGTCCCCCTCGGCCGCGACCGGCTCGCCTTGTATGTGGGCGCGGCGAATGCCGTGGCGCAGCTTGCGCAGGACCCGGCGCGCCCAGAACCAGTATTCTTGACCAGCCCAGGACCGGGACAGCGCATCCATGGAGGATACGGTGAGCGTCCGCTTCCCCCGTCCCCTCAGCCGGACCGCGCCGTCGCCGACGATGATCTCGCCGTGGGCGGCGATGAAGTCATCCAGGTTTGCGAGGCCCTGGGTCTGGGTCTGCCGTCGGCAGCCCGGGCATGCCGCGGCGTCGGCCTCGCAGCACAGTTCCGCGCAATAGGTCAGGATCGGCTCGAGCTCGGCGCGACCGAGCCCGGGAATGGCCAGCGCACTCAGACCGGCGTCGATCGTCTTCTCGTGGCAGGCGTGGACGACGGCTGCCACCGGGACAGAGGACCCCGTGCCGACCCTCGGCTCGGGGCCGTACTCCCCCCCGACGATCGCCACTTCGCAAGAGTCCATCGCATGCCTCATTCCCGCCCTGCGGCTCCTTGATTCGCGCCTTGCTTGGCCTCTCTGCCCTTGGCATCCGGCGCGCGCGAGTCTATCACGCTCCCGCCGGGGTGGCGGATTTCGCGCGGGACGCCCCTCGAGTCCTCAGCAGCCCGCGTCGAGGTGCGCACCCCATGAACAAGATCAAGGTCAAGGGCACCGTCGTCGAAATGGACGGCGACGAGATGACCCGCATCATATGGCAACTCATCAAGGACAAGCTGATTCACCCTTACCTTGATATCAATCTGGAATACTCCGATCTTTCGGTCCAGAAGCGCGACGAGACCAACGACCAGATCACCATCGATTCCGCCAACGCCACCAAGAAGCATGGCGTGGCCGTCAAATGCGCGACGATCACGCCGGACGAAGGCCGCGTTAAGGAATTCAGCCTCAAGGAGATGTGGCGCTCGCCCAACGGCACCATCCGCAACATCCTCGGCGGCGTGATCTTCCGCGAACCCATCATCTGCAGGAACATCCCGCGCCTGGTTCCCGGCTGGACCAAGCCGATCATCATCGGCCGCCACGCCTTCGGCGACCAGTACCGCGCCACCGACATCAAGTTCCCCGGCCCCGGCACGCTGACGATGAAGTTCGTCGGCGACGACGGCAAGGTGATCGAGCGCGAGGTGTTCAAGGCGCCGGGCTCGGGCGTCGCGCTGTCGATGTATAACCTCGACCAGTCGATCATCGACTTCGCGCGGGCCTCGTTCAACTACGGCCTGGCGCGCAACTATCCGGTCTACCTGTCGACCAAGAACACGATCCTGAAGCAGTACGACGGCCGCTTCATGGAGCTGTTCCAGCAGATCTTCGACGGCGAGTTCAAAGCCGAGTTCGACAAGCGCAAGCTCACCTACGAGCATCGGCTGATCGACGACATGGTGGCGGCCGCGATGAAGTGGGCAGGCGGCTACGTGTGGGCCTGCAAGAACTACGACGGCGACGTTCAGTCGGACACGGTTGCGCAGGGTTACGGCTCGCTCGGCCTGATGACTTCGGTGCTGATGACTCCGGACGGCCTGACGGTGGAGTCGGAAGCCGCGCACGGCACCGTGACCCGCCACTATCGCGAGCACCAGAAGGGCCGCGAGACCTCGACCAACTCGATGGCCTCGATCTTTGCCTGGACACGCGGCCTCGCGCATCGTGCCAAGCTGGACAACAACGCCGAACTTGCCAAGTTTGCCGACACGTTGGAGAAGGTCTGCATCGAGACCGTCGAGGCCGGCTACATGACCAAGGACCTGGCGCTGCTGGTTGGTGCCGACCAGAAATGGCTTTCAACGACAGGTTTCCTCGACAAGATCGACGAGAACCTGAAGAAGGCGATGGCCGCCTGACGTCTTGCGGGCGGGCCTTAAAGCGTCGGACCTTAAATGCGACCCACGCCTGGGTCGATCTCGAAGTCGCATTCAAGGTCCAAAGACGCTTTAAAGTCATAGTGTTCCAAAGCAACTTTGGACTTGAAATTCACTCCCCGCCCAGCCTCGAAATGAGGTGAATTTCAAGTCCGTTGCTTTAGGGTCCGCCCGTTTGCTATCGGCGCGACCTTATGATTTGCGCGCCAGCCATCGGTCGAGGCTGAACCGGCCGCCCGCCGTCACGAAGAGAACGACCAGCCCGCCCATCATCGTCACGTTCTTCCAGAAGTGCGTGTGATGCATGCTTTGCTGCGCCGCCGGCTTGGCCCACCATGCGTGGCTCGAGAATGTGGCGACGGCGGTAAAGACCAGGATCAGAAGCGCGGCGTACCGGGTCCCCATGCCGAGGATCAGCGCCAAGCCGCCGATAAACTCCACCGGCGGCGCCACGTAGCCCAGGACATCCGGCAGTCCCCTGCGCGGCATCGTGGCGACGAATGCCGGCATGTCCATCAGCTTGCGCAGGCCGCTCTGCATATAGATCCAGCCGATCAGGATGCGGCCAATCAGCAACCACGTGTCCTGCAGCTTCACGGCGAGCCCGTCCGTATAGGAAAGGGCGGGATGCGATGACGGCTCTACCTGGCGTTGTTCCATGACAATCTCTCCCTTCGTCTTCTCCCTTGGCGGCGGAAACCGGTCTGCGGATCACCAACAGCGAGTGCAAGCCGACCTGCTCCCGAAGCCGTTACTCTCCTATCGGTTGGCCGATAGTGCGGCGATGCTGCAATCCCGATCGCAAATATCGGCCGATGCTTGGCATACGGCTTGTCAATGCGCGAGCGATGGGTTGATCTTGAACGGGCGGGACGTGGCGTCGGGAGGCCTCCATGAACGAACAACTCCAATGGCATCTGGACCCGGCCAGCGCGCCCAAACGAATCCTTTCTCTCGACGGCGGCGGCGTGCGCGGCCTCATCACGCTCGGCATCCTGGACAACATCGAGCGTCTGCTCGCCGCCCGCAGCCCTGATCCCGATGCGTTCCGGCTCAGCGATTATTTCGATCTGATCGCGGGGACGTCGACGGGCTCGATCATCGCCACCGGTCTTGCGTTGGGCTGGAAGGTGGAGCGCATCAAGAAGCTCTATGAGGACATCAGCCCCAAGGCCTTCCGGCCGCGTGCCAAGGGGTTGCTGCGCGCCGTGTTCGACGCCGATACCGTCGAGCGCTTCCTCAAGAAGGAACTCGGCAACGAACCACTGCAATCCGACAAACTGAAAACCGGGCTGATGATCTGCGCCAAGCGAATCGATACCGGAAGTCCGTGGGTGCTGACCAACAACCCGGCTGCCAAGTATTGGGAGAGTCCCGATAAGCGGCATGAGCCGAATAAAGAGTATCAACTGTGGATGCTGGTGCGCGCCAGCACCGCTGCGCCGCTCTATTACAATCCGGTCGAGGTCACGATCAATCCGCCCGGCGGGATCTACGAGGCCGAGCAAGGCCTGTTCATCGATGGCGCCGTGGGAGGCCACAACAATCCAAGCTTGCAGGCCCTGCTGGTGGCAACGCTGCCGTCTTACGGCTTCGGCTGGCCCAAGGGTGCCAGCAAGCTCTTCATGGTCTCGGTCGGCACCGGTTTCTGGCGCATGCAGCACTCGGTGGAGGCTTTCCACGAGCTCTACAATTACCAGAAAGCGACGGCGGCCCTGACGGGAATGGTTCAGGACACGGTCATCCAGGGCGTCGTGACGATGCAAGCGCTGTCTGCGCCGCGCAAGCCCTGGCGCATCAACAGCGAGATCGGCGATATGCGCGGTGAACGGATCGTCGATGATCCGGTGCTCACCTACCAACGCTTCGATGCCATGCTGGATCCCACAACCGTCGCGCGCGTCTGCAATATTCGAAATTCAGCCGGCCGGGTGGAGAAGCTGCTGGCCGACCTGCGCCAGATCGGCAACGTGGACCGCCGGAACCTGCAGCGTCTCTTCGCCATCGGCCACGACGTCGGCAATGTGACCCAGCCGGGCCGCGACGGCATCGAGCCGGAAGATTTTCCGTCTACGTTCGACCCGCCGCGTGTCGGGGCCGCGGCCGAACGCGAGAACGTCAGTGCGTGAGCCTCTGCACGGACGCTCGGCCTCGGTCACGTCAAACAGGGTCTTGCATCGTGGCGGACAGTCAGCAGCCGGATCTCACGGACCTCGCCGCTCTTAAGGCACTAAATGCGCCATCCGGAGTGTATCGCTGCGATCCCGCCGGTGAGGTTGCGGTAGTCCACCCGATCGAAGCCGGCTTCGCGGATCATGGCCGCGAACGTCTCCTGGTCGGGAAATTTGCGAATGCTCTCGACGAGGTACTGGTAGGGCTCGGACGCCCCGGCCGCGATCTTGCCGAGCCGCGGGATCACCTCGAAAGAGTGAAGGTCATAAAGACGTTCGAGCAGCGGAACCTGGCATGTCGAGAATTCCAGGCACAGGAACCGGCCACCGAATTTCAGGACACGGAACGACTCTCGGAGCGCAGCATCGATGTGCGTCACATTGCGGATGCCGAATGCGATGGTGTAGGCG
Organism: Hyphomicrobiaceae bacterium; assembly: GCA_050186055.1. Taxonomy (GTDB): domain Bacteria; phylum Pseudomonadota; class Alphaproteobacteria; order Rhizobiales; family Hyphomicrobiaceae; genus CAMDPA01. The sequence continues at coordinate 12,508 of JBFWYV010000025.1, read as the reverse complement.
TCGAAGCTGTGATCGGGAAAGGGCAGCGCCTCGGCATTGCCCTGCACGATCGAGACGCGGTCGGTCAGTCCGGCGCGTTCGACCTTGCGGCGGCCGACTGCGAGCATTTCCTCGCTGATGTCGCACAGCACCGCCGTACAGCCTCGCCCGCCCCGCTCCAGCGCTTTCAGCGCCACGTCGCCAGTGCCGCCGGCAACATCGATCAGCCGCCACGCGGCGGCTGAGCGCGGCGGATTGAGGGCGGCAACGAAATCGTCCTTCCAGAGCCGATGCAGTCCGCCCGACATCAGGTCGTTCATGAGGTCGTAGCGCTCGGCGACCCGCGTGAATACGTCGTTGACGAGCCCCTGCCGCTCATCGGCGGCAACGTCGCGGAAGCCGAATGTCGTCGCCGTGCCCGGGCGGTCTCTGCTGTCGTTGTTCATCTCCAAATGCTAAATGAATATTGGGGTTTTCACCAGGAACGTGCAGCGGTCATCATCGTGCGGCAAAAGCGCCGGTCAATCAGAACGGGTCAAGCCAATGGCCAAATCGGCGAAGTCGAGACAAACGGAAGGGCCGGTCCGGGCGGCGGGAAGGGGGAAGGTCTTCGTGTTCGCTCCCGAAACGCCGGGGAAGCTGTCGGGCAGCGAGGCGCGGCTGCAGGAGGCCGGATGCGAGATCGTCCACGGTGCCGCCGGCTGGCACACGCCGCAGGGCAACAACGAAGCCGAGATGATCGCCATGACAAGCGGGGCGGACGCCTTGATGGGCACGTCGATCCGGTCGAGCCCGATAACCCGGCGCATCATGGAAGCGTCCGAGACCCTGCGGATCGTGGCCAAATACACGATCGGGCACGACGACATCGATGTTGCAGCAGCGACCGACCTCGGCATCATCGTCACCCACAGTCCGACGGAGGCGAACTGGGGCGGCGTCGCCGAAGGTACGATGGCGATGATGCTCGCCCTCCTGAAGAAGGTGCGCGAGCGCGACGAGGCGATGAAAGCGGGTCGGTGGCGGGCGGAAAGCCTACAGGGCACATATCTCGGCCACCGCATGCAGGACAACTATCCCGGCATTACGGTCGGCATCATCGGGCTTGGCCGGATCGGACGGCGGCTCGCCGAGTTGCTGAAACCGTGGCGGGTGCGGCTGCTTGCCTGCGATCCCTATTGCGAGATCGCACGGTTCACGCTGTCGGGCGTGATTCGCACCGACCTCGAGACCCTGTTGAGGGAGTCGGATGTGGTCACCATGCATTGCACGCTGAACGACACCACACGGAAAATGATGAATGCGGCACGCTTCGGCCTGATGAAGCCCACTGCTGTTTTCATCAATGCGGCGCGCGGCGATGTCGTCGACGAGGGCGCCTTGATCGAGGCGCTTCGGGGCGATCGCATTGCCGGTGCCGCGCTCGACGTGTTCGAGCAGGAGCCGCTGCAGCCCGGATCGACGCTGCGCGAGCTGGGCCACAAAGTGCTGCTGTCGGCTCATATGGTCAGCGGCAACAGGAACAGCGGGACCAGGCCGGGCGCGATCTGGGCCGCGCAGTGCGTGGCCTCGGCTCTGCGCGGCGAGCTGCCCGACAATATCGTGAATCCGGAGGTGCTGCCGCGCTGGAAGCAGCGGTTCATCTCCAAGCCGCTGATCGGTTAGTCCGTATTCAACGGCGGATCGCCGGGCTCTCGACAGGCAGTCCCTTGGCGCGCCAGGCGAGGTAGAGCTCAAGCGCCAGATGCTCCCGGTCCCCGTGCTCCGGCGGCCGCGCGCGCACCGAGTTGAAGCAGCCCCGGATGCGGCGGTAAAGCGTGCCCATCGTCTGCCATTCGAGACGATAGAGGGGATAGCCGTTGGATTGGCCCTGGCTCACGACCTCGGCGCGATACCGCCGCCCCCAGTTCTGGTCGTGGCACTGCGCGCACGACAGATTGAGCTGGCCGATGCGGGCATGGTAAAGGGCGCGGCCCTGGTCGAATGGCGCGCGTGCCGGGCCCTCGACCGACGGCGACATCGGCATGCCGCGGGACTGATAGGCCACGACCGCCGTCAAGGACAGCAGAGCCTCGGATTCCGCTGCAAGCGGCTCGCCCTTCTGGTGCTCCACGCGGCAGTTCTGGATGCGCGTCTCCAGGTTGTGCAGGCGCCCCGCCTTCGCATCCCAGGCCGGATAGCGCGCGGCCACGCCCTTCATGGAAGCCGGCGCGCCGTGGCAGGACGCGCAGGACTTGCCGGCCTGGCCGACCGGTTTGTTCCAGAGCTGTGTGCCGTCATCGACCCACAGCATGCCGGGGTTCTGGGCGAGGTCGTTCTGGCGGGCGCGTGTCGACGGTGTCAGGAATTCCAGGCCGGACTTCTGCTCCGACCACGGAATGCCGGGCACGGGCTGGGCCGTCGCCGCGCCTTGTCCGCGCGCAACGGCGCTGCCGATCGACAGCACGGCAAGGAGTGCGACGGTCCATTCGATCCTCGCTCTCCCGCAAGCGCTCCGGCTCTTGCCGGTATCGATCGCCTTTCTCATCGAGATCGTTCCAGCCTTGTCCGCCCGTCTACTCCTTCAGTGTCATGAGGAACGCCACGACATCCTCGATCTCGGCGGTGGTCAGCACCGGCTTGCCCGCGTATTTTTCGCGCACGCGGCGCAATCCCTCGACACGATAATATGCCGGCATGATGGTATCGGGGTTCAGCCTTGTTCCGTCGACAAGCCGCAGCCGGATCTGCCCCTCGTCGAGCCTCCCCGCCACGCCCGCCAGGCTGGGACCGACATCGCCCTGGAACCGCGCATCGCCCCCGGGCACCCGGTGGCAGATCGCGCAATTGCCGGCCTCGGGATTGAACACGATCGCCTTGCCGCGGCCGGCGTCGCCACGCATGCCGCCGAGCGGCCGGGATATGCGATCGCCGGTTACCGTGAAGGGTTCGAGCGGCCCGGCGGCGCGCACCGAGGGGGCCAGACCAAGTCCGGCAACAACGAGGGCGGCGATATATGTCCGCGGTGTCATGCCTTTGCGAGGTTGTGGTGCTTCAACGGCAGGGTCCGGATGCGCTTGCCGGTGGCCGCGAAGATGGCATTGCAGATCGCCGGCGCGACGGGCGGCAGACCCGGCTCCCCGGTGCCGCCCCAGAAGTCGAGCGAGGGCACGAGCACATTCTCGATCACCGGCATCTCGGACATCCGCAGCATCTGGTAGGTGTCGAAATTGCGCTGGACCACACGGCCTTTCTCGATCGTAATTTCACCGTACAGCAGCGCCGTCATCGCCATCACGGCTGCCCCGGCCATCTGCTGCTCGACGGCGTTCGGATTGACGACATGACCGCAATCCATCGCACCGACCAGACGATGGACGCGCACGGCTCCTTCATCTGAAACCGAGACTTCCGCGACCGTCGCCTGGTAGCTGCCGTAGCACTTGTGGAGGGCGATACCGCGAAATACACCGGCCGGCGGAGACCTGGACCAGCCGGCCTTCTCCGCAGCAGCCTCCAGAACACGCTTGTGCCTGGGAGCCTTGGCCAGCAGTGCGCGACGGAACTCGAGCGGATCCTTGCCTGCCCCATGCGCCATCTCGTCGACAAAGCATTCCTTGTAGAAGGCGTTCTGGCTCGAATTCACAGAGCGCCAGACGCCGGGCGGCACATGCGTGTTGCGCATGGCAAGCTCGATCGTCAGGTTCGCAATGTCGTATCCGAAGTCGTCGGCCTGAAAGCCGATGGCCTGGGCCGCATCCATCCCGTCCCTGATGCGCTCGGGCCGGTGCCAGGCGTTGATCGACTGGCCGGCGAGCCTGACCGTCATCGCAACGGCCTCGCCCTTGTCGTTCAGGACAGCCTTGAATGCTGCTTGCGAGGCCGGCCGGTAGAAGCCATGCGTCATGTCCTGTTCGCGGGTGTAGATCAGCTGGACCGGGCGTCCGCCGGCCTGCTTCGCGGCGAGCACCGCTAAGGTGATGAAATCATTGTAGCTGCGACGTCCGAAGCCTCCCCCCAGATGCATCATGTTGACGCGCGCCCGATCCAGCGACACCCCCGCCGCCTTGGCGGCCGCCGCGAGCGCAGCTTCGCCGTTCTGGGTTCCGACCCAGATCTCGACCATGCCGCCGCTGACCTGCGCGGTGCAGTTCATGGGCTCCATGGCTGCGTGATCGAGGAACGGGACGCCGTAGGCGGCTTCGATCACCCTGGGAGCGGCAGCGACCGCGGTTTCGGCATCGCCCAGCCGCCGCAGCACGCCCGCGTTGGCTGCGGTGAGGCCGTCGCGCTGACGGCTGGCAATGGCATCGCTGTTGACGTTTGCATTTCGGCCTTCGTCCCACGCGACCGGCAGTGCGTCGAGCGCGGTCTTGGCCTGCCAGAAGCTGTCGGCGATGACGCATACCGTTGCCGGATCGAGCCTCACGACGTGGCGGACGCCCGGCCGGGCCCTGATCCGTCTCGGATCGTAGCTCTTCAGTCTGCCGCCGAACACAGGACACTGGGCGATGGTGGCGTACAGCATGCCGGGCAAGCGGACATCGATTGCGAATTTCAGCGCACCGTTGACCTTGGGCAGCGTGTCGAGCTGAGGCGTCGGCTTGCCCAGCAGCTTCCAGTTCTTGGCCGCCTTCAAAGGCACTTTGGCGGGCGGAGGAATGCGCGCCGCTTCTGCCGCAACCTTGCCGTAGGTCGTCTTGCGGCCTGAGGGCGTGTGCGCGATCGTGCCGGCGGCGACAGTGCATTCGAAGGCGGACACGTTCCACGCCTTGGCTGCGGCCTCGACCAGCATGACACGGGCGATCGCGCCCGCTTCACGCAGGTATTGCTGGCTGTCACGCGTACCACGGCTGCCGCCCGTCGCCATCGAGCCCCAGTGGGTGATCAGCTCTTCTGACGGCGGCGCCCCCTTCAAGTGCCGCACCTGCCACGCCAGCTTGCGCCTGCGGTTCTCCTGCGGCGGCACGAACTCCGGCCGGACCCTGGCCCAGTCGCATTCCAGCTCCTCGGCCACCAGCATCGGCAGCGAAGTGAATGCGCCCTGCCCCATCTCCGAGCGCGCAACGCGGATGATCACCGTCTCGTCCGGCTGGATCACGATCCACGACGTGATCTCGTTGTCGCTGTCCGAGAACGGCGCATAGGACCGGACCTGACCGCTGGCCGACGCAGGACGGAACCCGAGCGCCAGGCCGCCCGCCATCGCGCTGGCGCTGACCAGGAAAGCACGCCGATCGAGGGCGCCGCGGCGGCGGTCGGCTCTGGAAAGTAATTCGGCCATGTCGTGCCCCGCGCCTCAACCCGCTTTCGTTGCCTGGAGGATGGCTGCTTTTATCCGGCCGTAGGTTCCGCAGCGGCAGATGTTGGTGATGCCCTGCTCGATGTCCTGCGCGGTCAGCTTCGGCTTTTCCTTAATGAGCGCCGCCGCCGCCATGATCATGCCGGACTGGCAATAGCCGCACTGGGGAACGTCGGCGGCGATCCACGCCTTCTGCAGCGGATGATCGGATTTGGCCGACAATCCCTCGATGGTCGTGATCACCCCTATCGCGTCTTTTGCCGCAACCTGACAGGAGCGCACGGCAACACCGTTGATGTGAACAGTGCAGGCGCCGCACGCAGCGATCCCGCAGCCATATTTGGTGCCGGTCAGCCCCAGCGCGTCACGCAGCACCCAAAGCAGAGGCGTCTCGGGATCGACCTCCACCGTATGCGACGCCCCGTTCACGGCCAGGGTGATCGCCATTTCACCTCTCCTTCTCGTCGCGACATCGGCCTCAATGGTCGAACCGTTCAGACCGGCACCAGCCGGTGCCCGAGGCGATATCGCGCAATGCCAGCACGAATATGTCTAGTGTCCCGATTCCGAAGTTCGTCACTTCCTGCAGCAGGCTCCGAACGAACTTCGGAATCGATAAGGACACTAGCAAGCTAATGTTTCTAGTGTGGTTTTGGATTTGAAGTTCGCCTCTGAGATCGCGGCAAATGATGTTGCGAACTTCAAATCCACCACACTAGCACTGCGCCACGTTGCTGCGCTTGCGCATATTCCACTCCACCGGTTCGCAACTGCAATTGCGGCCTGCGGGCTTCAGGCTCCCCGGATACAGTCGATGATCGACAACGGATCCTCTGGTGCAGCGGCGCCACGCCAGGCAACATAGAAATCGGGCCGGACCACAACCAGAGGCTGCTCGTAGAGCCGCGCTATCTCGGGGTCGTCGATCTTCACCTCCCGCATCGGGACACCGCGTTCCGCCGCAGCCGCCAAAAGCGGCGCCGATGCATCGGCTCCGGCATCGAACCGCATGAGCACGAAGCCATCGCCGAGCAGATCGAGGGTGGACCGTTCATGGGCAATCCACGCATGCGGCGCCCGCGCGCCCGGCCGCGTCGAGGCAATATGGACGGGCGGTGCCGGCGGCAGCGGCGGCGAGCCGTCGTCGACGATGATCGGAGACCCGACCAGGGTCGGACACGAGCGGACGTGATCGGCGATGGAGTAGTTGGGCACCGCCGTCGTCTTCCACTCGGTCTCCGCTTCGGCGCGAGACGCCGGCGGAATTGCGCGCAACGCCCGGAACGTCGCGGTCGAGAGTTCGATGTTGCGGTCCGCCACGGGCTTGCGCTCCTGCTCATAGGTGCCGAGCAGATTCGGTCCGCCCCAACCTTTCAGTACGGCTTCGAGCTTCCAGGCCAGATTGACGGCTTCCTCCATGCCCGTGTGCATGCCGACGCCGCCGGTCGGAGACGACTGGTGCGCGGAATCGCCAGCCAGCAGCACGCGGCCTTCGCCATAGCGCTCGGCAACGCTATCGCGCCGTTCCCACAGCAGCGTCGAGATCAGCTCGCACGGGAACTCATAGCCGGCCATCCGCCACAATGCTGAAAGCGGATCGTCGGTGTAGCGCGGATCGTCGAACACCGTGAGCCGCCATAGCTCGCGTCCGTCGATCGGGATCAGCTCGGACCAGCAGCCCTCCTCGTCGATCGGCCTGTAGATCCTGGCCCAGCCGTGCTTGTGCGTGTCGATCAGCTCAGGCGAGCGGAAGAAGATGTTGATGGAGTTTGCGATCGCCCCTTCGCCTTCCAGAGCAATGCCGAGTTGCTCACGCACGATGCTCGATGCGCCGTCGCAGCCGATCAGGTAGCGCGCGCGCAGCTTGCGGGTCTTGCCGGTCTCCGTCTCACGGAGGGTGACGGTCACGCCGCCGGCGTCCTGCTCGAACGCCTCGACCCCCGTATTGTAGAGCCTGCGCACGCGATCGAGCTCGCCGACGCGGGCGGCGAGAATGGGATCGAAATAGATCTGTGGACACTGGCACATGCCCTCCGGCGTCCAGGGCGGCCGGGCCACCGCATACGCCGGCACCTTGATGCGCACCAGCTCGCGGCCGGCCAGCGTTTCGAGATAGAGGAAATCGAGCGGATGGTTTTCCGACCAGACCGCGGTGCGCACCTTTTTGGCAATCTCCCAGCGGCGGCAGTATTCCATCGAGCCGGCACTGACGAGGCTCATCTTGGGAACGTGGAGCTTGCCGTCACGCTTCTCGGCGATGGTGCAGTCTATGCCGCGCAGCCCGAGCTCGCAGGCAAGCGCAAGCCCCACCGGCCCGGCGCCGGCGATCAACACGGAGGTCTCGATGGGATCTGGCTCGGGGCGTGAGGTGGACAAGGGCGGCGGCCTCCACGGTCGTTGATCGATTATGCCATCAGAGGATGGATCGGCAGGGGCGACAAGGCAAGATCGCGGCGGCGGCGTCCAATCGTCCCGGCGCGGTACGCGGCCCGTGTGGCGACGGGTTGTGCACCGGCGCTTTTTGTGGCCTCTAATCGCCCGAGCAGACGGAGCCCCGCGCCATGGCACGGGCAGCCGTCCGCATGCTTTGGATAAGGGAGGACCGCCGATGACAGTACTGAAGAGGATGGGCACGCTCACAGCGGCGACAGGTCTGGCTGCCCTCGTCAGCCTGACCGGCTCAGCCAACGCTCTGGCCGAGGATGCAGCGCAGTTCTACAAGGACAAAACCGTACGTTTTATCGTCGGCGTCGGCGTCGGCGGCGGGTTCGACCAGTATGCACGCATGCTCGCGCCGCACATCGCCAAGCAGCTCGGCGCCACGGTGGTGGTGGAGAACCAGCCGGGGGCCGGCGGCATCATTGCCCTCAACACCATGTCGGTCGCGCAGCCGGACGGCTTGCGCTTCCAGATCATCAACGGCACGCCGCTGCTGCTGGGGCAATTGCTGGGCCTGAAGAACATCCGCTATGACCTGACCAAGCTGGAGCATCTGGGCGCGGTGTCGGCGGAACCCTGGGCCGCGCTGGTTTCGACCAAGCTGCCGATCAAGACGCCGCAGGATCTCGTCAGCTACGGCAAGCAGATCAGCTGGGGCGCCACGGGCCCGACCGGCGGACCGTCCGACGGCGCCGCCATCACCTGCCAGGCGCTGAAGCTCAACTGCCAGATCGTGACAGGCTTTCGCGGGTCTGCTGAGATCGCGCTTGCCATGGAGCGCGGCGAGGTCGATGCGCTCTATGTGACGGATGCATCGGCCCTCAACTACGCCAAGAACAAGCAGGCGCGCCCGGTCGGCGTCGGAGCCCGCAAGCGTTCGACGCTGCTTCCCGACGTGCCGACATTCTACGAGACTCTGAAACTGGCGCCCGAACAGCAATGGTGGCTCGACCTGCGCACCGAGCTCAACGAGTTCGGACGCGTTCTGGTCACGACAACAGGCGTGCCGGCCGACCGACTGGCCTATTTGCGCGGCGCCATCAAGAAAGTGCTGACAGATCCTGCCGTCATCGCGGAAGGGGCAAAGAGACGTCGCTACATCGAGTTCCGTGAGCCGGCAGCCGTCCACAACCTCGCCAAGAAACTGCTGGGGACGCTCGACGCCAAGCAAAAGGCAGAGGTGAACGACGTCATCATGAAGAAGTTCTACAGCAAGTAGATGCGCGTAGATGCGCGCCTGTCGACGCCAGGCACTACAGCGGCCGGTTGAGATCCCGGCCGTCACCGCATCAGGCAGCGAGCACGACGATGACGCCGGCAACGGATAGGATCACGCCGGCCGCCTGCGCCCATCCGACCCTGGTGCCCGGCGTCATCGCCAGCCCGATCAGCAAGGTGAACAGCGGATAGGACGCCACCACAGGCACCACCAGCGAGACCGGGCCGCGCGCCACCGCTTCGATGCCGGCCCACGTCGCCAGGCCGTTCAGCACGCCGACGAACATGAACCATGCCACGCCTTTCGGCGTGAAGCGGGCCGCGGTCGCCCGCTTGCGCAGCAGCCCGACGATGATGACGACGGTGGCGGAACTCGCGTAACACAGCAGCGTCGCCACGCGCGGATTGTTCCACCAGGTGAACCCCACCTTGAGCAGAGGCTGGCCCAGTCCGCGCAGCAGCGAGGCCGACAGCGGCAGCACGATGGCCCACAGCGGCCAGTTGCCGCCTCCCATATCGCGCTTGGTGGTGAGGACCGTCACCCCGAGCATGAGCAGCGCGATGCCGGCATACTGCGGCACGTGCAGGGTCTCGCCGAGAAACAGGATGCCGGCGAATACCGCATAAAGCGGCGTCAGGTTGGCCAGCGCGGAGGTGACGTTGGGACCGAGTATCCGCGTCGCCTCGAAGGTGATGATCGTGATCGCGGCCGGGTAGAACAGCCCGGTCAGCGCGAACAGCAGCGCCGCATCATTGCGCCAGCCGGAGAAATCCGCGGTGAACGGCGACGACAGCCAGAACAGGACGCACGCCGTCGGTATCGAGATCATCGAGCCCAACGCCGACGAAATGTGATTCATCGCGAGGCGCGACACGTTCAAGCCGAGAGCGAACAGGATCGCGGAGGCAAAGGAGAAAAGCCAGGCGGAGAGGGGCATGTGTCAGATCACTCTACCGCATCAAATCGCGCATCGCCCGGTCGAGACCGTCGAGCGTGAGGGGAAACATGCGGCCGTCCATCAACTGGCGCATCATGCCGATCGACGGGGTCCAGCTCCAGTGATCCTCCGGCACCGGATTGAGCCAGACGGCATGCGGATAGACGCGCGTGATGCGCTGCATCCATGTCGCGCCCGCTTCCTCATTCATGTGCTCGACCGATCCCCCCGGCACGGTGATCTCGTAGGGGCTCATCGACGCGTCTCCGACGAACACCACTTTGTAGTCGGACGGATAGGTGTGCAGCATGTCCCAGGTCGATGTGCGGTCGGCATGACGGCGCTTGTTGTCGCGCCAGAGCCCTTCATACGGACAGTTGTGGAAGTAGTAGTGTTCCAGGTGCTTGAACTCGGATCGGGCGGCGGAGAACAGCTCCTCGGCAATCTTCACGTGCCAATCCATCGATCCGCCGACATCGAGCAGCATCAATACCTTTACTGCATTGCGCCGCTCCGGCCGCATCCGGATGTCGAGGTAGCCCCTGCGTGCGGTGCCATCGATCGTGCCGGGCAGATCCAGCTCATCTGCGGCTCCGGTCCGCGCGAACTTGCGAAGCCGGCGCAACGCCACCTTGATGTTGCGGGTGCCGATCTCGACGTTGTCGTCGAGGTCCTTGAACTCGCGCTTGTCCCACACCTTCACGGCGCGGAAGTTGCGGTTCTCCTTCTGGCCGATGCGGATGCCTTCCGGGTTGTAGCCGTAGGCGCCGTAAGGCGAGGTGCCGCCGGTGCCGATCCACTTCGAGCCGCCCTGGTGCCTGCCTTTCTGCTCGGCCAGCCGTTTCCTGAGCTCCTCCATGAGCTTGTCCCAGCCGCCCACGGCCTCGATCTTCTGCTTGTCCTCATCCGACAGGTGCAGCTTGGTGACGAGGCGCAGCCATTCCTCGGGGATCTCGGCCTCTGCCGCCCGGCTCAGCGCTTCCAGCCCCTTGAAGACATGGCCGAAGACCTGATCGAACTTGTCGAGATGGCGCTCGTCCTTCACCAGGCAGGTGCGCGCGAGATAATAGAACTGCTCGACCCTCTTGTCGGCAATGTCGGCCTGCAGCCCTGCCATCAGCGACAGATATTCCTTCACCGTCACCGGCACGCCGGCGGACTTCAGCTCGTGAAAGAAGGTGATGAACATGGCGGGTGAGGCTCTCTGGGCCGGCGACGCCCGCAGGCGTGCCAGAGTGGCCGGACCCTCTTAGCCGACAACGGCAGCCTCGGCAAAGGCTGCGGCAAGCGGCGCTGCTATGCGAAAACGCCGGTGCGCGGATGCCGCTGCAGAAAGGAGCGGGGCGGGATCGCGTCTGAGCGCCCCACCCGGCCATGCGCAGGGCTTGCCTCAGGGCAGTATCGCCTTCTTCATCCGCGCGATCAGCGGCTTCGGAGAGGCGTACATCTTCCGCACGAGGGCTCCGACCTCGGAACCGCTCTTGGGATTATGAAAGAAATAATTTCCATCTCGTCTCGATCATCGGTACCGGTATCGAACCGCGCATGAGAACCCCACCCCATGAGAGCGTGCTGCAATGCAGCCATGCTGCAGTGCACTCGCCCGGAGATCGAATGCACGCTAACGTGCGCGCCATTGCGCCGCCGCCCAACCAAGAAACGTCTTCAACGAGTTTCCTCCCCAATGCGACAGAACCGGCCGCTGCTCGGCATCCTGTTCATGATGGCGGCCGTGACCATGTTTCCCTTCATGGGAAAGCTCGTTCAGCTCCTGTCGGAGCGCTACGAGCCGGACCAGATCATCTGGGCGCGCGTCACATGCCAGACCGTGCTCATGCTGGTGATGTTCGGACCGAGGCGCGGCTTCTCTCTGCTTGCCACACGCCATCCGGTCCAGCAGCTCGGCCGGGGTGTCGCGCAGTTTTTTGCGACCTCGCTCTACTTCATCAACGTCAGGTTCATGCCGTTGGCGCAGGCCACCGCGATCAGCTTCACGACGCCGTTCTTGGTGACGGCGCTGGCCTGGCCGATGCTCGGCGAGCGGTTCGGGCTGCAGCGCCTCGTCACGCTGATCGTCGGCTTCATGGGGGTACTGATCATCATCCGGCCCGGAAGCGACGTATTCCAGTGGGCAGCCGTCGGCATCATTGCGAGTGCGCTGAGCTATGGCATGTATCAGGTGCTGACGCGGCGGGTCTCGCCCGATGATTCACCTGAGACCTCATCGCTCTACAGTCCGCTGCCGGCAACCATCATCTTGTCCATCGTCATGCTGTTCCGGTGGAAGAACCCCGAAAGCTGGCTCGATGCGGCACTGCTGGCCGGGCCCGGCGTGTTCGGCGGCATCGGTCACTACTTCCTCGCCCGCGCCATGACCTATGCGCCGGCCAGCGTCGTCGCCCCATTCATGTACTGGCAGATCGTCGGCGCGACGTGCCTGGATTTCTTCGTCTCCGCGCATCTCCCGGACATTTACACCTACATCGGCGCATCCGTTCTCATTGCTGCTGGAATTTATATGGGCTGGCAGGAAACGCGTGCGAAACCGGACGCCGCCACGCCCGAGAAACAGCCTGCCGGGAGCGGGTGAAGCGGCTGCGCGGCCATGACGGAGTTTTTTGCGGCTGAACTCTCTCCTCCCCCGCTCCGTCAC
>JBFWYV010000024.1:0-28528 GCA_050186055.1 Hyphomicrobiaceae bacterium | reverse complement strand
TCGACCTGCACGTCCGCGATCATCTCCGCGATGCCGTCCATCACCTGGTCGGCCGTCAGGACCTGGGCCCCGGCTTCCATCAGCTCGGCAACGTTCCGGCCGTCGCGCGCGCCCTCCACCACCGCATCGGTGATGAGGGCGACGGCTTCGGGATAGTTGAGCTTCACCCCGCGTTCCAGGCGCCTGCGCGCGACCATGGCCGCCATCGCGACCAGCAGCTTGTCCTTCTCTCTCGGTGTCAGGTTCATGATCCCTCCCAGGAGTCCGCCGTCCGCATCTGCGCCCTAGCACGACCATGCACGCGGCATGGGAGCACCCGATGCCGTCATGGCGACGGAGATGGCGTCTGTGCGCACCAACGCGGGGTTGCGGCCGATGAAGCGTGCGATGACCATGCCGTCGAAGGCGCTGGCCGCGGCGGTGCAGCGGGCCGTGGCCAGACGCTCCCGTATCTCACCGATGCGGCGCTCGGCGTCCGGTGCAACATGCACGAGCGTGGCGATGCAACGCGCGCCGTCGCCGACGGCCGGACGCTGCATGGTCTGCGATACACAACCTGTCAGGCGGACGTCGTCGGCGAAGATCAGGCGATCGTCGCGTCGGATGCGCCAGCGGTCATGCCAGTCTGCCTGCCTGACATTCTCGCCGTGCGCCAGGCGGCCCAGGATCAGAATCTCCAGCATGGTCAGGCGTGCAGAGCCCGCCACCTCGACCGACATGGTCCGGTGTGCCGAAGCCCGATCGTACACGATCGTCTCCTGCGGAAGCCAATCGAGACGCGCCGCATCGCCGAGCCGCAACCGCACGTCGATCCGGACGGGTTCGTGCTCGGCCCGATAGATCTTCTCCGCCGCTTGCGATGTCGCGGTCAGCGAAGCGCCGGCCTCGACACTCAGGTCAACGCGCAGTCTGTCTCCGCCTGCGATGCCGCCGCCGGTGTTGACGAGGACGGCCTCGAAACCGCCGTTGCTGCGCGGCGTGCGCAATCGCAGCGATCCCCGTTCGAAGCGGTTGCGAAGGCGTGTCGCATCCCCTGTCAGCGCGAAGCTGGCGCGGACCTCGCTGTCTGCTCTGACGCTCGCGGGTACGATCGCCGGCGCAAGCCCCGAGCTGCTAGATTGCAAGGCGCTGCCTGACATCGTCCTGCTGCAATGCTGTTCTGTTGCCGGCCATCACGATAGCGCCACGCTCCAAGACCGCAAAGCGGTCGGCGAGCTCGCGGGCGAAATCGAAATACTGCTCGACCAGCAGAATCGCCATGTCGCCCTTGCTCTTGAGGTAGGTGATCGCCCGGCCGATGTCCTTGATGATCGAAGGCTGAATGCCCTCCGTCGGCTCGTCGAGGATCAGGAGCTTGGGCCGCATCACGAGAGCGCGGGCGATAGCGAGCTGCTGCTGCTGTCCGCCCGAGAGGTCGCCGCCGCGCCGTCCGAGCATCGATTTCAGCACGGGAAACAGCTCGAAGATCTCACCGGAGATGCCGCGCTCCGATTTGGCGAGCGGCGCATATCCCGTCTCCAGGTTCTCGCGTACCGTGAGCAGGGGAAAGATCTCGCGTCCCTGCGGTACGTAGCCGATGCCGAGCCGAGCCCTTTCGTGCGCCGGCATCCGTCCAAGCACGGTACCGTTCCATGAGATCGTGCCGGACGAGACCGGTTGATGGCCGGCGATGGCGCGCAGCAGCGAGGTCTTGCCCACGCCGTTGCGCCCGAGGACGCAGGTGATTTCTCCCGGCAGCGCGTCGAGCGAGACGCTGCGCAGCGCCTGGGCGGCGCCGTAGTAGAGATCGATGGTGTCCACGCTCAGCATGCTGAAGCTCCCTATCGCCCGAGATAGACTTCGATCACGCGGGGGTCCGCGCTGACCGCGTCGAGGCTGCCCTCGGCCAGCACGGAGCCCTCGTGCAGGACCGTGACCTTGACGTCGAGCGCGCGCACGAAATCCATGTCGTGCTCGACCACGACAACGGAGTGATCCTTCGCGATCTCACGCAGCAGCCGCGCCGTCTCGGCCGTTTCCGCATCGGTCATGCCGGCGACGGGCTCGTCCACCAGCAGGAGCTTCGGGTCCTGCGCCAGCAGCATGCCGATCTCCAGCCATTGCTTCTGTCCATGGCTGAGGTCGCCGGCCATGCGATCGCCGGAGGACTCGAGCCGCGTCAGCGCGAGGATGCGGTCGATCCCCTCTTGCTCCTGCGCCGAGCGTCCCCACGAGAGACACGACCGGACGCCGCGGTCCGACTTGATGGACAATGCGATGTTGTCGATCACGGTGTGAGACTCGAACACCGTCGGCTTCTGGAACTTGCGGCCGATGCCGAGGTTGGCAATCTCGGCTTCGTCGAGCCGCGTCAGGTCGATGCCGCGATCGAACACGACTTCCCCCGTATCGGGGCGGGTCTTGCCGGTGATCACGTCCATCATCGTGGTCTTCCCGGCGCCATTGGGACCGATGATGGCTCGCATCTCGCCGGGCGCGACGGCCAGCGAGAGATTGTTGAGGGCGCGAAAGCCGTCGAAGCTGACGCTGACGGCGTCGAGATAGAGCACGCTGGGCGTCAGATCGGGCGGCTCGCCGGTCGCGACTACGGAGTTCATGCCACGATCTCCATCATTCCGCCGGCTTTGCGGCCGCGGTCGCAGACGGCGCGGGGGCTTCGGCCGGCCTTCGCAGCGGCGCCCAGCCGACGAGGGTGCCGACGATGCCTTTGGGCAGGAAGACCGTGACCAGTACGAACAGTGCGCCGAGCGCAAACAGCCAGTAGGGCGCAAGCAGACCGGTGGTGAAGACCGTCTTGGCGAAGTTGACGAGAACCGCGCCAAGCGCGGCGCCGACGAGTGTGCCGCGTCCGCCGACCGCGACCCAGATCACGACCTCGATCGAGTTGGCCGGCGCGAACTCGCTGGGATTGATGATGCCGACCTGGGGGACGTAGAGCGCGCCCGCAACGCCTGCCAGGACGGCCGACAGTGTAAAGACGAACGTCTTGTAGCGCTCGACCTTGTAGCCGAGGAAACGGGTGCGGCTCTCCGCATCGCGGATGGAGATCAGCACCTTGCCGAGCTTCGAGACGACGATGGCGCGCGCAATCAGGAACCCGATCGCCAGCGCCGATGCGGATGCGGCGAACAGCGCGGCGCGCGTCTCGTCGGTCTGCACGTTGAAGCCGAGAATATCCTTGAAATCGGTCAGTCCGTTGTTGCCCCCGAAGCCCATGTCGTTGCGGAAGAAGGCCAGCATCAGCGCGTATGTCAGCGCCTGCGTGATGATCGACAGATAGACGCCGGTGACGCGGCTGCGGAACGCGAACCATCCGAACACGAATGCGAGCACGCCCGGCACCAGCGCGATCATCAGGCAGGCGAACCAGAATTGATCGAAGCCGTACCAATACCAGGGCAGCTCCTTCCAATTCAGGAACACCATGAAGTCGGGGAGGACCGGGTTGGCATAGACGCCGCGGGTGCCGATCTGGCGCATCAGGTACATGCCCATGGCATAGCCGCCGAGGGCGAAGAAGGCCGCGTGTCCGAGGCTGAGGATGCCGCAGTAGCCCCAGACGAGATCGAGCGACAGCGCCAGCAGCGCATAGCACATGTACTTGCCGAGCAGCGCCACTGTCGTCGTCGAGACGTGAAAGGGCGAACTCTCGGGGACCAGCAGGTTGAGCAGCGGCACGCCGATGCCCATGGCTGCGAGGACGGCCAGGAAAATGCGCGCGCGCGCATCTCCCTTCATCAGCGCATGCGTCATCATGCTTCGACCGCCCTTCCTTTGAGCGCAAACAGTCCTCGCGGACGGCGCTGGATGAACAGAATGATGATGACGAGCAGGCCGATCTTGGCCAGCACAGCACCTGCGAACGGCTCGAGCAGCTTGTTGGCGATGCCCAGCGTCGCCGCCCCGATCAGCGTGCCCCACAGGTTACCGACGCCGCCGAAGACCACGACGAGGAAGCTGTCGATGATATAGGTCTGGCCGAGGTTGGGGCTGACGTTGTCGATCTGGGAAAGCGCGACGCCGGCAAGGCCCGCGATGCCGGATCCGAGGCCGAAGGTCAGTGCGTCTATCCTGGCCGTCCGTATGCCCATCGATGAGGCCATGCGCCGGTTCTGCGTCACTGCGCGCATGTGCAGGCCGAGCGATGTCCGCTTCAGCGCCAGCAGCAGGCCGACGAAGATCGTTGCGGCGAACAGCATGATGTAGAGCCGGTTCCAGGTGATCACCAGGCCACCGAGCTCGAACGCTCCTGACATGAACGAGGGCGTCCCCACCTCCCTGTTCGTCGGCCCGAACGCCGTGCGCACGGCCTGCTGCAGGATGAGGCTGACGCCCCACGTCGCCAGAAGCGTTTCCAGCGGCCGGCCATAGAGGAAGCGGATCACACCTCGCTCGATCGCAACCCCGGCAGCGCCTGCCACCAGAAACGCAGCAGGGATGGCGATGATGATCGACAGGTCGAACAGATCGGGCGCGAAGGAGCGGAACACCTCCTGGACGACGAATGTCGTGTAGGCGCCGAGCATCACCATTTCGCCGTGCGCCATGTTGATGACGCCCATCACGCCGAAGGTGATGGCCAGCCCGATCGCGGCGAGCAGCAGCACGGAGCCGAGCGACAGTCCGTACCAGAGGTTTTGCGCGACGGCCCAGACCCGGAGCCGGCCTTCGATATCCGCTGCGGCGGTCCGTGCCGCCTGTCTCACCTGCGGCTGGGCGGTGGCGGGCACCGAGCGCAGTATCGACAGCGCCTGCTGGCTGGTGCGCGTTCCGAGGGTACGGATGGCCGCGAGCTTGTCGGTATCGGGTGCATCGGGCGTTGCCAGCACGATTGCTGCGCGCGCGGTCTGCATCAATCCGAGCGCGGTCGAATCTTTCTCTTTGGCGATTGCGGACTCGAGCGCCGCCAAGGCTGCCACGTCCCGCGATTTGATCAGCGCAGCCGCCGCTGACCGCCGTGTCCCGACGTCAGCACTCAGGATGCCGAGCGAGCCAAGCGCGGCCTGTATCGCCGAGCGCACGCGGTTGTTGATGCGGACTGTCTCCAGATCGGCGGCGGGTTCGTCGGTCTTCCTGCCGGTCAGCGCATCGAAATAAGATCCGTCCTCGGACGCGTAGTAGACGGCTGCGCCGTTCGGGTCCCGCATCACGCGACGGGCAGCCAGCGCCTTCAGCAGTGCGGCTGCATGCGGAGCACCCGAGCCTGCGATCTCCTGGACGGCTTCGATCGTCTCCGAGTAGCTGTCCGCCGCAAACCGTTTCAGACCGCTTCCGAGCTTGTTGTCCTGCGCGGAGGCGTCCGTGAGCATGGCGCTCAGTGCTGTCGAGAGCAGCAAAATGGCGATCAGCAACGCCCGCTTCATCTCTATGGTCCTCCATCGCATGGTCCGCAGGCGCAGGATGCGCGCCCTCCCCCAAAGACCATGTGCGACTGGAAGCGGCGAAGGTTCGCCGCTTCCGTCCTTTGATGCAGCGTGTGCAGCGCTAGGCGCCGCACTTGCCTGTCTTCGCATTGAAGTTGCCGCACTTCTTGCCGACCCAGTCAGACGTCAGGTCCTTGGAGCTAGGCAGGAAGTCGGACCACGCATCGCCGGGGACGAGGCCCTTGGTCTTCCAGACCACGTCGAACTGGCCGTCGGCGCGGATCTCGCCGATGAACACGGGCTTGGTGATGTGGTGGTTGGGCAGCATCTTCGAGACGCCGCCGGTCAGGTTCGGCGCTTCTATTCCTGGAAGTGCGGCGATCACCTTGTCCGGATCGGTGGTCTTCGCCTTCTCGACGGCCTTGACCCACATGTTGAAGCCGATGTAGTGCGCCTCCATCGGATCGTTCGTCACCCGCTTGGGGTTCTTGGTGAAGGCCTTCCACTTGGCAATGAAGTCGGAGTTCGTCTTGTTCTTGATGGACTGGAAGTAGTTCCACGCCGCGAGGTGGCCGATCAGGTTCTTGGTGTCGAGACCGGCAAGCTCTTCTTCGCCGACCGAGAACGCGACGACGGGAATGTCGGTCGCTTTCACGCCGGCATTGGCAAGCTCCTTGTAGA
This sequence comes from Hyphomicrobiaceae bacterium, assembly GCA_050186055.1. GTDB lineage: Bacteria > Pseudomonadota > Alphaproteobacteria > Rhizobiales > Hyphomicrobiaceae > CAMDPA01. Next base: position 22,484 of record JBFWYV010000024.1, on the reverse strand, counting down.
ACGGAATATTGGCGTCGCCGTTGATGGTGGAGACCACGGCCGTCTTCTTTCCGGCCGACCCGAATTTCTTGATGCTGGCGACGATCGTCTGCCAGTCGGAATGGCCGAACGGTGTGTAGTTGATCATGATGTCCTCGGACTTCACGCCCTTGGACTTGAGGTAGGCATCGAGGATCTTGTTGGTGGTCCGCGGATAAACGTAGTCGGTGCCCGCCAGCACCCAGCGCTTCACGGAGCCGCCGTCCTCCGACATTAGATAGTCGACGGCCGGTATCGCCTGCTGGTTCGGGGCCGCTCCGGTGTAGAAGACGTTGCGCTCGCTTTCCTCTCCTTCGTACTGCACCGGATAGAACAGGATCGAGTTGAGTTCCTTGAAAACGGGCAGCACGGACTTGCGCGACACGCTGGTCCAGCAGCCGAACACGGCCGCAACTTTGTTCTGGGCAATCAGCTCGCGCGCCTTCTCGGCGAACAGCGGCCAGTTCGAGGCCGGATCGACGACGACAGGCTCCAGCTTCTTGCCGAGCAGACCACCCTTCTTGTTCTGGTCCTCGATCAGCATCAGCATGACGTCCTTGAGGGTCGTCTCGCTGATCGCCATGGTGCCGGAAAGGGAGTGTAGAATTCCGACTTTTATCGTGTCCTGAGCGGCGGCCGGCACCGCGGTCAACGCCAGCATACCGGCTGCAAAGCCGCCGACGATTGCACCCAACATCTCTCGACGCAGTAGCATCAGGATCCCCTTTTTTGACAATTGCGGTATCAGCGCTGGGGCAAGCGGCATGCCAACCGGATACGTTTGGAAAAACACCGCAATATGAAAGAGTTGCCTTATCGACCAGCAGCGCCTGATTTTTAGTCAGGTGGATTGTGATCAAAATACGGGCAGCAACATCTGACTTGCTCGATTCATGAGCAGCGAGTTGGCAGTGGTGAAACAGAGCGCGGGTGGTGTGAACAAATCGATCGGAACGGCGTCTGGCGGCGCATCGGTCACACCGGGCCCGCGTGGTGCGATTGCCGCTGGAGAGGTGATCAGAGAAGGTCCGCGCAACCGGCCTCGGTCGCCCAGTATTCCCAGCCGCGGCGCAGGGCTGGCGATTCGGGATCCAGCGCCAGCCGCGCTGCGATCTCGCCGTCGTGCAGTTCTTTGAGGCCACCGCCGAGCCGGAGCGCAGCCATCAGCACGCGGGCGTTGCGCGGAATGAATACGGACAGGCGGACGAGATCGTTGAGCGTGCGCCCGGTCGCCACGAAGCCGTGGCTGCGCATCAGGGCCATTCGTCCGCCGCCGAGCGCAGCGGCAAGGTCGCGCCCCTGGGCGATATTGCGCACCAGCAGATCCGTGTTGGTCCCGAACTTGTCGGCGATATCCCACACCGGAATGCTGCGGCCGATGTCGCCTGCATTCTGGATCACCGCGCGGAACGGCACGCTGGAGATCGTGAACGGCAGGACATCCTCCGCGTGCGCGTGCAGCACGGCGTTGATGTCGGGCCGCGCTTCGTACACGCCGCCGTGAATGAAACGTTCCAGGTAGAGCGGGCGTTTCTCCGGATCAGCCGGCACGCCGTCGTGGGTGAATTCAACGATATCGTCCGGTCCGACGATCCCCGGGCTCATGGAGCGGGCCAGAAAGTGGCGGGCGGGATTCTCCGGATGGCGGATGCTGACGTGGCCGTAGGCATCGACCACGCCGTTGTGCGCAAGGATGCGGTTGGCGATCACGAGATCCCGTATGGCGCGTGCTACCGCATCCATGGCCCTCTCCTACCGGATCGCCAACCGTCTCCGTTCATACTGCCTAGCGGGCGGGGGCTATGACTTTGGCCGCCCGCTCGAGTATTGCTGCCGGGGTTTGCGCCAATTGCGCGAAGACCTCGGCCGTTTCTTTGCCGGTCATCGGGTCGGAATCCAATCCGACCTTTGCGAGATCGGCGATGTATTCCGGATCCTTCATGGTCGCCATGAAGCTCTCGCGCAGCGTTGCCAGCACCTTGGGGGGCAGTCCGGGAGGCGCTGCGACCGGGCGGGTCAGCTCGGTCTGGTCGAAGATGAAGGCCGTCAGCGCCTTATCCTCGGGCGTCTTGATCAGCGTGTAGATATTGGTGGCGTCCTTGTAGAACGGATGGTTCTTCTTGCCGAACTGGATGAACGACTTCATCTTGCCGCTATCGAATTCGCTCCGCATCGCGCCCTTGGCCGTAGAGATATATATGCCGCAGGAGGCTTCCACCTCGCCGCGCTGCATGGCGAGCTTGACCGGTCCGGTTCCCCCATAGCCCATGATGACGTGGAACGGCGCGCCGAGGACGTTCTTCAGGAACAGCGGGTGCTGGGCGGTCACCGCAGCCGGGCCGGATGCGCCGAACTTGGTCGGCCGCTTGGCGATATCGGCCCAGGTCTTGACGCCGGTCGTCTCCCAGGCGGCGCAGCTCGCCGTGTCGCGGTTCATGTTGCCGACCCACACCATCTTGGCCAGATCGAACATCGCTTTTTTGTTCTTGAGCAGCGGTTCGACAGCAGCCGACGACGAGAACAGCGCAACCTGAGAGCCGTCCTTGGCGCCGATGTTGTAGATCATGTTGGCGGCGTTGAGGCTGCCAGCACCGGGCTGGTTCTGGATCACGACGCTGGGATTGCCCGGCAGGTGCTTGCCCCAATGGCGGGCGAGGAAACGGGCGTTCGCGTCATAGCCGCCGCCCGGCGGGAAGCCGACGACGATGGTCAGCGTGCGTGACTTGAATTCCTGCGCGATACCGGCAGATGGCAATGAAGTGGCGGCAGATGCCAGGACGGCACCCGCAGCGATGTAAGACATACTCTTGGACATCATTCCTCCCTTGAGGTGGTAATGCAGCAATCGCTCAACCTAGGCTAACCCGAATTACTGCCAGCAGTGACGGAACTTGTACTTGAATTTCAACCTTGGAGTCTCGCGAAATTGCGACGGCAGCCGACGGTGAACTGTCATCGCTCTCCCGTTACTTCACGATGGGCCTGAGACAGACGACTATTCGCGAAGAACCTCCTTCGCTTTTTCAAGCAGCCGCTTGGGCGTCTTCCGATAGCCGTCGTAGGCCGCCTGCGTCTCCTTGCCGGACATGGGATAGAGCGTCATCCCCATTTTCTTCGCGTCGGCAATATAGGCAGGATCACTGACCGTCTTATCGAAGGCGTCACGCAGGGTCGCAATGATCGACGCAGGGATACCGGGAGGTCCCATAATGGGGCGAGTCACGGCTGCGGCTTCGAAGATGAACTCGGTCACCTTGCGATCGTCCTCATTGGTCAGCAGCGAATAGACATTCTTGGCATTGCGGAAGAAGGGCTCGTTCTTCTTGCCGAACTGGATGATCGGAATGACCTCGCCCTTCTCGAAATCCGAGCGATAGGGACCCGTAGCGCTGGACAGGAACATGCCGCACGAGCCGTCGATTTCGCCACGCCGCATCGCCAGGTTGATCGCTTTGGTCCCCTTGAAGCCGAGGATGATCTTGAACGGCGCCTTCAGCATGTTCTTCATGTAGAAGGCGTGCTGAGCGGTGCCGGCCGACGGTCCCGTGGCGCCAAAGGTGGCGCCCTTTTTGACAGCGTCTTCCCACGTCTTGATTCCGGTCTGGTGCCACACCACGCAGCTCAGAGCGTCGCGATTGACGTTGCCGATGTAGTTCCACTTGGCCGGGTCGAACCTTGCCTTGTCATTTCCCATCAGCGGCTCGAGCGGCACGGAGGAAGCAAACATGCCCAGTTGCGAACCGTCCTTGGCGCCGTTGTTATAAAGGACATTCGCAGCGGTGAGCCCGCCCGCGCCCGGTTGATTCTGCACCACGACGCTGGGATTGCCCGGCAGGTGCTTGCTCATGTGTCTGGCGACCAGCCGCGTCGCCGTATCGTAGCCGCCGCCGGCACCATAGCCGACGACAATCGTCACCTGTCTTGCCTTGAATTCCTCCGCCGAAGCCTGACCGGCTGTTGCGGCTGTGAGGGCACACGTCAGCAGTACGGCGGCTGATGGATGTTTCACCATTGTTTGTTCGCTCCTAGGCGACCTCCCTGACATTTACCGCCGATCTTCCAGCAGGATTATGCTCCCACGTCAACGAACAACTGGTCCGCGGTGGGTTGATTCGAGATCATATTGTGCCGGTGTAAGTATTTCACGAGTGTCTCTATCGTGTGCCGGTTCTTTGCGAGCCCGTAGGCGAAGGGATCATTGCCGAAAACCTCGTTGGCTTCCGCCACTTCATCGTGCAGCCAGGCCAGCATGACTTTCGACGCACCGGTGTAGTTCAGGTCGGCCCAGGCCCTGGCTTTGGCGTCCGCGAACGCGTCAAACAGCGATTGCGCAACCCAGGGATTGGCCGAATAGACGTCCTTCTTGATGACAATGGAATGCATGATCGGATGGATACCGGTCCGCAGGTAGTAGTCCTTCTCTCGGGCGCGGTAGTCGGGAAAAAGCCGCTGTACGGCAGGGTCGCGGCCAAGCGAAGGGGGAAGCTGCGCTCCCATGTAGGCATCGATCTCGCCGGCTTTCAGCAAGTCGTCGAGCGACTTGGCGGGCGGGGCGAACTCGAGTTTTATCGGTTTCAGCAAAGGGGGCGCCTTCGGGCTGCCGTGAGTGCCGGCATGTTGCACCGCACCCTGGACCCAGGTCACTCCCGACAGGTCCACTCCGAACTCGTCCTCCAGCATGCCGCGGATCCACACCGCCGCCGTCATTGTGTAGAGCTGGACACCGATGCGCCGCCCCTCCAGGTCTTTCGGCGTTGCAATGCCGGCCCGACTGTTGACCGCGATGAAGCCATGCCGGAACAGCCGCGAAGGGAACACCGGGATGGCGACGTGGGGACTGGAGCCCCGGCTTGTATTTGCGATGAACTCCGAGGTCGACATTTCGGCGACGTCGAAATCCTCTCCCGCCATCACCCGATCGAATATTTCCCGCGGCGACTTGACCGGGACCATCTCGAGATCGATGCCCTTCGGCTTGACCTCGCCTGTCCTGATGGCCTCCATTCGATCATACGGGCCACACACCAGTCTCAGCCGGAGATCACTCATCGCGCGTTGTCCATATGTTGATGGGACCGACCGCACCCGCCTGGAAGGAGCATTGTTGCGGGCGCCACAGGCTCAGCGTACGGTCGCCCCCCTGGACTATCAAGCAGGAATGAAACGTCAAGGGAGAGCCGATGCAGCGGCCCAACATCGTGCTGTTCATTACGGACCAGCATCGCGCGGACTGGCTTGGGTGCAATGGCCATCCTGTCGTCCGTACACCGGCGATCGACCGCCTCGCGGCTGAAGGGGTGACCTTCGACCGGTTCTACGTCGCCAGTCCGGTCTGCATGCCGAACCGGTCGAGCCTGATGACCGGCCGCATGCCGTCCGTGCACGGCGTTAGAGCCAACGGCACGCCGTTATCGCAGTCGGCGGTTACTTTCGCAGATCTCCTGCGTGATGCCGGCTACGAGACGGCACTGATCGGCAAAAGTCATCTGCAAACGTTCACGGGCGCGCCCGCGCTGCTGTCGCCGCCTCCGCCCAAGCCCGGCTACCATGGGGCAACCGGCGAACTGGCTCAGGCGCTTCGCCACGGCCTGGCATCGCCCGGATACGAGCAGGAAAGCCCCGCGTTCTGGAGTCGGCCCGACGCCAGCCTCTCTCTTCCCTATTACGGCTTCGAGCACGTCGAACTGGTCACCGGTCACGGCGACGGCGTCGGTGGAGACTACCGGCGATGGCTTCTGGAGCGTGAGCCGCGCGCGCTCGACATGATCGGCGCACAAAACCAGCTCGCGCACGATTACGCATGTCCGCAAGCGGTCCGCACGCGTCTTCCCGCCGAACTCTATCAGACGAGCTACATCGCAGAGCGGGCGCGTGCGTTTGTCGCCGAGCGCGCCGGCAGAGGCGACGGCGCCAGGCCGTTCTTCCTGATGGTGTCGTTTCCCGATCCGCACCATCCCTTCAACCCGCCCGGAAAGTACTGGGATATGTACCGTCCCGATCAGTTTGCCGCGCCGGAGGCGTTTGCACGCAATGACTGGACGCCGCCTCCGCATGTGGCAGCCGTTCTCGCCGAGCGCGAAGCCGGTGCCGCCAATCTCAATTCTCAGTTCTCGTTCGCCGTCACGGTCAGGGAGGCTCAGGAAGCAGCAGCGCTTACGGCTGGCATGATCACCATGATCGACGATGCCGTCGGCAGTGTCGTGTCGGTTGTCGAGAGCAACGGCCTGATGCCAAGCACTGCCCTCGCCTTTACCAGCGATCATGGCGAGCATCTCGGCGATCACCGTCTGCTTCTGAAGGGATCGGAGCAGTATCAGCAGATCCTCCGCGTGCCCTTCGTCTGGTCGGATCCCGATGCTCGCAACGGCAGCGGCCGCCTGGCGGCGGCAAAGGGTTGCCGCTCCGCCGCCATCAGCTCGACCATCGATATTCCAGCCACCATTCTGGACCGTGCTTCGGTCGCTCCGTACGTCGGCATGCAAGGGCGCAGCCTGGTTCCGGTGCTGGCGGGAGAAGACAGCAACGGCCGCCGCGCGGCATTCATCCAATACGACCACCAGCGCAGCAACTCCGCGCTTGGCGGCGTGCCGCGCATACATACGCTGGTCGACCGCCGCTGGCGGCTCAGCATGTTCGACGGCGTCGAGTGGGGAGAGCTCTACGACCTCGCCAGCGACCCCGGAGAGTTCGTCAATCTATGGGATGATCCGGCCAGCGCTGAAGTCAAGGCGCGGATGATCGAGCAGCTTGCACGGGAAGAGATTGCCCATATCGACCGCGTGCCGATGCCGACAGGGCGCGCTTGAAACGAGGGGCATTCACAGTCCGCGCTGCACGCGGTCCGCGCATCCCGCCGGCGCACGAACGGCTGTAAAGCCGTCCGGCGCACCATGCGGTAAGAGTTGTGGGCGGAGACCTATTTCCAGCCGAGCCGCATGCAGATCCTCAGCAGATCCGCAACGGATTTCGCGTTCATCTTGCTCATAACGAACGCACGGTGGATTTCCACCGTCCGCGGGCTCAGTCCGAGCTTGAGCGCGATGTCCTTCGTCGCCAGCCCCTCGATAAGGTAGCGCATCGTTTCCTTCTGGCGCTGCGTGAGGCTCTCGAAACGTTCGCGCAGCTCGGTCAGCTCGCCGAGCACGACTTCCGCCTGTTCGACGGTCTTCATCAGCTTGTCGCTCTTGAACGGCTTCTCCACGAACTCGAACGCGCCGAGCCGAACGGCCTGTACCGCCATTTCGATATCGCCGTGGCCGGTGAGGATCACGATCGGCCGAGGGTCCATCTGCGATTTCATCTCACGCAGCAGGTCCAGTCCGGTCATCTCCGGCATGCGGACGTCACTGATCACGCAGCCTGAGAGGTAACGGGAATTGAGAAAGCTCTTGGCACTCGAATGCGTGACGACTTCGTAGCCTTTGCTGGAGAATAGTGTCGACAGGGCGTCGAGCACGCCTGGATCATCATCAATGATGCTGATCGCCTGAGTCATGTTGTGTTCCTCCTTCTGGATGGGAGAGTGAGCCGCACGGTTGCTCCGTTGTTCTGCGGCACGACGGACAGACTTCCCCCGTGAGCCTCGGCTACTGAGCGTGCAATTGCAAGTCCCAATCCGGATCCATTTTCCTTTGTCGTCATGAACGGCGTCGTCGCAATGGCGTCGAGGCCAGGGGCGAATCCCGGTCCATCGTCCGAAACCTCGATGATTGCAGCTTCGTCCCGTATGTGGGCCGAGATGATTATCGTGCCGCTCCTGCCGCTGTCGGCGATCGCCTCGATGCTGTTGTTGATCAGGTTTTCGAGAGCCTGCTCCAGTTGGACCCGATCGCATTCGATTGCGGGCAGATTCGCCGGAACCGCCACCTGGAGCGCAATGCGGTTGGTCCTGCAATCCTCGGCGTGAAGCTGGGCGAGATCGGTCACGATGCGCCTGAGGTTGACCGGCTCGTGCATCATCGCGCCTTGCTTGACGAGATCGCGAACGCTTTTCAGCACTCCGGCAGCGCGCTCGCACTCGCCGACGAGCTTGTCCATAGGCGCTTTCGCCGCCTGCGCGTCGCCGTCATTGAGAGCTTCGGACGCGATGGAGGCGTAGGTCGAGATCGCAGTCAGCGGCTGATTGATCTGGTGCGCGATCGCGGCCGCCGTCTCGCCGGCGGATCTCAGCCTGAGCTGCCTGCTCATCGCCGCCTGCTGGTTGCGGAACCACCGCGCAGCCGCTTCACGCTCCGTCACCACGACTCCGATCAGCAGGCCGGTGATGGACAGCACGATCATCATCATCTGCAGAGAACCGGTGCCGGGATTGATGCCGAACCTGAACTGTGCGCCGATGATTATCCCCAGCTGACAGGCATTCAGTGCGAGAACTGCGCCGCCCACGCCGTCACGGAGCGCGACCCAGAGGATCGGCAGGAACAGCAGGTAGAACAACTGATAGGTCGAGGCTGACCTGTATCCGAAGATGATCGCCAGCGCCGCGATCAGCACCGAGAACTGCAGCAGGTGCACCAACTGGGGCTTGGGCCACGGCCATCCGCCGCGCAGGAGCAGCACGAGCGGCATGACGACCAGGGTCCCGACAACGTCGCCGACGAGAGTGCGCCATCCTGCGCCGACGACTTTCCAGCCCTCGATCGCACCATCGAGCCAGAGCAACCCCACGCTGACGATGGTATCGCAAAGCGCGGCCGAGAACGCCACTGCCATGAGAAGGAGCGCAGACCGCATGGTGCGCAGCATGGGATCGAGATCGGGCAACCTCTTGAGAAAAATTCCAGCGTAGAGCCAGATCGACGAGGTCGCGACGGAGTTGAGCACGAGCACCCAAAATTCGTGCGGGGACTTGAGCACAAGGAGGTTCGAGAGGGCCACGCCGGTAACCACGAACGGCCAGATCCTGATGCCGCGGATGTAGGCGAACGACAGGGCAAGTCCTGCGGAGGGACTCCAAGGTGTGACACCAATGTCACGATAAAGACCGATAGTACTCACGGCATCCAGGGCAACCGTGCTCAGAACAAAGCCAAACCCCCAGAAAAGCTCCCCGGATGAGAGTGGGGCGAGCCGAAAAATATCGCTAATTTTCAAGGTATTCACCTGCGTCATACCCTCTAGTGAGTGTGCTTAAGCAATTTCACCTAGCGCAAAACTCTAAGCGAATTGCTCGGCTTGTGAGCACGCCAACGTCGAGTCGATGGTCACTCGTGACTGAGCCAATCCGGGCTGTCCGGGCGGGTCCAGTGACGGGATGAGCGGAGGGATACGGTCCCGATCATACGTGTTTTTCCGCTCTGAAAACCGTGACAGCGTTGCGATAGGACCCGGTTTTGTGACGGGTTGGGTCCACGTCGCGGCACCTACGAAGGTTACAGTAAAGGCTTGTAGTACGCCAAGGTCTTCATCGCGTCATCGAGTAAACTCGGACACACGGTGCAAGTACTTCAGTGTCGTCAAGTCGAAGTAACCGTATGACCACGACGAACACGACGAAGGAGAGTTCGAGCTATGTTCGGGGGGTTTCTGAAGTCGACAAGTGCGTTCGCCATCCTTGCGTCGGCGGGCGTCGTTATGAGCGGTGTGTCTGCCCAGGCGGCCGATCTCGGCGGCAACTGCTGCGCTGACTTGGAGGAGCGCGTAGCGGAACTTGAGGCGACCACGGTCCGCAAGGGCAACCGCAAGGTATCGCTGCAGCTCTACGGCCAGGTTAGCCAGTCGCTGATGTACTGGGACGATGGCGGCGAGACCAACACCTACCTGCTTGAGAACGACAACATCAAGAACCGCATTGGTGTGCGTGGTTCGGCCAGGATCACGTCGGACTGGTCGGCGGGCTACAACATCGAGCTGCAGGTTCGCTCGGGCCGTTCCAGCCAGGCCAACCAGTTGCCATTGGCCACGACCGAAGGTCAGTCGATCACCGTCTACAACACCCGGTCGGTGTCGTTGCGGTATGCCAACTGGTACATGAAGTCGAATACCTACGGCACGCTGACCGTCGGCCGCCAGACCGACACCACGATCGGCACCTCGAGCGTGAATCTCGTGGATCCGGACGGTTTCGCTGGACCGAGCGGCGCCGGCTACACGTTCCAGGGCATGTTTCTTCGCCGTTCAGGCACAACCGGCAACGGCGGGCTGAGCGGCATCACTCAACACCGATTGTTCCGCAACGGTGCGACGATCGTGTCGAACGACTACGGGCCGACGCTGCACGGCGTGAAGTACACGTCACCGTTCTTCCTCGGCCAGAGCAAGAACTCCGGTTTCATGGTCAGCGCTGGCTGGGGCAATGACGACGTGTGGGGCGCGGCTCTGCGCTACGTCGAGGACTTCGGCACGTTCCGTGTTGCCGCCGCCGTCGGCTATGCTCAGTTCACCGGCAATGACCGCGGTGCTTGCACCAATCTCTCCGGTGTAACCTCAGTATCGACCACGGACTGCTCCTCGCTGCAGGCCAGCGGCTCGATCATGCACGTGCCGACCGGGCTGTACGTTTCGGGTGGCTGGGCCGAGTGGAGCGATGACAACCGGAAAGCCCGCTACGCTGGGATCTCCGGCATAGATGACACCGACAGCTTCTGGTACGTCCAGGCCGGCTGGCAGGCCAAGCTCAATACGCTCGGCAACACCATCTTCTGGGGCCAGTACATGGAGCAGGACATCGGCTTCACCATCGACGGCGGCAATGCGTTGTCGGTTGGAGCTGGGGACGTCATCAATCCGATCGTCGGAGCCGCCTATATCACCAACACCCAGCGTACGATATGGGGTGGCGGCATTACGCAGAAGATCGATGCTGCAGCCATGGCGCTCTACCTCGGTTACTACAATATCCAAACGGATATCAGTCTGATGGATCAGACTGCGCCTTCGACGGGTGCCGCCGTCAAGTCGAACTCGATCGCGGACCATCAGGTGGTCTTCGCCGGCGCGACCATCAAGTTCTGATCGCAAACGCGAAACTGCAGAAGACTGACAAGGAGCCGTCCCGGTTTCGGGGCGGCTCTTTTGTATTGTTTGCGCGACGACAACGTGCCGTGAAATTGCGCTTGCAATTGCTTTTGCTGACCTTCGCCATCTGATCGGAGAATTTTTAGAGTAATTCTCCTTATGCTTCAATACATAAGTGTGTATCGTTGATGACACACCATGTGTACAATGGCTGCTTCATAAACCGGCGGAAAATCGGTGTTTTTGCGTAAATAACTTCGAAGTATTCCCTATATTTCGTATCTCGTTTTGAAAATTATGATATTTATCAATTGTTTGAATGGCGATGGATTCTACCTGTGTTTTTTTGCGCGAAAATTTACCTAGGAAGAACCGTCAATTGCATTTCCGCCCTTCCGATGACGAACTGAGTCGCAGAGCCACGGGGAAGAGAGTTTCTCCGCGTGGTTGGTGACTGAGATCTTTAGTTGATCGGGGGGTAACAGTATGAAGTTGGTTGGTACAGTAACGTCGACGAGCTTGGCTGCCATGCTCGCTTCGGCTGGAATAGCGTTGGGCAGCATTTCAGCTAATGCAGCCGATCTTGGCGGCAACTGCTGCGCCGACTTGGAGGAGCGCGTAGCGGAACTCGAGGCAACCACGGTCCGCAAGGGCAACCGCAAGGTATCGCTGCAGCTCTACGGTCAGGTCAGCCAGTCGCTGATGTACTGGGATGACGGCGGCGAGACCAACACCTACCTGCTCGAGAACAATAACGTCAAGAATCGCATCGGTGTGCGTGGTTCGGCCAGGATCACGTCGGACTGGTCGGCGGGCTACAACATCGAGCTGCAGATCCGGTCCGGCCGGTCGAGTTCAGCGAATCAGTTCCCGCTGGCGACGACGGAAGGTTCGTCGATCACGGTCTACAACACCCGGTCGGTGTCGTTGCGCTATGCCAACTGGTACATGAAGTCGAATACCTATGGCACGCTGACCGTCGGTCGCCAGACCGACACCACGATCGGCACGTCGAGCGTGAACTTGGTCAATCCTGACGGTTTTGCTGGACCGACCGGCGCCGGCTACACGTTCCAGGGCATGCGTCTCCGCCGTTCAGGCACAACCGGCAACGGCGGACTGAGCGGCCTCAGTCATTTCAATTTGTTCCAGAACGGCGCAACGATCGTATCGAACGACTACGGTCCGACGCTGCACGGCGTGAAGTACACTTCGCCGTTCTTCCTCGGCCAGAGCAAGAACTCCGGCTTCATGGTCAGCGTCGGCTGGGGCAATGACGATGTCTGGGGCGCGGCCCTGCGCTACGTCGAGGACTTCGGCACGTTCCGTGTTGCCGCCGCCGTCGGCTATGCCCAGTTCACCGGCAATGACCGCGGTGCTTGCACCAATCTCTCCGGCGTATCCTCGGTATCGACCACGGACTGCTCCTCGCTGCAGGCCAGCGGCTCGATCATGCACGTGCCGACCGGGCTGTACGTGTCCGGTGGCTGGGCCGAGTGGAGTGATGACAACCGGAAGAACATGCTCGCCATCTCCGGCATAGATGACACCGACAGCTTCTGGTACGTCCAGGCCGGCTGGCAGGCCAAGCTCAATACGCTCGGCAACACCATCTTCTGGGGCCAGTACATGGAGCAGGATATCGGCTTCGGCATGAATAACGGCAGTGAACGGAGCATCGGCGCTGCCGATGTCATCAACCCGCTTGGCGTCGCCGCTTATATGACCAACGCCCAGCGCACGATCTGGGGCGGCGGCATTACGCAGAAGATCGATGCTGCGGCCATGGCGCTGTATCTCGGCTACTACAATATCCAGACGGATATCAGTCTGATGGACCAGACTGCGCCTTCGACGGGTGCCTCCGTCAAGTCGAACTCGATCGCGGATCATCAAGTGGTCTTCGCCGGCGCGACCATCAAGTTCTGATCGCAGTCGCGAAACTGCAGGAGACTGACGAGGAGCCGCTGCCGGCAAGGTGGCGGCTCTTTGCTTTCTGCAAGACCGCACAATCGGGCTCGAGTGCAAATCCCAAGTGCAAATCCCGGAAGCGAGGTCAAAACCAACGACGGGCGCAGGCAGATGCCCGCGCCCGTCTAGCAATTGCGGTACCTCTATGGGGACCGCACTGGCTTTCTCGCACGAGTCCGTGTCGGGACTGTGAAACGAACCGTTTGTCTTTCCTTGAAGTGGCGCCCCACCACCTTATAGGCCGTCATGGCCGCGCCGGGACGACGTGGGAACGTCGGCCCGGAGAACGGCGGCCATCCACGCGGCTCGCCGCGGGCACCGCGCAAGCGGATGCCTGCCCGTAGGCGGCACATCTTCGTGGCCGTGACGGCTGAGGGGAGGTGAGATGATCGTCCATGCGACGCCTGCGGGAACCGCTGTCGTCGTGCCGGCGTGGTTCAGATCGAGAAATTCGCCAGAACGAGCGGCACGCCCGCGGCGAATTTCTCGATCATCGTGCCGGATCAGCCTTCGATCTTCGCTGCGGCTGTCTCGGGCGAGCCAATCGCAATCGCGCGCGGCTTCATCCTCTCCGGCAGGTTGCGCTTGAGATCGACATGCAGCAGCCCGTCCACCAGGTCGGCGCCGGTCACCTCGACGAAGTCGGCAAGCTGGAAGCGCCGCTCGAAGCTGCGCTGGGCGATGCCGCGATGGAGAAACTGCCGCTCACCCTGCTCCGGCTTCTTTTCGCCGCGCACGGTCAGCGCCGTCTCCTTGGCCTCGATCGACAACTCGTCCCTGGCAAAGCCGGCCACCGCCATGGTGATCCGGTACTTGTCCTGGTCGAGACGCTCGATGTTGTAGGGAGGGTAACCGCTGTCCTCGCCGACGCCGGGCATGCTGTCGAGCATATTGAAAAGCCGGTCGAAGCCGATGGTAGAGCGGTAGAGGGGAGAAAAGTCGACTGGTCGCATCACAAGTCCTCCTATGGAAGCGACTGGTGGTCTATGCCCGCCCGCAGTGGGGCCGGACACACACTTGCTATGTTGCGCACCCTGAATAGGCCTGCGCAGCCCTCCATGTGGTAAGTGCTCGGGAAGACGTCAAGAGCGCGTCTGCGGGCGATTTGCCCTTGTTGTGCGTGTTCGTTTTCGCTGCAGTGCGCCGGTTTTCCGCCCGGCTCCGGCCGGCTTCGAACCATCCGTGATCCGGGGCGTTTCGCCCCAATCGTGGCGCTTTCGGCGCGGCGGCAATGCTGCTAAGCCTTCACAATTGAGTCTTTCGCACATGCAGCATAGTTGCCGGCTACGGAGGTCGGACGATGACTGGTCCAGTCAGGGATGAGTCCGGGAGCGTGGCGGCCAAGTGCGTCTATCAGTTCGGCACCGATGTCACCGACGGCAGCGCCAGCATGCGCGATCTGCTGGGCGGCAAGGGCGCCAATCTCGCCGAGATGTCCAGCCTCGGCCTGCCGGTCCCGCCGGGATTCACCATCACGACGGAGGTCTGCACGGCCTACTACGACAACGGCCGCAGACTGCCCGAAAGACTCGAAGCGGAAGTCGAAGCCGCTCTGTCTGCGGTCGGCAAGACGGTCGGCGCCATGCTCGGGGACCCCGCCAATCCGCTGCTGGTCTCCGTCCGCTCGGGCGCGCGCACCTCGATGCCGGGGATGATGGATACGATCCTGAACCTCGGTCTCAACGACGAGACCGTGGAAGGTCTCGCCCGCCATTCCGGCGACGAGCGCTTCGCCTACGACAGCTACCGCCGTTTCATCCAGATGTATTCCAGTGTCGTCCTCGGACTGGACCACGGCGAGTTCGAGGACATCCTGGAAAATCACAAAGTGACCTCGGGACTGTCGAGCGACACGGCGCTGGCGGCCGAGGACTGGAAAGAGGTGATCGACGAGTACAAGCTCGTTGTCGAGCGCGCGGCGGGCAAGCCTTTCCCGCAGGACATCCCCGACCAGCTCTGGGGCGCGATATCGGCTGTGTTCGGCTCGTGGCATAACCAGCGCGCCATCACATACCGCCGGCTGCACGACATTCCCGACGGCTGGGGCACCGCCGTCAATGTGCAGGCGATGGTATTCGGCAACCGGGGCGACACGTCGGCGACGGGCGTTGCCTTCACCCGTGATCCCTCGACGGGTGCGCGGCAGGTATACGGAGAATTTCTGATCAATGCCCAGGGCGAGGATGTCGTAGCCGGCATCCGCACGCCGCGCAACATCACCAGGGCGGCGAGGGAGGCCGCCGGCGACCGTGAGCCGTCGCTGGAAGAACTGATGCCTGCAACCTACGCCGAGCTGAACGACATCTTTCAGCGGCTTGAGACGCACTACCGCGACATGCAGGATGTCGAGTTCACCATCCAGGAAGGCAAGCTTTGGATCCTGCAGACGCGCAATGGAAAGCGAACGGCAGCCGCCGCCCTGAAGATCGCAGTCGATCTGGTCACTGACGGCGTGATCAGCCCGCAGGAGGCGGTCATGCGGATCGACCCGTCCGCACTCGATCAGCTTCTGCACCCGACAATCGATCCGGCGGCGCACAAGACGCTGATCACCACCGGACTGGCGGCCTCGCCGGGCGCGGCTTCGGGCGAGATCGTGTTCAGTCCGGACGAGGTGGAGGCGCTGAAGGCAAAGGGGCGCGAGGTCATCCTTGTACGCATCGAAACCAGTCCGGAAGACATCCACGGGATGCATGCCGCGGCCGGCATCCTCACCGCGCGTGGCGGGATGACGAGCCATGCCGCTGTCGTCGCCAGGGGAATGGGACGGCCTTGCGTGTGCGGCGCCGGCGCGCTGCGCATCGACTACCAGGCCGGCACGGTGATGGTCGCCGGACGGACGCTGGCAAAGGGAGATGTGATCACCATCGACGGCAGCACGGGCGAGGTGATGCACGGCCGCGTCCGGATGCGGCAGCCGGAGCTGTTGGGCGACTTCGGCAATCTCATGCAGTGGGCCGATGCGGCGCGCCGTCTCGGTGTGCGCGCGAATGCCGATACGCCGCGTGATGCGGAGCAGGCCCGCACGTTCGGCGCCGAAGGCATCGGGCTGTGCCGGACCGAGCACATGTTCTTTGACGAGGATCGCATCCTCGCCATGCGCGAGATGATCTGCGCCGATGCGGAAGAGGGCAGGCGCGCGGCGCTGGCGAAAATCCTGCCGATGCAACGCAAGGACTTCGAGCAGCTTTTCGAGATCATGGCGGGGCGGCCGGTGACGATCCGCCTGCTCGATCCGCCGCTCCACGAGTTCCTGCCGCATGGCGCGGACGAGCAGGACATCGTGGCGAGGGCGCTGGGCGTTCCGGTATCCCGCCTGCGCGATCGCATCACCGAGTTGCACGAGTTCAATCCCATGCTGGGCTTTCGCGGCTGCCGTCTCGTCATCCGCTATCCGGAGATCGCCGAGATGCAGGCGCGCGCCATATTCGAGGCCGCGGTGGCTGCGGCGCGCAAGACAGGTCAGCCGGTCATTCCGGAGGTGATGATCCCGCTGGTCGCCTACCGTGCCGAGTTCGACCTGGTCCGCGATGTCATCATCGCGGTTGCGAGGTCGGTCGAGGAGGAGACGGGAGCAAAGCTCGAGTTCCAGGTCGGGACCATGATCGAGCTGCCGCGCGCCGCGCTGCGTGCCGCCGAGATCGCGCAAGGCGAGAACGGGGCCCAGTTCTTCTCGTTCGGCACCAACGACCTGACGCAGACCTGTCTGGGCCTGTCGCGGGACGATGCCGCGCCGATATTGGCGAGCTACGCCGACAGTGCCATTTTCGAAATTGATCCTTTCGTCTCGATCGACCAGAGCGGGGTCGGCGAGCTTGTCGAGATCGGCACCGAACGCGGACGCAAGACGCGGCCCGATCTCAAGATCGGCATTTGCGGCGAGCACGGCGGCGATCCGGCCTCGGTCGCATTCTTCCATCGTGCCGGGCTCGATTATGTATCGTGCTCGCCCTTCCGCGTTCCGGTTGCACGCCTCGCCGCAGCCCAGGCCGCCATCTCAGGCAGCGTGCGGGCCAAGGACGGCTGATCGGTGCGGTGGTGTCAGGGGCCGCGCTCTCTCAGCATCTCCTGGATCTCGCGCTGAATGTCCTCGGGTCCGGCGAGCGGCCCATATTGCCTGTTGGCGAGTCCGGTGATGATGAGGAAAACGATAATGCTCGAGGCAAGCGCGGCGGCGAAATCCGATACGAGATACCAGGCGGAGCCCGCCGCGATGATCGCCAGCACATGGCAATACAGCCGTTTGAGTTGCGCGTAGCTCATTGATGTCGCCATGCTGCCGATGCGAGGGCTGACCGATCTCAATCGATGGCGCCGTTGCCGTGTCCAATCCACGGCAACATATGCCCGATCGTCCTGGGCCCTGTCGCCAACTACCTGACGAGCGGACCCAGTTCGCCGATCACAGTTTCGTAAAGACCGCGCTTGAACGACGGCACCCGGAGCGGGGCCTCGTCGAGATCCGCCCACCGCCACGCATCGAACTCGGCTTTATGGCCGTTCCGCGGGCCGATATCGATCTCGGCGTCGGGACCATAGAAGCGCATGGCGAACCAGCGCTGCTTCTGCCCGCGATAGCGTCCCTTCAAGGCGATGCCCAAAAGATCGGACGGCAGCTCGTAGGTCAGCCAGTCGTCGACCTCGCCGATCAACTCGACGCTCATCGCGCCGGTTTCTTCTTCCAACTCGCGGAAAGCCGCCTCGACCGGCGCTTCCCCACGGTCGATTCCACCCTGCGGCATCTGCCAGATCGGCAACGCCTCGGGGCCGAACCATTTCGGCGCACGCCGCCCAAGCCAAACCTGACCGTAGCGATTGATCATCATGATGCCGACGCACGCACGCAACGGCAGTTTCGTGCCGCAGGCCTGCGCAGTGGTAGCGATAGCGGGCAATGAATTCCTCCGGTCGGGCCAATGCAGGAAAGGCACTCCCCCTTCAAAACAGGGGCAACTCGGAGACTCAACTTAGTTGCGATTCGCGATGTGAATGTGACAGTTATTCACGGGTCTGACTAAAACACAAGATCAGGCTGGACATTGTAAACGAGAAATTGCAGCCGCATATTTCCGGTGCCGATCATGCCAGACGTTTTTCATCGGTTCGGCCTACGACCTTCATGGCTCCGCGACAGCGAGCAGGCTTGCCGCCGCGCCGTTGCGGCCAAGGAGCACCGGAGCGCCGACCAGCACCGGCATGCCGTCGACATCGTATGTCGCCTGTACGCTGACGATCGGCGTTCCCGTCAACGATAACGGCTCATCGACGACCGATCCGGCGAGCGCTTCCAACGGCAAAGTTGTCCGGCATCCTTCCGCCAGCCATGTCTTCGAAGCGAGCAATGCACCCGTATCCGGCAATCGCGCCGCTGCTGCCGCGAATTGCTCCGTGGCGCGCCGAACGGCATCGGCATGCGCCGCATCCCTGGCGATTGTCCGTGTCATGCGCACCCAGGCGCCCTTGTAGGCAACGCTCGCCCGCACGGCTGCGACGGTTCCCAGTTTCGCCGCTCCCTCCAACCTGACGAGCCGCGTGCTTGCCTTCAGGTCGGCAGCGATGCCGGGATAGACTTCCTCCGCACCCAGACGGCGGGCTTCGCCTTCCACGGCCGCAACGGCTCTGCCTGCGTCGGTTTCGTCCGGTCCGATCCTGGATAGCGCGCGCCGAGCGATCTCGGCGGCGCGGCATGTCAGCCCGATTTCGGCTGGATCCGCGTCTGACCTGAGCTCCGCGAACAGGGATGTGCCATTCACCGGAACGTGACCGGCGTCTGCCACGCTATGGCTGATGACGGCCGGCAGATGAGGGAGGTCGACGATACCCACCCTGGCCTTGCTCACCGCCGCCGAAATCACGGCAACGGCCTCGGCCGCGTACTGCGGCGAGCTTCTGACCTCGGCGACATGGGCATTGCGCTGAATCCAGCCTTTGACGCGGTTGGAAAGCGCCGAGACCAGGACTGGCGGGCCGGCATGCGGCACGACCAGCAGGCCCTGGTTCCAGTACGGCACGAACCCGGCCAGCCACGAGACGCCCGCCGTGCGAGCCGGCGTCGTATAAACCAGCAGCGCGTCGAGCCCCGTCGCCGCCATTGCCGCTTGCGCCTTCGCTACCCGGCGATCGAGCACGAACTCCGGCAGCTCGACCTTCGACCAGGAAATCAGACCTCTGCGCATCGGCGGTCCCTGCAAATCTGAAAAATGAGTCTACGGAGCAGCATGAGAGGCATGGCCGATGTGGCGCGGGCCGTCACGCAGCAACCTCGAACAGCTCCCGCGGCGTTTTCGTCAGCACCTCGCAGCCGGTCTCGGTCACCGCCACGACATCGCCGAGCACAAGATAGCCGACGTCCGGATGATACGTATTCGGATGGACGATCAGCGTCATGCCGGCCTTCAGCTCGATCTCCACATCTTCCAGGATCGCCGGCTTCATGTCGGGCATCAGTCCCAGGCCGTGGCCGCGCACCCGGGTATAGCGCGACGTCACGTAGTCGCCGAGACCATGGCGACGGAATACGTCGTTCTCGGCGCGGGCCACATCCGCTGCGGTAACGCCCGCGCGCACGGCGGCGATGCCCGCTTCCATCGCGTCGAGGTAGACGTCGAACGCCTTTCTGTGCGCGGCTGACGCCTTGCCGAGCACGAGCGTTCGGCAGATTTGTGCGAAATAGCCTTCGAGGGCCGGAGTCAGCTCGGTGGTCACCAGATCGCCTGCCGCCAACCGGCGTTCGGAAGGCGGTGTCATCCCGCGCACATCCTGCCCGCCGGAGCCGATGATCTGGAAGTTGTCGGGCGAGCCGTTGGCGCGCAGGTAGGCTTCCACGTCCGCAACCACCTCGTATTGGCGGCGGCCCGGTCGCGCGACCTCGCGGAAATAGGCGTAGCCCGCGTCGGCGAGCCGGACCGCGCGGCGGATCGCATCGATCTCCGCCGGCATCTTCTCCATGAACAGCCGTTCGATGAGTTGGCCGGCATCCTGGAGGTCCAGCCTGAGTTCGGCGTCTTCGAGCCAGGCCGGCTTCAAATGCGATGGCAACACCGCCACGCGGGCGTTCGACAGGCTTCTGATCTCTGCACCGGCAACCTGCGCCGGATCGCGGGTGAAGCGGATCTCGCAGCCTTGCGTCTCGCCTGCCGCCCGTTCTGCGTCGGCTGCGCTCTCGAGCCAAAGCCGGCACCGGCCATCCGCTTCCAGCACGCAGATGCCGTTGCCTTCGAGAATTCCGAAATCGGTGACGTAGCGCAGGTAGGCTTCCTGCCAGGACGTGCCGCAGACGACGACGGCATCAAGTCCTTGGGCTTTCATCGCCTCTCTGAGGCGTCCGCGCCTTTCCTCCGCCAGCTTCGTCATATCGCCTCCCGGACTATCGCGGGCGAGAGGCAATGTCCCTGTTCCGCCTCGCGCATCGGCACAACCTAGGCTTCCGACGGGCGGCTGTCCAACCGGCATGCGGTGGCGAGGACGAGATCGATCTTACCGGCCCTGATACGACGGCAACCGCGCACGCTCTCGCGTCGCGGTTGCCTGTCGGGCTGGTTGCGGAGCTAGGGCCTTTCTGGTTTTGGTTGAATTCCAGAAAGGCCCTAGGTTTTTGTTTTGTCGTGCTTCTTCTTAGTTGCGCTTGCGACACCCCTTCGGGGAGCCGGCCGCAAGCGAGTCTTATCGGAAAAACCGGTTCCCACTTTTCCGGAAGCACTCTAGGCTGCTGCGCGCGCTGCGGCGTCGATATGCTGGGCAAGTCCGGGTTCGATCCCGAGGCGGTCCGCCAGTGTCGTCAGGAACGCGCTCTCCGTCGCGTTATCGAGATCGATGGCGACGCGAGCGGCTGTGAACACCTGGACCGCTTCCTCCTGTGTTGTCACGGTTGCGGCCAGTTCATCGACAGTCGCCGGGTTCGCCATTTCCTTCGTCAGGAACTCGCGCGCAGACGGGTCGACTCCGGCCTGGGCGAGACTGCCGAGGATCTTCTGCTGCTCGCCGTCGTCGATGCGGCCGTCGGCAGACGCCGCGGCGATCATCGCGCGAATGTAGAGCAGAGCCTGGTTGTTGGAGATGGCGTCGGGCTCGTACCCCGAGCCGGACGGCGCGGGCCCCTCGAGCAACTTCTGCGACTGTTCGGTTTCGGCGGGCGAGCGACCCTGGCTGTAGTTCAGGTAAGCCTTGTAGGCGAGCCCGCCGATCATCGCCAGCTCGCCGAGCTTGGCTGCGCCGACCGCGATCGAGCGCCCGGCGCCGGTACCGAGTATGAGGGCGCCCAGTCCGCCAAGAGCAGCACCGGCAGCAAGCTGATTGTTGGAAATCAGATCTTTCAGCTGAGCCAGCAGCTCCTCCGGCGTTTTCCCCGTGGCCTGGCCAAGGGCATCCCGTGCCCGTTGGCCGGCGCCCGTCATCTCATCGAGCTTGCCGGCCCCTTCCTTGACGCCCGACGTCGCCTGGTTCAGCACCTGTCCCAGGATGTCGAACAATCCGCCGCCTTGTCCGCCGGCGGGCGGCGCGCTTCCGGGGGCCGCATTCGCTGCCGGCGCCGGTGTGGCCTGTCCGAACTGCTTTTGAAGCTGCTCGAGAATATCGCCGAGTCCGCCGCCGCTGCCAGGCGCCGCGTTCGGGGCCGGAGCTGCGTTGGGTGCCTGTCCGGTCTGGGGTGTGCCGAGCTTGCCTTGCAATTGGCCCAGAATATCGCCCAAACCGCCGCCGCCGGATGAGCCGCCGGTCAACTGGCCCAGCAGGTCGCCAAGTCCTCCGCTCTGGGTCTGCGGCGGCCGCTGCGGGCCGGCGCCTTGTACGAGTGCGTCCAGCAGGCTCTTTGCGTCAAACATGGCTGAGACTCCCATCCAGCGACGGCGCAAATGGACACTTCCGACCGAAGCCGTCATATTCGGCTTCTTTCAAGTAGTCACGCCGCGACCGATCTGCAATTGAAGCGGCCAGTGTGACCGGCGGCGCTTGCCGGATGGTTACCTTGCTGCCTCCGCACCGGCACTCCCGACCGCCGGACTCGCGATGCCATCCTGTTTCGGCACGTCCGCCTTGTCCGCCTGGCCGAACAGATGGCCGATCCGCCGCCACGTCCAGCCGGCGATTTCGTCCATCAGCACGAACACTGCAGGCACGAACACAAGGCTCAGGACCGTGGAGGAGATCAGTCCGCCGATCACGGCAACCGCCATCGGCGCCCGGAATTCGCCGCCCGACTCCAGCGCGAGCGCGGTGGGAAGCATGCCCCCTACCATCGCGATCGTCGTCATCACGATCGGCCGCGCGCGCTTGCGGCCGGCATCCACGATGGCATCCTTGCGCGACGCGCCGCGGGTCATCGACTCGAGCGCGAAGTCGACCAGCATGATCGCATTCTTCGTCACGATGCCCATCAGCATCAGAATGCCGATGACAACGGGCAGGCTGATCGGCTTCTGCGTGATGAACAATGCGAAGATCGCGCCGCCGATCGACAGCGGCAGCGAGAACAGGATCGTGATCGGCTGCAGGAAGCTCGAGAACAGCAGCACCAGCACCGAGAACACCAGCATCAGTCCGAG
>JBFWYV010000023.1:0-28770 GCA_050186055.1 Hyphomicrobiaceae bacterium | reverse complement strand
GTGCTCGTCGGTCAATGGTCCATAGCCGGCGATATCGGCTGGGTCGGCGGTGAACGAGCGAATGACGACATCGCCGCGGATGCCGTGAGCACCGGTAATACGGCCAAGCCTGATCCGGCGGATGGGCTCGGTCGATTTGGGATCAGCCGGCACCGGAGCCTACACCGTCGCTCAACTGCCGGCGGCAGTGCCTTCCGCGTCGGCGGCAGCCTGGGCGCGCTCCGCCTCGGCCGCCTCGCGCTCGAGCCGCTTCTTGCGCGGCTTGCCCTTGTCGGGATTGTTCGGCGTCTCACGCTTCATGAGACCGGCCTTGTCGAGGAAGCGGGCAACGCGATCGGTGGGGAGCGCACCGACGGAGAGCCAATGCTTGCAGCGATCCTCGTTGAGCTTGATACGCTCGCCGTGGTCGCGCGGCAGCATCGGGTTATAGGTGCCGACCTGCTCGATATAGCGGCCGTCGCGTGGCGAGGTGGCCTGGGCGACAACGATGTAATAGTACGGGCGCTTCTTGCTGCCACCGCGCGAAAGCCTGATCTTGACTGCCATTGGTCTGCTTTTCCTTCGAGGTTGCTATCGTCGTTCAGGGTTCGGATCGTCTGTCTGTGGACCGGCGATCTGCTCGAAATCTCTCGATCACTTCTTCTTGCCGGGGAGGCCGGGCAAGCCCGGAAACTTCGGCGCGGGACCGCCAAGTCCGGGGAGGCCGCCGCTGCCAAGTCCGGGCAGGCCTTTCGGCATCGGGCCCTTGGGCAGCGACAGTCCCTTCGGAAGCTGGGCGTTCTGCAGTTGCTGGAGCTGCTCGGGCGTCGGCTGCGGCATGCCGCCGCCCATGCCCATGCCGCCGAGCATGCGGCCCATGAGGCCCTTGTTCTTGCCCATCGCCTTCATCATGTCGGCCATCTGGCGGTGCATCTTGAGCAGGCGGTTGACATCCTCGACCTTGGTGCCGGAACCGGACGCGATGCGCCGCCTGCGCTTGCCGTCGATGACCCTGGGCGAGCGGCGCTCCTTCCTGGTCATCGACGAGATGATGGCCTGCTGACGCTTGATCATCCGATCATCGATATTGGCATCGGCGAGCTGGCTCTTCAGCTTGCCGACGCCCGGCATCAGGCCCATCACGCCGCCCAAACCACCGAGCTTCTGCATCTGGCGGAGCTGTTCGGCGAGATCGTCGAGATCGAACTCGCCCTTCTTCATCTTGGCCGCCATCGCCTGCGCCTTCTCGGCGTCGATGGTGGCGGCGGCCTTTTCGACGAGGCTGACGATATCACCCATGCCGAGGATGCGGCTGGCGATGCGCCCGGGATGGAAGTCCTCCAGCGCGTCCCACTTCTCGCCGGTGCCGATCAGCTTGATCGGCTTGCCGGTGACGGCGCGCATGGACAGGGCCGCGCCGCCGCGGGCATCGCCGTCGGCGCGGGTCAGGACGATGCCGGTGACGCCGACACGCGCTTCGAAGGCCTTGGCGGTATTGACCGCGTCCTGGCCGGTCAGCGAGTCGGCGACCAGCAGGGTTTCGTGCGGCGTCGTGGCGGCCTTGACCTCGGCGACCTCGGCCATCAGCGCTTCATCCACCGTGGTGCGGCCGGCGGTATCGAGCAGGACGACGTCGTATCCGCCGAGGCGCGCTGCATCCAGTGCCCGGCGCGCGATCTGAATCGGCGTCTGTCCGGTAATGATCGGCAGTGTGGCGACGCCGGTTTGCTCGCCGAGGACCTTGAGCTGCTCCATGGCGGCCGGACGCCGCGTATCGAGCGAGGCCATCAGCACGCGCTTGCGGTCGCGGTTGGTGAGCCGCCAGCCGATCTTGGCGCAGGTCGTCGTCTTGCCCGACCCCTGCAGGCCGACCAGCATAATGGGTATGGGCGGACTGGCATTGAGATCGATGGGCTCCGCGTCGGAGCCGAGCATGGCGACGAGTTCGTCATTGACGATCTTGACCACCATCTGGCCGGGCGTGACCGACTTGACGACGTCCTGGCCGACAGCCTTGGCGCGAACGGCTTCGGTGAAGTTGCGCACGACCTCCAGCGCGACATCGGCCTCGAGCAGAGCACGCCGCACCTCGCGCATGGCCTCGGCGACGTCGCTGTCCGTCAGCGCGCCGCGGCCGGTGAGCTTGGAGAATATGCCGGAAAGTCTGTCGGAGAGGTTCTGGAACATGGGTCTCTTGGGGGCGGGGTTTCTTCGGGGCGATACGGACGTGAAGGCGGCGACGGTCAGCGATCTCGCGCGGACGCTGGCTCGCTTGTCATCAGGTCATATCGGTTCGCCAGTCCTCCATTGCCAGACGCGATCAATCGGCTCCGGCACGTGCCGGCGGCTCTATCGGCTCTGATCACGCTTCAGATGCGGCAAGCACAATCGCACCCGCGGGCGAAACTCGCCGGCGGATGTTGACCCCCGAGGCACCATATCCGGGCAGATCGGATCGGTCCCTGGGTGGCGGCTCGCATCTGGGCGGACCGGAACCGGCGGCACAATGGTCGAGACAGCCGCGACTGTCAACCTCTTGTCCGGCCGTGTAAGCCCCGGGTTGAGATGTCCCCTCTTCGGCGAGATCGGAGCGGGATCAGGTGACCGGTGGCTCGGAGAACAGGATCATACGGATCAGCTCGAACCGCCTGTGGGCGTGGGTTTTCTGCATGATGCTCTTGATCTGGGTCCGGACCGTTCCCGGGGTCCGGCGCCGCAACCCGGCGATTTCGTCAGCGGTATGGCCGCCGGCCAGGAGGCACAGCACGCTCGCCTCGGCGTCGGTGATGTTGGGGAACAGCGTCTTCAGCCGTTCCGCGCTCATGCGGACGGTCCGCGTCGGATCGCTCACGAACACCGCGGCGTAGGCGTGCTCCTGCGGCCAGCCCAGCGGGGGATTGTCGGTATCGGACTGTTCCGGCGCCAGGGAGCAGACGGTGGCGATCAGCGGATGCGTCTGGCCGGGACGCGGCAGGGAGATATGGTGGACCCTGGACTTGCTGTTGAGGCGGGCGTGTCTCACGACCTCTCCGATGGCGTTCAGCAGCCGCTCGGCTGCGGTTGCATCCGGGTGTACAAGTTTGCCGTTCCGGCTGCGGATCCATTTCTCGTCTGCGAGCAGCGCTGCGGCTGCTGAATTGGCCCGCATGATGGTGGAGAGCCGATCAACCAGCATGAGGGGAATGGAACTGGAATCGAATGCCGATTCGAGCGCACGCGTCGCCACCCGTTGGCGATGGGCCTGGCCGGCGATCCGACCGATCCGCACGAGGTTGGGTATCAGCAGGGCGAGGCGTTCCAGGTCGGTGCGGTTGAAGGGCTTCAGCGACGGGCCTCGCATGGCCGCCAGGGTCAGTACGAAATCATGATCCTGGACGACGACCGGGACGCCCATCGCGTATTCGATCCCGAAGGGTTTCAGGTACTTGCGATAGAACGACGACGCGTGGAGCGTGTTGGTGTCGACGAGCTGGCGGCAGTGGACGGGTTCATTGGGTCTGCGCAACGCAGCCTTGAGCCTCGGATCGGAAGCCAGGGTTTTCGGTGTTGCCTGCCGCAGGCTTTCTGTTTGCCTGGACACCCCGTGACCGTAGCTGGCGTACAGGTGGAGATCCGAGAGCCGCAGAAGGTTCACGCGTGCCATGGTGGCGCGCAGGAAATGAGCAAGATCGGGCAATGCATCGCTCCAGGCCGCAGGTTCAAAGGCGCCCGGATAGAGCTTCGCCGTCAATTCCAACGCCTTCAGTATGACTTCGCGAGATTGCACGCATCAACCTTTCGAGGGTCGGGAAATAGCTGCTGAGCAATACGTCCGGCGTGTCGGGAAAAAATCTAGGCGCCGACATGAGCGGGGCGCGGAAGGCGCCTGTCCTCAGCCAAACTGCAGTTTCGGCAGCGGGTGACCTTGCGGTGCTTCGGGTTGCCTGCGGGCTTGGGCAAATGCCGACGTGGCCGGAGAGATCAAGCGCTGTTCGGATTGTCGGTAGTCGCTGCATTCGTATGGCTTAATGGCCAATTGAAGCGATTGTGACATCCCCCAAAAGAGGGACGAGGGCCTGGAATGCGGGTTCAGAAAGCTGACAGCTCTACCTGCAAATGCCGGCCCGCTCTGCTTAGGAAGCCGGTCTTTGCCGGATATGGCAAGGGGCGATAGATTGGTTCCGGTGTCAGCGCCGGTAGAAATTGTGAGCCTCTACTTCCCCCCCGCACCGTCACGGCCACGAAGGCGACCGCCTACGACAAGTATCCGCTTGCTCGGTGCACGCGGTGAGCCACGTGGATGGCCGCCGTTGTCCGGTCCGACGTTGCCACGTCGTCCCGGCGCAGCCATGACGGACTTTCGCGGGTCAACAGTCTCACCCCCGCACCGTCACGCCCACGAAGGTGGCGGCCTACGACAGGTATCCGCTTGCTCGGTGCCCGCGATGAGCCACGTGGATGGCCGCTGTCGTTCGGGTCGATGTTGACTGAAGGGAAAAGAGGCGGGGGCATTTGCGGTGCCGGTGAAATTCCGGCTGCCGCAAATGCGCTTTCCCCGCGGTGGGTGTCTTTGCAGACGGGGCGCCGAAATGCGACGCAACAGAAGACCCTCGCCAAGATAACCCAACTTATGATTTCAATGCGGCCCGGCTTGGGCATCGCCCGTTTGGTATAGCTGCAGTGAATTCGTGGATTGTGTTGCACCGATGCCATCCGGCGCGGCATCAGCCGGGTCCGGCCGGCACGATCTTGAGAATGCGGCCTTGGGCGCTGTCGGTGGCAATGTAGATGGCGCCATCGGGGCCCTGCCTGACGTCCCGGATGCGTTCGCCGAGACCGGCCAGCAGCTTCTCCTCGGCGACAACGGCATCGCCGTCCAGGACCAGCCTGGCGACGTGCGATCCCGCCAGTGCGCCGACGAGAATGCTGCCGTTCCAGGCGGGAAAGAGCTTGCCCGTGTAGAACGTCATTCCGGACGGTGCGATGGAGGGATCCCAGTAATAGACCGGCTGCTCCATGCCCGGCTTGCTTGTCCCTTCGCCGATCCTGGCGCCGGAGTAGTCGCGTCCATAGGTGATGACCGGCCAGCCATAGTTGCGGCCGGCTTGCGGACGGTTGAGTTCATCGCCGCCGCGGGCGCCGTGCTCCACTGTCCAAAGCTGCCCCGTTTGGGGGTGAATCGCTGCGGCCTGAGGATTGCGATGACCGATGGACCACACCGTCGGCGCCCAGCCGGGCTTGCGGGGATTGCCGGGCGCAGGCAGGCCGTCCTGATCGATGTGCACGACCTTTCCGATGTGATTTGCCGGGTTCTGCGCCTGGTCGCGCGCGCGGTTCCGCTCGCCCAGGGTGACGAACAGCGTTCCGTCGGGCGCGATCGCGATCCGTGAGCCGAAATGGAACGTGGACGCCATCGCCGGCTGCTGGCGGAAGATGACCTTTACGTTGTCCAGCTTCGCGGTGTTCCCCGACGGCGTCAGCGTCGCGCTGGCGACGGCAGTGGCGTTACGGCCCCCGCCGCGAGGCTCGGAGAACGTGAAGAAGATGCGCCGGCTCTGGGCAAAGTCGGGAGCCAGCGCAACGTCCAGCAGGCCGCCCTGCCCAACGGCGACGACTTTCGGAACGCCGGCTATGGGGGGCGACAGCGTTCCGTCCTTGGCGATGAGGCGCATGGTGCCGGGCCGCTCGGTGACCAGCATGCCGCCCTCGGGCAGGAACTGGATCGCCCACGGGTGGTCGAGTCCGGTGACGACGGTTTCGGTCCGGACCGCCGATTTCTCTTTCGGCGCCGGCGCCTTCGTGACGCTGGCGGCCGCCGCTATTGCGGGCAGGCCCATCGAGATCAGGGCGACCAGCGCCGAATGCCCAAGCAACTTCATCCGCTCGCTCCGTTTTCACCGACGATACCTCGCTGTCAGTTAGGTGCCGAGGCGCAGCAATTCAAAGCGCCGGCGGGTCGTTCACCCAGGTGTGATCAGGTCCGGCAGCCACGATCCGCTGGACCAGCCGATCCGGCTCCCGCAGATGCGTTTCCTCGTAGGTGATGACCAGGAGCCTGCCGGCGACGGCGTCCAGCAGCTCGTTGGGGCGCAGCAGGAAGTCGGGATTGGATGGCTTGCCGTATCGCTCGTTGCCGGTGCGAAAGGTCTGGTAGATGATGAGGCCGCTGCGCTTGGCGGCGCCGATGATGGCCGGAAGGACCGGCCGCCAGAGGTAGTTGACGACGACGATGCCATCGAACGAAGCGGGGCCGAAAGGAAACAGCCGGCCGTCCTCGAGGTCGGCCTCGATCAGCTCGAGCCCCGGTTTGCCGGCGAAGCGCTGCCGTGCTGCACCGGTGTCGCGATCGACGCCGGTGACCCGAAGACCGAGGTCGAGGCACGCGGCGATGTGGCGGCCGCCGCCGCAGGCAACGTCGAGCACGTGCCCGCCCTTCGCGATGCCTACCAGGTGACGGAGCACCCAGGGCTCTGGTGACGGTCCGCAATGAGCCATTGTGTTCAGATCCCCAGGACGCGGTTTGGACGCGATGCCGCGCGATTGAGTTCGGCTGCCGTTTGCCGATATATGGCGGCATGGCGACACCTTCCATGCTGGACTACGTGAAGATGAACGGTATCGGCAACGAGATCGTTGCCGTCGACCTGCGCAATTCGTCAATGCGCATCGGTGAGGCGGAAGCGCGGGCGATTGCCGGCCATGCGGGGACGCATTTCGACCAGCTCATGGTGATGGAGCCCGCGCGGAACGCCGATACCGCTGCCTATGTGCGGATCTTCAATACCGATGGCTCCGAGGCTGGAGCATGCGGGAACGGGACGCGCTGCATCGCGTGGCTGGTCGCCGAGGAGTCCGGGAGCAAAGCGTTCGCGTTCGAGACGGCGGCGGGGCGGCTTGACGTCGTCGTTGACGATATCGACCGCATCACCGTCGATATGGGCGAGCCGCGTTTCGGCTGGCAGGACATTCCGTTGAGCGAGCCGTTCAAGGACACACGCTACATCGAGCTGCAGATCGGACCGATCGACAATCCCGTCCTGCACTCACCCTCGGTGGTCAATGTCGGCAATCCCCATGCCGTTTTCTGGGTCGACGAGGTGGAAGCCTATGACCTGGGCCGCCTTGGCCCGATGCTGGAGAACCATCCGATCTTTCCGCAGCGGGCCAACATTTCCCTGGCGGCGGTGCTGTCGCCGGCGTCGATCCGGCTTCGGACCTGGGAGCGCGGCGCAGGCTTGACGAAGGCGTGCGGGTCGGCAGCCTGCGCGGCAGCGGTGTGCGGCGCCCGGACCGGACGGACGCAGCGCCGGGTCGAGGTCGCATTGCCGGGGGGTACGCTCGATATCGCATGGCGGGACGACGGCCGCATCCTCATGACCGGTCCGGTCGAGGTGGAGCATCGCGGCCGGGTCGATCTCGGCAGCCTGCGTTGATGTCATGTGGCCGGCGCTTGTGGCGTCGCCGATGGCTCCGGCTGCGCTGCGGGTCTTTCGCCGGAGCCTGGTTCGATCTAGTGTGATGATCGAGAAATTCGCCATATCAAGCAGCGAGGTCGTGAGCGAATTTCTCGATCTGAATCACACTGGCAAGTCTATGATTCTAGTGTCTCTTTTGATTCTGAAGCTCGCTTGGGGCGCAAACCTCATGGTATGGCGAACTTCAGAATCGGGACACTAGCATCCTGCTCCGCGCCTTCGTTTTCCTCGTCGTCGGACTCGAATTCAGCCCATGCTCGCCAACCGGTTACGTTCCCATCTCCTGATCGTCGATATGCAGGAGAAACCGCTTGCGCGCGTTGGCGGGGGCCAACGTGTGCTGCAGAACGCAATGCGGCTGGCGGGATTTGCCCGACGCCTTTCGGTTCCGATCACGATCGGCGAGCTGGAGCCGTCACGATACGGCACGACATCGGCGTTGCTGCGGGAGGTGACGGCAGGCGAAGCGGCGCTCGTCGGCAGAACGAGTTTTTCGTGCTGGCGCGATCAATTGCTATCGGCGCGGCTGCGGGAATTGCGCCAGTCGGGCCGGGACCAGGTCGTGGTGTGCGGGCTGGAGGCGCACGTTGCGGTCTGTCAAAGCACGCTCGATCTGCTGGCCCATGACTTCGACGGGTTCGTCGTCGCGGATGCGACGGCGAGCGCAAGCGCGGAGTCGCATGCTCTGGCGCTGCAGCGGATGGGACGCTGCGGCGCTGCGGTCGTCGACACCGAGATGATCGCTTATGAGTGGCTGCAACAGGCCGGGACGCCGGAATTCAAGGATCTCGTGCCACTCCTGGGGTAGGATGTCCTCGGCACGGAATGTCGCTCATGCCGGGATGCATGCGGAATTGGGACAGGGAAGGAACGGAAATGCAGGACAAGCCGACGAGGAGCGCGCAGCCGCGCACGGACGCATTTCAGTGGGATGACCCGTTTCTGTTCGACAGCCAGCTCGGCGAGGAGGAATCCCTGATCCGGGACACCGCGCGCGACTACGCGCAGGACAAGCTTGCGCCCCGCGTCACCAAGGCTTTTCTCGAAGAGGTGACCGACCGCGAGATATTCCAGGAGATGGGCGCGCTTGGCCTGCTCGGCGTCACTGTACCCGGCGAGTACGGAGGAGCGGGAGCGAACTACGTCTCCTATGGCCTCGTCGCGCGCGAGATCGAGCGGGTCGATTCCGGCTACCGGTCGATGCTGTCGGTGCAGTCGTCGCTGGTGATGTATCCGATCCAGGCGTTCGGCAGCGAGGAGCAGCGGCAAAGGTATCTGCCGAAGCTGGCCAGCGGCGAGTGGGTCGGCTGCTTCGGATTGACGGAGCCTGAGGCCGGCTCAGACCCCGCCTCTATGAAAACCCGCGCCGAGAAGGTTTCAGACGGCTTCCGCCTGACCGGATCCAAGATGTGGATCTCCAATGCGCCGCTTGCGGATGTGTTCGTGATCTGGGCGAAATCGGAGGCCCATGACGGCGAGATCCGTGGCTTCATCCTTGAGAAAGGGATGAAGGGACTCACTGCTCCGAAGATCGAAGGCAAGCTGTCGCTCAGGACCTCGACAACCGGTGAAGTCTCCATGCAAGGGGTGCTCGTACCCGAGAGCGCGATGCTGCCCAACGTGCGCGGTCTCAAGGGACCATTCTCCTGCCTCAACCGCGCCCGTTTCGGCATTTGCTGGGGTGCGATGGGAGCGGCCGAGGACTGCTGGCACCGGGCGCGCCAGTATGCGCTCGACCGCCGCCAGTTCAACCGTCCGCTGGCGGCCAATCAGCTCGTGCAGAAGAAGCTCGCGGACATGCAGACCGAGATCGCGCTGGGGCTCCAGGCAGCGTTGCGGATTGGCAGGCTGTTCGACGAGGGCCGGCTTGCGCCGGAGGCGATCAGCCTCGTGAAGCGGAACAACTGCGGCAAGGCATTGGAGATCGCCCGCGTCGCCCGCGATATGCACGGCGGCAACGGCATCATGGCCGAATACCACGTGATGCGTCATGCGATGAACCTGGAGACGGTCAATACCTACGAGGGCACCCACGATGTGCACGCGCTGATCCTGGGCCGGGCACAGACCGGGCTGCAGAGCTTCTTTTAGCCCCAGCCGATCGGCTTCGGACTCCGGAATGGGCGTTGTTCAGCGTACGCCGAGCTTCTTCTGCAGGCTCGACGACGACGTCGTGTACTGGAACAGCAACTTCTTCTCCGGATAGATGTAGCGGTGAGCGGCCTGCGCCATCAGCGCGCCCTCGTGAAATCCGGACAGGATGAGCTTCAGCTTTCCAGGATAGTTGTTGATGTCGCCGATGGCGAAGATCCCCGGCTCGCTGGTCTCGAATTTTTCGGTATCGACCGGGATCAGGTTTTCTTCGAGATTGAGGCCCCAGTTGGCGACGGGGCCGAGCTTCATCGTCAATCCGAAGAACGGCAGCATCGCATCGCAGGCGAGGCGTTCCTCGCCATCCTTCGCTTTCACGGTGACGGCTTCGAGCCGGCCGGCGTCGCCGTGAAGGGCGGTCACCTGCCCGATGACGAGGCGTACCTTACCTTCGGCGACCAGATCGCGCATTTTATCGACCGAGTGCGGCGCGCCCCGGAACTCATCGCGGCGGTGCAGCAGCGTCAGCGAATTGGCGACGGGCTGGAGGCTCAAGGTCCAGTCGAGCGCCGAGTCGCCGCCGCCGACGATGAGCACGTTTCGTCCGCGGAACTGCTCGATGCGGCGGACGGCATAGAAAACTGAGCTTCCCTCGTAGGCTTCGATGCCGGCCAGCGGCGGACGCTTGGGGGTGAAGGACCCGCCCCCGGCGGCGATCACCACGACCTTGGCCAGGAAGGAGGTGCCGGCGTCCGTTTTCAGCCGGAACCGGCCGTCGGGCTCGCGGCGCAGCTCCTCGATCTGCTGACTGAGATGGAATGCGGGCTCGAATGGCTTGATCTGTTCCAGCAGCCGGTCGGTGAGCTCCTGTCCGGTCACCACCGGCAGCCCTGGGATGTCGTAGATCGGTTTCTCGGGATACAGCTCGGCGCACTGGCCGCCGATCTTGTCCAGGATGTCGACGACGTGGCAGCGAATGTCGACGAGGCCCAATTCGAACACGGCGAAAAGGCCGACGGGACCGGCGCCGATGATGACGACGTCCGTCTCGATCGCTGGACTGGGCTGAGGTTCTGCGTTCATTGCATCATCCAACCTAGATCCAACCTGGAACACGGGTTCAGAACTGCCTCTCGGGCACCTTCACGACGAGACCGTCAAGGTCCTCCGTGATCTTGATCTGGCATGAAAGCCGGCTTTCCTCCCGCACGTCGAAGGCGAAATCGAGCATGTCGTTTTCCATGTCGGACGGTCCACCGACCTTCTCGCGCCAGGTCTCGTCGATATAGACGTGGCAGGTCGCGCATGCGCAGGCGCCTCCGCATTCGGCTTCGATACCTGCTATATCATTGATTTTGGCGGCTTCCATCACGGTATTGCCGGGGGCGGCGTCCACGGTGGTGCTATTGCCGTCAGGCTGGATGTACGTGATTTTGGCCATGTGTCGGTCATTCCCTGGGGCGAGGCGGAGGGCTGCGAAAACGGCCTGCGCCGAGGGGCGGACCGGCGCGCGGCTCGGCCGGGTCCGGCCGCAACGGCGGCGGCAACCTCGCTCAATTAGACGGCGTGGGAGGCGAATTCAAGCCGCTGGGTGCCGCAGGCAGCGAGCGGCCCCGGTCTGCAGCCGGCCCGGCGCGGTGCGATCACGTGGCGGAGGCGAGGCCCGAGATGTGGTCGAGCGCTTCCTCGATCGAGCGTTCGATGCGCCGGATGAAGGCATCTCGATTAGAATGATCATGCCCCGCCGCCTGAGCGTCCTGTGCGGCGCCTGCGACCCTTATCGCGCCGACGGCCCGGGCTGATCCCTTCAGAGTGTGCGCCGCATCGTGCCACGACTTTGCGCAAGCCGCTTCGCGAAGTTTCATGAGGGTGACCGGCGCCTGGTCGGCAAACAGCCGGAGGACTTCTTGCTCGAGTTGGCGGTCGCCGAGCGTGTAGCGGCTAAGGTGAGCGCAATCGATGGCCGGCATGCCCGGATCGGCTGGTGGACCGCAAGCGAACTCACGTGGCATGTCAAAAGAATGAGGCATGGTTTCACGTAAACAAGCTAATTTGGTGTCCGATGATAGCTCTATGCTGATAAATTGGGGTAAACGGCGACGGTGCAATGTTCAGCGTCATGGAAATCCGGTAGAAAGCATACATTCTTACCGTTTCATGAACCTTTGTTTCGCCTTAAAGAGTACCTTAAGTCTGATGCCAGGGAGCACAGAGGGGCGGGGGCGCTGCTCCGGCACTCATAGGTTCGCAGGTCGAGGCGTTCGAGTCGTTTCCGGGCGGTCGCGGGCGTCCCAGTCGGCCGTTGCGCGGGGTTCGGCACGGCGTGTCGAGGTGGGAGATTTTGCAGGCTGATGGCGCAGGACAGGCTCAGCACTGAACAGCAAGGGGGGCTTGCTGCCGACGTGCGCCGCAAGGACGGCGAGACGGAACCTGCGACTGGCGCCGAACGCGCGACGGCCAAGGAGATCCTGCCTAAGCCCGGCTTGGCGCCGCCGGTTCCTATCAGCAAATCCGCGGGAGACGCTGCAAAGTCCCCTCTCGATTCGCAGTTCAAATCGGTCAATCCGGGGCGAGTGAGGTTGCCGCCCGCAGTACCTTTCGTGGCGTCCGCTGGCGGCGGAGGGCCGACCGCCGGCAACGCCGCATTGAAGGTCGAGGAAACAGCGGAAGCGGCCGCGGCAGGGGACATGGCCCCTGCGGTCAGGCCGGACGGCGCCCCAGACGGCGGCGCTGCAGATGCGGCCGAAGGCAAAGGCCCGGCGAACCGGGCGATGCCGCCGGCTCCTCCCGAATTGCCGGGTGCGGCTCAATCCGCCGGTTCGCCGCCGCTGTCGCAGCGCCGGAACTCACACCGTCGCGCGGCTGCGCCGTCGCGAGATCAGATCGCGGCGAATGATGATGCGCCCTCGATCGGCGGCCTGATCTACGCGCTGAACCAGAAACCGTCGTCCAAGCCGTTTTCAATCGCAGCCGGCATCAGCGGCGGGTGGGTTTTCGCGACGATCGTGTTCGCGATCTATCAGTGGGGCGGTTCGGCCATCGAAGGCGGGTTCGGCTCGCTCGCGGGCCGACCCGAGATACTGATGCTGGTCGCCACGCTGCTCGGTCCGGTCGGCTTGGCGTTCGGGCTGGCGTTGATCGCCTATCGCGCAGAGGAAATGCGACTTCGCTCGAGCGCGATGACGGAAGTCGCGGTGCGGCTGGCCGAGCCGGACCGGATGGCGGAGCAGTCGGTTGCCTCGCTTGGGCAGGCGGTGCGCCGCCAGGTGTCGTTCATGAACGACGCGGTGGGGCGCGCCCTGGGCAGGGCGAGCGAGCTTGAAGCGCTGGTTCATAACGAGGTGTCCGCGCTCGAGCGTTCCTATGAGGAGAACGAGCGCAAGATCCGCGGTCTGATCCAGGAACTGTCCGGGGAACGCGATGCGCTGGTGAACACCAGCGAGCGTGTCAGCGATTCTCTCAAATCGCTTGGGACAGAGGTGCCTGACCTGATCGAGAAGCTATCCGGCCAGCAGGTCAAGCTCGCGCGGATCATCGAGGGTGCGGGCCAGAACCTCACGGCACTCGAATCGGCAATCGCGACCCAGACCGGAAATCTTGAGAATGCGCTTGGCTCCCGGACCGAACATCTGCAATCGGTGCTGACGGAATACACGACGTCGCTGTCGGGGGCGCTTGACGGGCATATGCAGTCAATCGGCGCGACGATCGCATCGCGCACCGGCGAGCTGCAGGTCGTGTTCGAGGAGTACACGCGGGCGCTCGACACGACGATGGACAATCGCGCTCAGGCCCTCGATACCCAATTGGTCGAGCGGACGCGGGCTCTCGATGCCGCCTTCACGGAGCGCCTGAAGCTGTTCGACGAATCGATCGTGCGGTCGGCATATGCGATCGACAGCAGCATCAACGAGAAAACCGAGGCATTGAGCTCGGCGCTGGAAAATCACGCGCGCAATCTGAACGAGACGCTGAGCCGGCAATCGATCGAGCTCGACGAGAACCTGCTGCAGGGCATCAGCGCCGTGCGGCGGACCAGCGAGAACATCACCCGCCAGTCGATCAAGGCCATCGAAGGGCTGGCCGGGCAGTCCGAACTGCTCAAGAGCGTCTCGGAAAACCTGCTCAATCAGATCAACGGCATCACCAACCGGTTCGAGACGCAGGGCCAGCAGATCCTACGGTCGGCGAATGCGCTTGAATCCGCCAATTACAAGATCGATCAGACGCTGCAGACACGACACGCCGAGCTGTCGCAGACGCTCGACAGGATGATCGGCAAGGCGGATGAGCTCGGGACGGTCGCGCATGGCTATTCGCGCCAGCTTGAAGGCACGATGAGCCAGGCCGAGCAGCAGGCGCGATTGCTGACCGCCGAGCTTGCTCAAAGCGCGCAGGAGCGCTCGCGTTCCACCATCGCCGACATCGAGCGGCTTCGGGAAGAAGCGGCAGAGAGCACTTCGCGCGCCCTGGAGGACCTGCGGAGCCGCTTCACCAACGTGACCCAGGAAGTCAGCGTCAGCCTCGGGTCGATGACGGATCAGTTCTCGCAGACCTCCAGCGAAGCCCGCCGCAAAGCGGCGCAGGCGGCCGCCGATCTCGCGAGCGAGCAGGAGCGCCTGCGGGCAAGTGCACAAAGCCTTCCGGGCACTGCGCGCGAGAGCGCGGAGGCGGTGCGCAAGGTGCTTCAGGATCAGTTGC
The DNA here is from genome assembly GCA_050186055.1 of Hyphomicrobiaceae bacterium. Classification (GTDB taxonomy): domain Bacteria; phylum Pseudomonadota; class Alphaproteobacteria; order Rhizobiales; family Hyphomicrobiaceae; genus CAMDPA01. The sequence goes on along the minus strand of JBFWYV010000023.1, from coordinate 14,545 downwards.
GTGCGCTGGACGAGCTGTCCTCGATCTCGCAGCGCGAGGCCAGGGCGCGCGACGTCAGCCGTCCCACCGCGCCGCGGCCGCTGGTGCCTGTGGCGACGCAGGCCACGCGCGAGGAGCAGACGCGCACGCTCAGCGCGCTGAGCAATGCCCTATCGGAGGAGATGCGCACGCGAGGCGGGCGGCCGTCGGCTGCGCAGGCGGGACCGGGCGATGGTCGCGACGGCTGGTCGCTCGGCGATCTCTTGAAGCGGGCTTCGGCCGACGAGGCTGCGGCTTCCGGTGCCGACGCCGGATCGGCGGCTGCGCCCCAGGCGGCTGCACCGGCGCCAGCGCGTGATGCGCGGCTCGACATCGGCGCCATGGCGCGCGCGCTCGATCCATCGACGGCGGCCGAGATCTGGCAGCGGCTTGGCAGTGGCCAGCGCGGCATCATGGTGCGAAGCATTTATACGCTGGATGGGCGTGCGCTGTTCGACCAGACCGCTCAACGGCTGTCGACGGACGCGGCGTATGCGTCCAATGTCAATCAGTTCCTGACGCATTTCGAGCAGGTGCTGCAGGAGTCGGAACGCCAGGACCCATCGGGTCAGATGGCGCAAGGTCATCTGGTGTCCGACTACGGGCGGGTCTATCTGTTCCTCGCCCATCTCACCGGCCGGATCACCTGAGCGATGGCGAGGGCCGCCCTCAGCGCCCGGATCGAAACCTGGCCGATCGAAGGCACCTTCGCCATCTCACGCGGCGCCAAGCGCGAGGCCGTTGTCGTCGTTGCCGAGGTGTCGGACGGAGACATCGTCGGACGCGGCGAGTGCGTTCCCTATCCGCGGTATGGGCAGACGGCCGAGGGCACGCTCGCCGAGATCGAGGTGTTGGCGTCTTCTTTCGTGCCGGACAGGAACGCGCTGCTTCGGACCCTGCCGGCTTCTGCCACGCGCAACGCGATCGATTGCGCGCTCTGGGATTTCGAAGCCAAACAGGCTGGCCGACGGGTGTTCGAGCTTGCAGGCATCGCGGCTCCCGGTGCCGTGATGACCTGCTATACGCTCAGTCTCGACGGTCCGGACGCGATGGCGGCCAAGGCGTCAGCCCGCGGTGACCTGCCGCTCTTGAAGCTCAAGCTCGGCGAGACGGGCGCGCCTGCACGCGACATCGAGCGCATGCGGCAGGTGCGCCGGGCACGGCCGGATGCACGCCTGGTGGTCGATGCCAACGAAGGATGGCGGCCGGACGATCTCGGTGCGCTGCTCGATGTCGCGGCCGAGACAGGTGTCGAACTTGTCGAACAGCCGTTGCCGGAGGGCGTGGACGCAGCTCTTGCCGCATTTCCGCATCCGGTGCCGGTTTGCGCCGATGAATCGGCTCATGCGACCCAGGGACTGGCGGGGCTTACGGATCGCTACGATGCGGTCAACATCAAGCTCGACAAGAGCGGGGGGCTGACCGAGGCGCTGGCAATGGCGCGCGAGGCGCGAAGGCTGGGGCTGCGGATCATGGTCGGCTCGATGGTTGCCACATCGCTGTCGATGGCGCCAGCGTTGCTGCTCGCGGGCGAAGCCGACTGGGCGGACCTCGACAGTCCGCTGTTGCTGTCGCGGGACCGTGTTCCAGGGCTGCGGATCGAGAACGGCATTATTCAGCCTCCGCGACCGGACCTGTGGGGCTGATGTCCGCCGGCTCCGGCTCCTCGTCCACTCAAGCGTCGATGACGTTCTATCGGTGGTTGGTCCCTCGCCTCCTCGCCGCAGTGGGGGAGAGGCGCGACAGTCATTTGCAAGCAGACCATCCCTTGTGCTACATGCCGCTCTCTCTGCTGGCCGGGTGCCATCGACCCGGCAAGTCGCGCGGCTGCATTCGCCGGCCGCGATTGGATGGCCACGTGGCGGAGTGGTGACGCAGCGGACTGCAAATCCGTAAACGCCGGTTCGATTCCGGCCGTGGCCTCCAGCTTCGCGTCTCTCCCCTCAGCTCCCCGAAGCGTGTGCCGGCTTGCTTGTCGGACGTCGCGTGTTCCACACTGCCGGTACGATTTCCGGAGGACGCGGGAGGATCTAGGCGTGGCGCGGGTCATCATCACCAATATCGGAGAGCTGTTCACCGGCGATATCGGGCAGCCGATATCCGGCGCGCGCGAGATCCGGATCGAGGACGGGCGGATTGCGGCACTGGGTGCGGCGAGCCCCAAACCGGAGGCCGACATCGTCATCGATGCGGCAGGCGGCGCCGTATTGCCCGGTCTCGTCGATGGTCACGTGCATCCGGTGTTCGGCGAATGGACACCTGCGCAGGACGCGATCGGCTGGATCGGCAACTATCTGCATGGCGGCACCACCAGCATGGTGTCGGCAGGCGAACTGCACGTGCCGGGCATCGACTACAATAATCTGACGCCTGAGTTCGTCACCTCGCTGGCGGTGGTGATGGCGCAGACGACCGGCCGGGTCCGCTGGAGCGGGGTCAAGGTCCAGGCCGGGACGGCGCTGCTGGTGCCGGGTATGACGGAGGCGCATTTCGACCGGCTGGCGGCCGTGGGGACGAAGCTTGTCAAGTTTCTGCTGTACCCGTTCGGCGGCGACACGGCGGAGGCGCGGCGCTACGTGGCATTGGCGCGGGCGCGGGGCATGCGGGTGAAGGTGCATACCGGCGGTGTCTCGCGCTCGGGCGCGAGTGCCGTGTGCGGCTACGAGATCCTGTCCTGGCTGCAGCCGGACATCGCCGCTCATGTCAGCGGCGGGCCGATCCCGATGAGCGACGCGGACCTCGATCTGCTGATCGACAATTCGACGTTCTGGCTCGAGATCTGTTCGTCCGGGAACTATCGCTCGACGGATCGGGCGGTGCGGCGGATGAAGGACAGGGGGCAGCTCGGCCGGCTGACGCTCGGCACGGACACGCCGGGCGGAACGGGCGTGATCCCGCGCGGGATGCTGCGCAACGTGCTGTACATGGCATCCATGTGCGGCCTGACGCCGGGCGAGGCCGTGTCGGTCGCGACCGGGAATACGGCCAAGGCGCATGGACTGGATGTCGGACTGATCGAGGTCGGGCGGCCGGCGGATGTCGTGGCGTGCGGTCCGGTGAAGGGCTCCGCCGGAACCTCACTGTCGGATGCGATCGCCCACGGCGATCTGCCGGGGATTTCCCACGTGCTGGTCGACGGACAGCCGCTGATCGCAGGCCGAAGCGAGCAGACGCCGCCGCCCGAGACGCCCGCATTCATCTGTTGCTGCACGGTCGGCGGGTTCGTGGGGCGGTCGGGAGGTTAGGCGGCATCCGGTGTCGCGGAGCACGGCCTCACCAGCTTATGATCCGGGTTCCCTCTTTCAGCATGATCGATTGCGTGAGGCCGGGCGCTCCCATCCTGACGCCGGCTGCAAGCTCCTTGGCCGGGATGCCGAGCCGCTTGATGCAGGGTCCGCAGATCAGCACCGTGCCGCCGTCCCTGAGCAGGTTCGCCAACGCTGTTTTCGGCGGGGTCTGAATGCCATCCAACGTCTTGTCCGGGAACCTGGTCCAGGCCCAGCGGACGGCTTCGAGGTTGAGAAAGACCGTGGTCGGGTGGCCCTGCTGCTGCGTGCGCCACGCGAAGTGCAAGGCCATCCAGCCGCGCCAGGTGTCATCGGACGTGAGGTTCACGAACAGGCCAGGCTTTTCCGCTTTCTGCGCCGGCTGTTGGGCAGGCGCCAGCGTCGGCAGGGCAGCCAGCAGCAGGGCGAGTGCAGTGCGTACAAGTCGGCGGCTCATCGTTGATCCTTTCTCATCAATGCGAGTTGTGCCCGACCATGCCGGGCGTCCATAGTGGATCGGCGGCGGGGCCGGGCAGGCGGACCACCGCCCGCGATCCATCTGCGAGCGAGGCTTTTTCATGCAACGTGTCACCGTGACGATCGACGACGAGCTGATGCGGGAGATCGATGCGTTCGTGAGTTCGCGCGGCTACCAGAACCGGTCCGAAGCCGTGCGCGACCTGTCGCGCGCCGGGCTTGCCCGACTGGCAGAGGCGAACGTCGGCGACGGGGTCTGCGTGGGGGCGCTCGTTTACGCCTATGATCATGAGACCCGGGCCCTGTCCAGGCGGCTGGCGGGGATCACGCATGATCATCACGATCTGTCGACTGCGACGATGCATGTTCACCTCGATCATGACAGTTGTCTGGAAGTCGCTGTGCTGCGTGGTCCGGCACCGGATCTGAAACGGCTCGCAGCCGAAATCACGTCGGAGCGGGGTGTGCGGCATGGACAACTGGTGCTCGTCCCCGTCGAAGTTTCAAATGAGACCCACAGTCATGGCGGAGCCAGGCATCCTCACACGCATATCCATGTCCGGGACGCGGGCTGAATTCGGATGGCAAGCGACGGGTGTCGTATGATGATTATCTATTTACATCATACGAACAGCCGGCTACCGAAGTCCAGCCGATTTCGGTGGTGCTGCCAGCAGGGAGAGCAAGCCGTATGGTGAGGGCGGAATGCGGGTGGCGGCTTGCCGTCATGGCCGGTGCGGCCGTTCTGCTCGCCGGGCCGGCAATGGCGCATACGGGCGCGGGCGCCGCCGGCGGTTTCCTGAGCGGCATTTCGCATCCGATCACCGGATGGGACCACGTGGTCGCGATGGTGGCGGTGGGTCTGTGGGGAGCGTTCCTCGGTGCGCCGGCGATCTGGCTGCTGCCGGTCATATTCCCGATGGTGATGGCCGGGGGAGGCGCCCTCGGCGTCCTGGGCGTGCCTGTTCCGTCCGTAGAGGTCGGCATCGCGGTGTCCGCAATCGTTTTGGGATCGTGTGTGGCGCTCGCTTTGCGGCCGCCGTTATGGATCGCAGCCGTCATCGTCGGCGTGTTCGCGATCTTCCACGGGCATGCGCACGGCACGGAGTTGCCGGATGCTGCGGATCCCTATGCGTATGCGGCCGGCTTCGTGATTGCGACTGGATTGCTGCACCTGGCGGGCATCGCGTTTGGTTTGCTGGCACGTTGGCGGTCGGGCAAAATCGCCGTGCGTGCGGGCGGGGGCCTTATTGCGCTTGCCGGATTTGCGTTCCTCGCCGGTATCGCATGAAGGCGCTGCGCGTGATTGCTGCCGCCGGTGCGGTTGCGTTGCCGACGCCCGTCTGGGCCCACACGCTCGTTCCCGGCATCGGCGGCGCCTATGCCGCGTTTGCCCACACCGTCACGGAACCGCCGGCGCCGTTTGCGCTGCTGGCGCTGGGCCTGCTGTTCGGCGTGCATGGCGCCAGCGTATTCAAATGGGCATGGCTGTCGTTCTTCGCGGCGATGATCGTTGGCGTCGTCTCGACGCTGGCAATCCGTGTCGTGGTCGATCCCGAGCTGCCGCTCGTGCTGGTTGCCCTGACCGCAGGACTGCTTGCTGCGGCCGCGCTGCCGCTGCCGGTCCAGGCGGCTGCCGGCCTGGGATCGATCGCCGGTTATTTCTTCGGCGTGTTCGGGACACCGGCGCCCGCATCCTGGTCGACGACGGCCTATTTCGTCACCGGTGCGATGGCGGGCGCGAATCTCACCCTCGTGTTCGTCGTTGCCGGGGTCGAGATGATCCGTCAGCAATGGCAGCAGAAATGGATCGCGATCGGGTTCAGAGTGATCGCCTCGTGGATCGCGGCAATCAGTGTGCTGATGCTCGCGCTCTCAATGCAGAGATAGCGCGACGCAGCAATGAAAAGGCCCGCAGCGATCGTCCGAACACTTCGGGTCGCGGCAGGCCGTTGGCCGGGGCTTCGGGCTCAGCCCTTGAAGTAGTAGACGAACAGCACGATGAAGAGCGAAATCACGACGGCCCAGAACCATGCCGGAATGCCTTTCTCTTGAGGCTTCCAGGCGGCCTGCGCGGCTGCCGGTTTCGCAGTGCCCGACGGCGTCGTGGCAGACGGCTCGGCGGCGCTTCCGGCGGGCGCGGCTGCTTCGGCCGGAGCAGAGTCTTCCTGTGCCTTGCCGACAATCGCCTCGAAGCGATTGAAGAACTGGCCGGCGAGCATCTTGGCCGTGGAGTCGATCAGGCGGGAGCCGAGCTGGGCCAGCTTGCCGGTCACCTGGGCATCGACGTCGTAGCTGAGCTTGGTGCCGTCTCCATCGGGCTCCAGATGCACCTTGGCGGCGCCACGGGCGTTGCCGGCCACTCCGCCCGAGCCTTTGCCCGAGATGGTGTAGCCGTTCGGCGGATCGAGGTCCTGCAGCTCGACCTCGCCGTTGAACTTGGCCTGCACGGGGCCGATCTTGGTGACCACGGTGGCCTTGAACTGGGTGTCGGATACCTTCTCGAGGGACTCGCAGCCGGGGATCGACTGTTTCAGGATCTCCGGATCGTTGAGCGCCTGCCACACGGCTTCGCGCGGCGCCTTGATGTGGTTCTCCCCACTGAGTTTCATGATCGAGGATCTCCTTCGTCGGGATGGTCGCCGTCGTTCGGTATCGCGCCCCCACGTCAGGAGGAGGAAGGTCGCCGGGCCATCGTGGGTAGGTGAATTGCCCCGACCAATTACGATGGATCGGCAGCGATGTCACCTGCGCGATAATGCCTGCCTTAATCATTCTAATACGGTGGTGGCAGCCCAGGGGTTCCGCTCCGCGTGCGGATAAGGGTCTGGGGTATCCGGAAGGGCTCCTGTTCGGGCCGGATCCTGGTGTTCCCGGAAAAATGGCGGGAGACTCAGTGCCTGCACCCCGTGCCTCGCCGACCTCGGATTGAGCCGGCCAATTATCCGGATGCGGATGATAGGGGTTAACCCCAGCGATAGTTGAAGCTGACGCTGATGCGGCTGTCGGAAGCCCGGTTCGGCAGGACCTCGTGGCGCAACCAGCTCTCCCACATCAGCAGCATTCCGGGGCGGGGCGCGATTTCGACAAAGCTGCGATTATCCGGACGGGCCCGGGCCTTGCGCTGCGGGGCAGCCATCATCAGCGGCAGGCGGGGGTCCTCGAAGCGGATCGCTCCGGCGCCATCGGGAGCCTCGACGTAGTAAGTGCCGCTGATCACGCAATTGGGATGGATGTGACCTGAGTGCACGCCGCCCCTGTCGAGCACGTTGATCCATAGGCTGTCGAGCACGAGGGGGCGCCCCGCGAGCTCCAGGTCGAGGGCGCGGGCAAACCCGCGGGCCTCCCGGTCGAGGATGCGGCCAAGGTCCTCGAATGCCGGTATGCGCCACGACAGGTCGTTGAGCGAGGCATAGGACGTATAGCCGGCATAGCCGTGCGCTTTCGACCAGGACCGGCCGGCCTTGTCCTCATGCGCGATCGATCGGCAGGCCGTCGCAAGGTCCGCGCGCAGGAGCGCTGCGCCTTTGCCTTTGACGAGGGTGCGATGAATGCGGGTTCCGAAGTAGATCTGCGAGTCCGTCATGGCGGCCCTGATACCCGCCAACCGCCAACTTTCAAAGGCTGTCGATGCGACAAGGTAAGCTCTGGCGCAAACTTCGCGGGAGTGATCCCGTCCGGATCGGAAACACGGAAGTCCCCAAGATTGCGAGCGTCGTAGAACCGGAAATCGGCCGAGCGAGGGGGGTGACATGGACCGACTGTTCGTTTTCGAACGGCGCCATCATAAGGTTGTGTCCTGGTTTGGATTTCTGGGCCGATTTGCAATCAACTTTTCGATCGCGTTCCTGATCATCATGCTGGCGCTTGCAGCAGGTGTGGTCGGGTACATGCATTACGGACATCTCGGATTTGTCGACGCTTTTCACAACGCGGCGATGATCCTGTCGGGCATGGGCCCGGTCGACAAAATGGAGACGTCGGCGGCCAAGGTGTTCGCGGGTTGCTATGCGCTGGCCTCCGGCCTGGTGGTCGTGGCTGCGACCGGTCTCGTGCTCGCACCCGTGTTTCATCGCATCCTGCACCTTTTTCATTGTCAGGACGAATAGTCCGGAGTTCACGGTGGCAATGGACGACGCCGGGACATATTGTGGCTTGAGCCGCGTTTGGCTTCCAACTCCGCAGCCGCGGGCCGCCGAAGAGACATGACAGCACCCGACAGCGAAGCTCTGATCCGGAAATACTACGACGCCTTCAACCGAGGCGACGTTCGAGGCATGCTCGACTGCATTGCCGAAGACGTCGTGCACGACGTCAACCAGGGCGAGCGGCGGATCGGCAAGGAACGCTTTCATGCATTCTGTGAACGCGCGGCTCACCACTACAGGGAGCAGCTCGAGGACATTGCCGTGATGACCTCCCGCGACGGTTCGCGGGCGGCTGCCGAGTTCAATGTGGTCGGGACATATCTCGTCACCGAAACGGGACTGCCGGAAGCATCAGGCCAGCGGTACGCGCTGCCCGCGGGAGCATTCTTCGCCGTGCGGGGCGGGCTGATCTCGCGCGTGACGACGTACTACAACCTGACCGACTGGATCATGCAGGTGTCGGCGCCCGGGCCGGAGGGCCGGTGAGATGGCGGCGGCGAGCGGTGTCAGGGTCGAGGCCCTGACCGGCGACCGCATCGCGGCAGCCATTCCCGACGTGGCGCGTCTTCGAATCGCAGTGTTCCGCGATTGGCCTTACCTCTACGACGGGAGCCTTGACTACGAGCGCGCGTATCTCTCCGATTTTGCCGTCGCCAGGGATGCCGTGATCGTGGCGGCGTTCGATGGGGAGAACGTGGTGGGGGCTGCGACGGCCTCGCCGCTGGACGGCCACAGCGCGCAATTCGCTCCGGTGCTCGCGGCTGGCGGCTACGATCCGGGCCGCGTGTTCTATTTCGGAGAATCGGTGCTGCTTCCGGCCTATCGCGGCCGTGGCCTGGGGCATGCGTTCTTCGATGAGCGTGAGCAGCATGCGCGTGCGTGCGAGTGTCCCGGCGGGGGACCGTTCGCATATGCCGCGTTCTGCGCTGTCGTGCGTGACCAGGCCGACCCGCGCGCGCCGCGCGACTACCGCCCGCTCGATGCGTTCTGGCGAAAGCGCGGATATCGGCCCACTGACGGCGTTGTCGGATCCTACCGATGGCAGGAAATCGGGGCCGTCGCCGAGACGGCGCATGACATGCAGTTCTGGATTAGCCGGTTGTGACCGAGCCGTCGTCGTGACTTTTCCAGGCGCTTTGCACGTTTGGCGGCCGGCGGGTCTTGTCCGCAGCGGCATGCATGGTAGCCTGCCGGTGTCGAGCCAGTGAGAGCTCTGTCATTCGGGAGGGACCGCATGAACCGCACTTTGTCCGTAGCGCTGCCGGCAGCGGCCGCACTCTTTATGGCGGGGCCGGTGACGGCCCAGGGCGGGGCAGACTTCTACAAGGGCAAGAAGATCGAGATCGTCGTCGCGGCTCCGCCGGGTGGCGGGTTCGACGCCTATGCCAGAATCATCGCCCGCCACATCAGCGAACATATTCCCGGCAACCCCACGATCATCGTCAAGAACATGGGTGGCGCAGGCGGCAAGACGTCCACGGCCTATCTCTGGAACGTGGCGGCCAGGGATGGAACGGTCATCAACGCTACGCAGCCCGGCGCCCTTGTCGAGCAGATCCTCGGCAAGACGTCGAAGGTTCTCTACGATCCGCTGAAGTTTCAATACATCGGCAGCGCGGAAGCTTTCACGTCGCTGTGCCTCGTGCGTTCCGACAGCGCGATCACAAGCTTCAAGGACCTGATGACCAGGCAGGCGGTATTCGGCGGCGATCAGATCGGAGCGACGACCTACGATCACACCTTGATGTACAAGAATCTGACCGGTGCGAAGATCAAGCTGGTGTCCGGCTACAAAGGCACTTCCAACCTGCGTCTTGCGCTGGAGCGCAAGGAAATCGACGGCTTTTGTGGATATGCGTGGTCGTCCCTGTTCGCGCGTTCGGCGGAGCTGGTCGAGAAGGGGCTGGTGCGTCTGATCGTGCAGCTCGGCCTCACCGACCATCCCGAGGCGACCAAGGCGGGCGTGCCCAATAGCTGGGGGTTCGTAAAGGATGATGAATCCAGGAAGGCGATGGAACTGATCGCTACGGTCCAGGAATTCGGGCGTCCCTATCTGGTCCATGCTGATGTACCCGCTGATCGGGTTGCGATCCTGCGGCGGGCATTCGACGCCACCATGAAGGACAAGGAGTATGTGGCCGAGATTACGAAGGCCAAGCTCGACAACTCGCCGCGGACCGGGCAGCAGGTCGGGGAACTGCTCAGGAAGGTCCTGCTGGCGCCGAAGGCCGTACAGGAGAAGGCCCGGTGGGCGATCAGCACGGAGTAAGCCGACGGCCAGCGCTGTGCCTAGCCGGGACAGCCTGCGGGGCCGCCGCGGCGCATCCCGCGCGGATTCAGCGTCTTGAAGCCATGCGCTGCATCAGCTACGAAGCGCGTTATCGCTGTGTTCGATCATAGGGCGGCCGAATCCGAGGCAAGGGGAAAGCTATGAGCGTTGATACCACAGGCGGTCATGGGGCGATGGACTACGCGGAGCATATCCGCACGTACCATGGCTTCATCCGGCTAACTCAGATTACTGTCGTGCTGGTCGCCATTCTGCTGATCTTCATGGCGATGTTCCTCGTCTGACGTCCCGGGCGGATCGGTCGGCCGTCGATTTGATCCACTGGTTCTTGCGATTTCCCGCACCCGGGCGTCGCGCGCTGTCGTTGCCGTACGCCGGGAAAACCAAGGTATTCTCCGCCACGCGCCATGCCCGGCTTTCCGCGGCACGCCGACTTCAAGTGGTTCGAACAACCTTAGGAGCGATGATGGTCACGATCGCTGTCACGGCCGAGGATCCCAGCGAGGCGCGCATATCCGTATCTCCCGATACGGTCAAGAAGCTGGTCGGGCTGGGCTGCCAGGTCCGCGTCCAGACCGGCGCCGGCCTGCGCTCCCGCTTTTCCGACGAGAGCTATAAGGCGGCGGGCGCGACGCTTGCTCCCTCCGCGCAGGACGCCGTGCAGGATGCCGACATACTCCTGAAGGTGCGGCGGCCCTCGATCGATCAGGTCAAGGCTCTCAAGCCCCATGCCCTCGTCGTGGGCATGCTCGATCCGTTCAGCGATGCGGGCGGTCTGGAGGCGATGGCCGGAACGGGAGCCTCGCTGTTCGCCATGGAGTTCATGCCGCGCATCACCCGCGCGCAATCGATGGACGTGCTGTCGAGCCAGGCCAATCTCGCCGGCTACAAGGCGGTGATCGACGCCGCCGCCATGTTCGAGCAGGCGATGCCGATGATGATGACGGCGGCCGGCACCGTACCTGCCGCGAAGGTCTTCATCATGGGGGTTGGGGTGGCTGGACTGCAGGCCATCGCCACGGCCCGGCGCTTGGGCGCCATCGTTTCCGCCACCGATGTGAGGCCTGCCACGAAGGAGCAGGTTGCATCGCTTGGCGCCAAGTTCATCGCCGTGGAGGACGAGGAGTTCAAGGAAGCGCAGACCGCGGCGGGATACGCAAAGCCGATGTCGGCTGAATACCAGAAGAAGCAGGCCGAGCTGATCGCGAACCATATCAAGGCGCAGGACGTCGTAATCACGACAGCCCTGATTCCCGGCCGGCCCGCGCCGCGGCTCATTACCCGGGCCATGGTGGCAAGCATGAAGCCTGGAGCCGTCATCATCGACCTAGCGGCGGAACGCGGCGGCAACTGCGAGCTGACCGAGCCGGGCCGTGTGGTGGACGCGGGAGGCGTCAGGATCAGCGGTCCGCTCAATCTTGCCGGCACCGTGCCGGTCAATGCGTCCAGTCTATATGCCAAGAACCTTCTGACCTTCCTGGAGACCATCATCGACAAGACCGGGGGCGCACTGAAGATCGACTGGGAGGACGAGGTGATCAAGGGTACGCTGATTGCCAAGGACGGTGCGATCGTCCACCCGCAGCTCAAACCGAAGGAGGGCGCGTGACATGCCCGGCAAGCTCATCGCGCTGGCGCTTCTCGCTCTGGCCGGCGTTCCGACGGCTGCACTTGCCGCCGGCGGGGTCGGCGGCGAAGTCGATCCGGCGATCTATCGGCTGACGGTGTTCGTGATTGCGATCTTCGTGGGCTACTACGTGGTCTGGAGCGTGACCCCGGCGCTGCACACGCCGCTGATGTCGGTGACCAACGCGATTTCGTCCGTGATCGTCGTGGGAGCGCTGCTCGCGGTGGGCGTGCACCTGGTGGGCGAAGGGGCTTGGCTTGCCAAGCTGTTTGGGTTCCTGGCTCTGACCATGGCTTGCGTCAACATCTTCGGCGGGTTCCTCGTCACGCAGCGGATGCTCGCCATGTACAAGAAAAAAGAGCCGACCAAGCGGTGATGTTCGCCATGAATATCGCTGTGGTCGAAAACGTCGTATTCGCGCTGTTGACCGCCGCTCGATCCGGCAACGTTATTCTCGTCCTGCAGTGGCCGGAGCCTGCACCGGCCTGAAGGAGCCAGCATGTCGCCCAACGTCGTCGCCCTGCTTTATCTCGCCGCCGGCGTGCTGTTCATCCTGGCGCTGCGCGGACTGTCGAGCCCCGCTTCCTCCCGGCAGGGCAATTTCTACGGCATGGTCGGCATGGCGATCGCAGTGGGAACGACACTGTTCCTGCTCGGGGCGCCGGGCGATTTCCTGACGCAATTGCTGATAGCGGTCGCTGTCATCATCGGCGGCGGCATCGGCGCTTACGTCGCCCGCAAGATTCCGATGACGGCAATGCCCGAGCTTGTCGCCGCATTCCACTCGCTGGTGGGGCTGGCGGCCGTGTTCGTTGCGGCAGGCGCGCTTTATGCCCCGGCGGCGTTCGGCCTGGTCGCCAGTACCGGCGAGCCCATACCGGCAATCTCGCTCCTGGAGATGTCGCTGGGAACAGCGATCGGCGCAATCACGTTCACAGGGTCGGTGATCGCATTCGCGAAGTTGTCAGGTCGGATGTCGGGTAAACCGATCATCCTGCCGGCGCGCCATGTGATCAACGGCCTGCTGGCGCTGCTCCTGGTCTATCTGGTTTATCAGTTCTGCATGTCGGGCGGATCGGCCTCGCTGTTCTGGGCGATCACCGTCGTCGCCCTGGCATTCGGTGTGCTGATCATCATTCCGATCGGCGGGGCCGACATGCCGGTCGTGGTTTCGATGCTGAACTCCTACTCCGGCTGGGCCGCCGCCGGCATCGGGTTCACGCTTGGCAATATCGCTCTGATCATCACCGGCGCACTTGTCGGCTCGTCCGGTGCGATCCTGTCGTACATCATGTGCAAGGGCATGAACCGGTCGTTCATATCGGTGATTCTCGGCGGCTTCGGCGGCGAGGTGGCCGGACCGGCTGGAGGCGCGGAGCAGAAGCCGGTCAAGCTCGGTTCGGCCGAGGACGCGGCCTACATGATGAAGAACGCCAGCAAGGTCATCATCGTACCGGGATACGGCATGGCTGTAGCGCAGGCCCAGCACGCGCTGCGCGAGATGGCGGACCACCTGAAGGAAGCGGGCGTCGAGGTGAAGTATGCGATCCACCCGGTCGCCGGCCGCATGCCCGGCCATATGAACGTTCTGCTTGCTGAGGCCAATGTTCCATACGACGAGGTTTTCGAGCTCGAGGACATCAACAACGAGTTCGCACAGACCGACATCGTCTACGTTATCGGCGCCAACGACGTGACCAATCCGGCGGCGAAGGAGGATCCGTCATCCCCGATTTACGGCATGCCGGTGCTGGAAGTCTGGAAAGCCGGGACGGTCATGTTCAACAAGCGATCGCTGGCCTCGGGCTATGCCGGCATCGACAATACGCTGTTCTACCGGGACAACACGATGATGCTGCTCGGCGACGCCAAGAAAATGACCGAGGAAATCGCCAAGGCGCTGGCGCATTAGCCCGAGCGCGTGCTTCCGTCCGGAGGGCGGCCGAATTCCCGGCAAACACCTGACGCGCGCGATCGCCTGCCGGCATCGGCGCGCTGTTGCGAGGCACCGATGACGACCGATGTCGTGAAGTTGACGTCTCTGGCGCATGGCGGCGGCTGCGGGTGCAAGCTCGCTCCCAACGTGCTGCAGACGCTGCTCGCGGATCAGCCGCTGGTCGCTCCCTGCAAGCAACTGCTGGTCGGGACGGAGACGGCGGACGACGCGGCGGTTTGGCAGCTCGACGAGAACACCTGCATCATTGCGACCACCGACTTCTTCATGCCGATGGTCGATGACCCGACGGACTTCGGGCGCATTGCCGCGACCAACGCGATCTCCGACGTCTATGCGATGGGCGGACGCCCGGTCATGGCTCTCGCCATCCTGGGAATGCCGGTCGACAAGATCCCGGCGGAGATGGTGCGGGAGATCCTCAAGGGTGGTGCATCGGTCTGTGCGTCGGCCGGCATCCCCGTTGCCGGCGGACATTCGATCGACTGCCCGGAGCCGGTTTATGGGTTGGCCGTCATCGGTACGTGCCGGCCGGAGCAACTCCGCCGCAACAGCGATGCCAAGGCGGGCGACGCGCTTATCCTGACGAAGGCGATCGGCGTCGGCATCTATTCGGCGGCGATCAGGAAGGATGCGTTTCCGGCCGGGAACTACGCGGAGATGATCGCCAGCACGACGCTGCTCAACACGATCGGAGCCGAGCTTGCGCAACGGCCCGAGGTGCATGCGATAACCGATGTGACCGGGTTCGGACTGCTTGGTCAT
>JBFWYV010000022.1:0-28901 GCA_050186055.1 Hyphomicrobiaceae bacterium | reverse complement strand
CGTAGAACACGGGGGTGAGGAAGATGCCGAACATGGTGACGCCGATCATCCCGGCGAACACCGCCACGCCCATCGCATGCCGCATCTCCGCACCGGCACCCGTCGACGTGACGAGCGGCACGACGCCCATGATGAAGGCGAACGATGTCATCAGGATCGGCCTGAGGCGCAGCCGGCTGGCTTCGATCGCAGCCTGGACCGGAGTGCGTCCCGCGAATTCCAATTCGCGCGCAAACTCGACGATGAGAATTGCGTTCTTGGCGGACAATCCAACCAGCACGACGAGACCGATCTGAGTAAAGACATTGTTGTCGCCCGCGCTGAGCCACACACCGGCCATGGCGGCCAAAAGCCCCATCGGTACGATCATGATGATCGATAGCGGCAGCACCAGGCTTTCATATTGTGCCGCAAGCACCAGAAATACGAACAGGATCGCGAGTGGAAACACCCACACTGCCGAATTGCCCGCAAGTATTTCCTGGTACGTCAAATCCGTCCATTCGTAGTCGAAGCCCGGAGGCAGCACCTCGGCCGCAATACGCCTGGCGGCGTCCTGCGCCTGACCGGATGAATAGCCCGGAGCCGGACTGGCGTTGACGTCAGCGGCGAGGAAGCCGTTGTATCGCGTCGCCCGCTCCGGCCCTGCACTGGTCTTCACCTTCAGCAAGGCGGCAAGCGGAATCATCTCGCCCGAGTTGGAGCGCACCTCGAGCTTGCCGATGTCGTCTGCCCGTGCGCGAAACCGTGCATCGGCCTGCACGCGTACCGAGTAAGTGCGGCCGAACTTATTGAAGTCGTTCACATAGAGCGAGCCCAGATAGATTTGAAGCGTCTCGAACACAGAGGTGACCGGCACGCCCAGCTGTCTGGCCTTGGTCCTGTCGACGTCGGCGAAGATCTGGGGCACGTTGACCTGATATGTCGTGAACTGACCAATGAGTTCAGGCGCCGCCATCGCCTTGGCCATGAATGCCTTGGTGACTTCGTTCAATGCTTCATAGCCGCGCCCGTTGCGGTCCTGGATCTCCAGCTTGAAGCCGCCGACGACGCCGAGCCCCTGCACCGGCGGCGGCGGGAACATGGCGATGAACGCGTCCTGGATTGCGCTGTACTTCATATTCAGCGACTGGGCGATTGCTCCGGCGCTGAGACTCGGATCCTTGCGCTGATCGAACGGCTTCAAGGTCGAGAACACAATGCCGGCGTTGGACGAGTTGCTGAAGCCCGCGATCGATAGTCCGGGGAAGGCAACCGCGCTTTCGACGCCGGGCTCCTTCATCGTGATCTCGCTCATGCGCCGGATCACCTCTTCCGTACGATCCAGTGTGGCGCCGTCCGGCAACTGAGCAAATCCGACGAGATACTGCTTGTCCTGGGCCGGCACGAAACCGCCCGGCACCACACGGAACAGAGCGAATGTCGCTCCTAGCATCACCGCATACACGAGCATCACCGCCGCCTTGCGCGAGAGAATGCCGCCGACGCCCGCGCCATAGCCCCTTATCCCGCGCGAGAACACGCTGTTGAACCCGCGAAACAACCAGCCAAACAGGACGTTCATGACCCGCGTCAGCCGGTCGGGCGGCTCGCCGCGTCCTTTGAGAAGCAGCGCAGAGAGTGCGGGCGACAGCGTCAGCGAGTTGATCGCCGAGATCACTGTCGATATGGCGATGGTCAGCGCGAACTGCTTGTAGAATTGCCCCGAAAGCCCGGTAATGAATGCGAGCGGGACGAAGACGGCGATCAGCACCAATGCAATCGCGATGATCGGCCCGGAAACTTCCGTCATCGCCTTGTAGGATGCGGCGCGCGGCGACAACCCTTCCTCGATGTTGCGTTCGACGTTCTCGACAACGACGATGGCGTCATCCACCACGATGCCTATCGCCAGCACCAGACCGAACAGCGTCAGCGCATTGATGGAGAAGCCGAACACGTACATCACGGCGAACGTGCCGACGATCGAGACGGGGACCGCAAGCAGCGGGATAATCGATGCGCGCCAGGTCTGCAGGAATAGGATGACCACGATCACCACGAGCACGATCGCTTCGAGAAGCGTGTGCACGACGGCTTCGATCGACGCCCGCACGAATTGGGTCGTATCGTAGACGATGTCATAGTCGACGCCTTCCGGCATCGTCTGCTTGATCTCGTCCATGACTGCCCGAACGTTGTCGGCGATCTGAAGCGCATTCGAGCCTGGAGCCTGGAACACGCCGATGCCGACAGCAGGCTTGTTGTTCAGCAGCGACCGCAACGAATAGCTCGCCGCACCGAGTTCGATGCGCGCAACATCGCGCAGCCGCGTCACCTGACCGTTGGCGCCCGTCTTGACGATGATATCGCCGAACTGCTCTTCACTTTCCAGGCGGCCCTGCGCATTGACGGAAAGTTGCAGATCAACGCCGGCTTCGGCCGGCGAGGCACCTACGATTCCCGCCGCCGCCTGAACATTCTGGGCACGGATTTCGTTGACGATGTCAGTTGCAGACAGGCCACGCTCGGCGACCTTCTGAGGATCGAGCCAGACGCGCATCGCGTAATCGCCGGCGCCGAATATTTCCACCTGACCCACACCGGAGACACGGGCCAGCCTGTCCTTGACGTTCAGCACACCGTAGTTGCGCAGATACGTGATGTCATAGCGGTCATTGGGCGAAAGCAGATGCACCACCAGAATGAAATTCGGAGAGCTCTTGGCCGTGGTAATGCCGAGCCGGCGCACCTCCTCGGGAAGGCGGGGCTCGGCTTGCGAGACGCGGTTCTGTACGAGCTGCTGCGCCTTGTCGGGGTCGGTGCCGAGCTTGAACGTAACGGTCAGCGTCATCACGCCGTCCGTCGTCGCCTGGCTCGACATGTAGAGCATGTCCTCGACGCCGTTGATCGCTTCCTCGATCGGCGTTGCCACGGTCGCTGCAATAACCTTCGGATTCGCGCCCGGATATTGCGCCCGCACGATGATCTGCGGCGGCACCACCTCCGGATACTCTGAAATCGGCATCACCCGCAGGGCGAGCAGACCGGCAACAAAAATCAGGACCGACAGGACGCCGGCAAAGATCGGCCGATCGATGAAAAACTTTGAAAGGTTCATGTCCGTTGATCCTGGATCGTCGTGTTCCGCGCATCATCGATGCGTGGTCTGATCGGACGCGGGCGTCTCCGGTTTGCCGTCCATCGATGCGACTTTGGGCGCGACCACGGCCCCGGGGCGTACACGCTGCAAACCGTTGACGATGATCCGCTCGCCCGGCTTCAGACCCTCCCTCACGATCCGCAGGCCGTCGGCGGCGACACCAAGCTTCACCTCGCGGTAGGCGGCCTTGCTGTTCGCATCGACAACCAGCACGAACTTCTTGTCCTGATCCGTGCCGACGGCGCGCTCGCTGATCAGAACAGCCCGTTCGGACTTGGGCTGGCCCATGCGAAGCCGGGCAAACTGTCCGGGAATCAGCTCGCCGGTCGCGTTGCCGAACACAGCACGCACGCGCACCGTTCCGGTCCTGACATCAACCTGGTTATCGATCAGCTGCAGATGGCCGTGGTATGTGGTTCCGTTGCTGGTGGCCGTCGTCATCTCGACAGGGATGCGGTCAACCTTCGTGTGGGCGCCGGCACCGAGCGCCTTCAAGGCCCGCGCCACCACTTCCTCGTTGGCGTTGAAGCTCGCATAAATTGGATCGACCGAGACCAGCGTCGTCAGGAGCGGAGATCCCGGACCGGCCGAAATCAAGTTGCCGACCGTGATCTCCAGTCGGCCCACGCGCCCTGCGACCGGCGCGCGTATTTCGGTGTAGCCGAGGTTGAGCCGGGCGGACGTCAGGGCTGCCTCCGCGGCACGCAGCGCCGCTTGCGCTTCATGATGAGCACTGAGGCGCTGGTCCAACACGCTTTCTGAAATCGCGCTTGAGCCCGACCGCTGAAGCTGATTGCTTCGCTCGAGGTCTTTCTGAGTGAGTGACTGCCGGGCCTTTGCCGCCACGACTTGTGCTTCCAGCCTGTCGACCTCGGCAGCAAACGGAGCGGGATCGATGGTGATCAGCCGATCACCCTTGGCGACCAGCGCCCCCTCGCGAAAGTGCACCGCCTGGACGGCTCCGGCGACGCGCGAGCGCACCTCGACCCGCTCCACGGCTTCCAGGCGCCCGGAGAACTCATCCCAGGTTGAAACGTCGCGCTTCTCGACGACCGCAACCGAAACCGGAACTGCTTGAGGCGTACCGGCAGATGCACGGTCGCTCGAGCGCGAAACGGTGCTGGGCGTGCCGATCAGCACAGCGGCGCCAATGGCGGCACCGGCAATGCCTGCGCCCGACCACAGCAGCCGGCTGCGGAAAACCGAATTGGTCATGGAAACTCCACTCCATCTCCAACTTATGTAACGAGCGCTACATATCGGGCCTGGACTGGAGGTGTCAAGTGACTTATATAGTGTTCAATATGAAATAGAAGTCACATGGATGTGAGGACCTCGGACTGTGGTGATCGGACGCCCCCGCGAATTCGAGATAGATAAAGCGCTGGACCGGGCGCTGGAGGTGTTCTGGCGCAACGGGTATGAGGGGGCGTCGATTACGGAATTGACGCATGCGATGGGAATCAGTCCCCCCAGTCTCTACGCTGCGTTCGGCAACAAGGAAGGCTTGTTCCGCAAAGCCGTCGACCGATACATTGAGTTGCGGACCGGCTTTTGGCGTGAGGCGCTCGAAATGCCAAACGCCCGCGGGATGGTCGAGCATCTGTTCCGGGAAAGCGTCAATTTTCTCACAGACAAGTGCAACCCGCCCGGCTGCCTTTTGGTGCGCGGCGCACTCTCATGCAGCGAGGCCGCGGATACGATTCAGCATGAGCTCGCCTCGCGCCGCGCCGAAGGAGAGGTGGCTTTGCGCGCCCGCTTCGAACGCGCCAAAGCTGCGGGCGAGCTCCCCGCGGGCCTGGAGCCGACCGCATTGGCCAAATACGTCATGACCATCCTGGAAGGCATGTCGGTGCGGGCCGCCGTCGGTGCGAGCCGCAAGGACCTCCAGAAAATTGCCGATCTGGCACTCCGCGTCTGGCCCGCCTGATCCGGCATTTGCCCGCACGCGCCAACTGCCGGCGCTGCGATGGTCTTTGAACATCGCAACGCCAACGCCGACGTCGGGTCAATTGGGCGCTACGGCCTTCTTGGCGGCTTCCACGATCTCTTTGGGAGTTGCCATTACTTTGGCCGCCAGATCCTGGAGGAACACACCGGGCGCTGGATTGAACTCGACGTTCGCTTTCTTCACATCGGCCAACAGCTCCGGATCCTTCGCCGTCGCGTTGAATGCATCTCGAAGCGCTTTGACACGATCCGCAGGTACGCCCGGCGTGGCAAACATCGAACGGCTCACGGCCGCAGACCGCGTATAGAACTCGATCGCAGCCTTTGCTTTCTCGTCCTTGCCGAATTCAATCAACGTCGGCACCTTTGGCAGAAGAGAGCTGCGTTCCAGCGAGGCCTGCGCCAGCACCCAGATCCTGCCGGACTTGAGATCCTCGGATCTGACGCGGAGAATATGCGACATCGAGTTCTCGACGGCATCAACCTCCCCTCGATCTATCGCCAGCATGATGGCGGCAACGCCCTTGTAGCCCGAAACGATGCGGAACTTGGCTCCGCCAAAGCTGTTGAGCAGCCGCGGATATCCTTCGGTCGGTGAAGCCGGGCCGGTACCGCCGGCAATCAGCTCATACTTCGCGAGATCCTTGACGGATTTCACCTTGGCGCCTTCACGCACAATCATGACTTCCAGAACAGAAGTCATGCGGCCGATCCAGTTCAGCTCTGTCGACTTATACCTCACGGCAGGGCCGCCCATTGCCTCCTCGACCATCAGCGTCTGCGCAGCCACTCCCATGACGGTGCCGTCCTTCGGAGCGACGTTGTAGACGAAATTGGCGGCGCGCAGACTTGCTGCGCCCGGCATGTTTTGAACCACGATCGTCGGATGGCCAGGAACGTACTTGCCCATATAGCGGCTGAACACGCGGGCATAATAATCGTACGCCCCGCCGGGCCCGAAGCCGACGTAGACTGTGATCGTCTTACCCTTATAGAAGTTCTCGACCGCTTGCGCGGCGTGGGCGGAAACCAGTGTACAGACGGTCAACGCCATTGCTGAAAGAGCCGTCACCCCGATCCGAGTGAGACCGCTTGCAGCACATGATAGACGTTTCAGCATCATGGCTCGACGCTGCTGCGCCGATGTCGGTAGTGCGGGCATAAGCAGATAGACTCCGGTTGGAAAAATCAGACAGATTGTGCACACGGCTTGACCGCCGCGAGGTGCATTGTCGTGATGAGCCTATCCTTGGACGCCCGCACACTACCGACTCATTCAAATCCAAGTCAATAAAACAGGATGCTGATAAATAGTGCGTTTTGCCCGCTTCATGTGCATTCGCCCGCAGCGGAGCAACGTTTCAACTGCCTCCCGTATGCAGCACGATGTCCTGTCAATCCCAGCTCAACGCGCCGCCGTTCTGATATTCAATGACGCGGGTCTCGAAGAAGTTCTTCTCTTTCTTGAGATCCATTGCCTCCGACATCCATGGAAACGGGTTTTCCGCAGCATCGAACACAGGCGCCAAACCGATCTGCGCGCAGCGCCGGTTGGCGATGAAATGCATATATTGTTCGCACAACGCGGCATTGAGACCCAGGAACCCGCGCGGCATCGTATCGCGGCCATAAGCGGCTTCGAGCCCGGCTGCTTCGTGCAGCATTTCCCGAAGCTCCTGCTTGAACGATGCCGTCCAAAGATGCGGGTTTTCAATCTTGATCTGATTGATGACGTCGATACCGAAGTTCAGATGAATGCTCTCGTCACGCAGGATATATTGATATTGCTCGGCGATACCGACCATCTTATTGCGGCGGCCCAGCGACAGGATCTGCGCGAAGCCCGTGTAGAACCACATTCCCTCGAATACCACATAGAACGCGACGAGATCGCGCAGGAAGTCCTGGTCCGCTTCGGACGTGCCGGTCCTGAAATCGGCATCGTCGAGATTTTTCGTATGTTTCAGCGCCCATGCCGCCTTGTCCGTAATCGACGGCACCTCCCGGTACATGTTGAAGAGCTCCCCTTCATCCAGTCCGAGACTTTCGACGATATACTGGAACGTATGCGTATGTACCGCCTCCTCGAATGCCTGACGCAACAGATACTGCCGGCACTCGGGATTGGTCAGATGCCGGTAGATCGCCAGAACGATATTGTTGGCGACGAGCGATTCCGATGCCGCGAAGAAGCCGAGGTTGCGTTTGATGGCGCGCCGCTCATCCTCGGTCAGGCCGTCACGCGACTTCCACAACGCGATATCGGCCTGCATTGAGACTTCGGTCGGCATCCAGTGATTGTTGCAGCCGGCAAGATACTTCTCCCATGCCCATTTGTACTTGAGCGGCAGAAGCTGGTTCACGTCGGCGCGGCAATTGATCATCGCCTTGTCGTCGACAGAGACGCGAGCGCCGCCCCGGTCGATTTCCCCCAGACCTCTGACATCGGATGGAATGGCGGGCGTTTGCACCCTCGGATTGCGTGCTACGGGCAGAATTGACGGCATTGCTGGTTCAGACCAGTCGAGCATGGAATGCGTCTCCGGAATTCGGCTTGTTGCTAAGTCTACTTGTTGGCTCTACTTCCTGGCTCTACTGGCACGCTTCGCAGGTCGGATCGTCGATGGAGCATGCAAGCGCCTGCGGACGTTCCTGATCGTCGGGCGCCGAGATCATGCCGGTCGCGGCAACCGAGTTCAGCTTTCCGTCCGTCCCCTTCAACGTCGACTTCTCGACGTGCGTGGCCGATTGCGTGCGCAGATAATACGTCGTCTTGAGGCCACGCTCCCACGCCAGCCGATAGAGCGCGTCAAGCTTGCGGCCATTCGGCGCGGCGAGATAGAGATTGAGCGACTGTGCCTGGTCGATCCATTTCTGACGGCGCGCCGCTGCCTCGACCAGCCAATGCGCATCGATTTCGAATGCAGTCGCATAGAGCGCCTTCAGATCTTCCGGCACGCGATCAATGGGACCAAGCGACCCGTCAAAATACTTCAGATCAGAGATCATCACTTCGTCCCACAGCCCGCGTTCTTTCAGATCGCGCACGAGATGCGGGTTAACGACCGTGAAGTCACCCGACATGTTGGCTTTGACGTACAGATTGCGGAACGCCGGCTCGATCGACTGGGCCACACCGACAATGTTCGATATCGTCGCCGTCGGTGCGATCGCCATCACGTTGGAATTGCGCATGCCGATACTCTGGACACGTTGGCGCAATTCATCCCAGTCAAGCGTGGACGACGTGTCGAGCCGCAGGTATTCGCCGCGCGCATCTTCCAGCAACCGGATGGAATCGATCGGCAGAATGCCGCGGCTCCACAGCGATCCGTCAAATGACGCGTACCGACCACGCTCTGCCGCGAGATCGACGGAACCCGAGACCGCACAATAGCTGATCGCTTCCATGCTGGTGTCGGCGAAAGCAACCGCCTCCTGCGATCCGACCGGAATACGGAGCATATGCAGGGCGTCCTGATAGCCCATCAGCCCAAGGCCGACCGGACGATGCCGCAGGTTGGAACGCCGCGCTTCGGGAATGGTATAGAAGTTGATGTCGATCACGTTATCCAGCATGCGCATCGCCGTATTGACGGTGCGGGCCAGGCGCTCCCGATCCAGCCCCTCCTCCGTCACGTGCGCAGCAAGGTTGACCGAGCCAAGGTTGCAGACGGCGACTTCGCCGTCCGACGTGTTGAGCGTAATCTCGGTGCACAGATTGGACGAATGAATGACGCCGCAATGCTGCTGCGGCGAACGAATGTTGCATGGATCCTTGAACGTCACCCACGGGTGGCCGGTCTCAAACAGCATGGTCAGCATACGCCGCCACAAATCGAGCGCGCGCAGGCGCTTGGCAACGCGCATCTCCATGCGCTCCGCCTTGGCCTCGTAATACGCATAACGCTCGGCGAAGGCCTTCCCATAGAGGTCATGCAGATCCGGCGTCTCGTCCGGCGAAAACAGCGTCCAGTATCCATCCTCGGCGACACGTTGCATGAACAAGTCTGGCACCCAATTGGCCGTATTCATATCGTGGGTGCGCCGGCGGTCGTCGCCGGTGTTCTTCCTGAGATCGAGAAATTCCTCGATGTCGATGTGCCACGTTTCGAGATAGGCACACACGGCCCCCTTGCGCTTGCCGCCCTGGTTCACGGCAATCGCCGTGTCGTTGGCGACTTTGAGGAACGGCACGACGCCCTGGCTCTGGCCGTTTGTGCCTTTGATATGCGCGCCCAGACCGCGCACCCGCGTCCAGTCGTTGCCGAGCCCGCCGGAATACTTGGCGAGCAGCGCGTTGTCCTTGATCGACTTGAAGATGCCGTCGAGATCGTCGGAAACGGTCGTCAGGAAGCACGACGAGAGCTGCGGCCTCATCGTACCGGCATTGAACAGGGTCGGCGTCGAGCACATGAAATCGAACGAGGAGATCAAGTCGTAAAACTCGATCGCCCGCGCCTCGCGATCGATCTCGCGCAAGGCAAGCCCCATCGCGACCCTCATGAAGAAGGCCTGCGGCAACTCCAGCCGTACGCCATGCGTCTGCAGGAAATAGCGGTCGTAAAGGGTCTGAAGGCCGAGGAACTGGAACTGCAGGTCACGCTCCGGCTTCAGCGCGGCAGCAAGCCTCGCGAGATCGAAACGTCCAAGTTCAGGGTCGAGCAGCTCAGCCTTGATGCCCGTCGCAACGTACGCCGGAAAATACTCTGCATAACGCACGCTCATGTCATCCTGCGTCGCCTGATCCGTTCGCTGATGGACGAACGACAACGCTTCGGCACGAAGCTTGTCCAGCAACAAACGCGCACTGACGTAGGAGTAGTTCGGTTCCTGCTCGATCAGCGTACGCGCCGCCATGATCGGCGCCAACGCCAGCTCATCCTGGGTGATGCCATCGTAAAGGTTGCGGCGGGTCTCCGCGAGAACCGGTTCGGCCGACACATCGGTTAAACCCGTACATGCTTCCTCGACGATCTTTGCGAGACGAGCCTCGTCAAGAGCAACAAGGATGCCGTCGGCCTGCCTCACATTGAGCGTCGGAAGCGCGTGTGCTTTCGGCCTGGAAGGCTCGGCGGCCCGCTGCCTGGCGCGCTCCTCACGATACAGAACGTAGGCACGCGCGACCTTGTGATGCCCGTTTCGCATCAATGCCAGCTCAACCTGATCCTGGATCTCCTCGATATGAAAGGTACGCCCCGCGTCGCCGCACCGGGTCAACCCCGCGACCACCTGGGCCGTCAGTTCCTCGACGACCTCATGCACGCGGCGCGACGCGGCCGCCCGCCCGCCCTCGACGGCGAGAAAAGCCTTGGTGACGGCGATCGTGATTTTGCTTGCATCGAACGGCGTGACGGAGCCATTGCGCCGGATCACCTGATACACCGGCGCCGCCACGCTCGTGGCCCCGGAATTGACGGATCTCGCTCCGCCGTTGCGGCTGGGAGCTCCGCTTCGCGCTTCGATTGTGAGAGACATCGGCTTGACCCCTTCTCATTGGGGGCATGGGCCGAGCGGACGCAAGCCATCGACGCCGTAGCATGCGAAGCTGCCGACGCTGCCAGCGACCACCGGGACACCCCGCCCGAGGACGTTTTCCAGTGTCGCGGCAGGTCTCCTGGCTTGCGGGTCTTCGCTCTCGTCCGGCCTTCCCAAGATCTCGCGATCTCAGTGACTCAGGGTGGACAACAGCTCGCCGCTCACAGTTGCGGGGGCAGCCCCGGATTGGCTCGAAACGAGCGCACCGGGTTCCCTCTTAGCTCGAAGCCATACGGGCTCCAAGAACCAACGACACCTATATCTAGTTGGCGATTCGCGCCCGAGACGCAAGACATCGCAAAGGCTTCCCGCGCTGCATGACGACGTCGCATCAGTTTCACCGCGGCCACGTCAGCGTGGATGCATCGATCGCCGGGCCGTATTATAGCGCACCCGACTATCGCCTTGCACGAGGTTAAGCGATGAATGGGCGGCTAAGACACTTTTACGCATACTTAGCGTCATAACCATAAGAACCTGGGCTGCGGAGCCTGGCGCAGGCTCTCCGCGATGGAGCACTCATGCCGTTGGGAGCGGCAATAGCGGCTTCCCGCATCTCCCGGAACCGTCCGATGTCGGAAACACCTGGCTCGGCCGCAACAAGCGCAATCCTCAAACCGGAGCCGCTATCATGCCGATTGAGCAGATTTACGCCAATGCTGGCGCCTTTCTGGAAGGCCTTCGCGCCTGGGCCGGAGCCGCTTTGCCCAACGTCATCGGAGCCATCGTGCTGCTCGCTGCAGGACTTTGGATTGCAGGGTGGGCCGCGCGCACCGCACGACGTGTCATTGAGCATCAGAAACAATTCGACCCCACGCTTACGAGTGTGATCGAGACGCTTGTCCGCTATGCCATTCTTATCGTCGTCTTCGTCGCCGTGTTGAGCCAGCTTGGAATTCAGACGACCAGCATCCTGACGGCTCTGGGCGCCGCCGGTCTCGCCATCGGTCTCGCCCTGCAAGGGACGCTGTCGAACGTTGCGGCCGGATTCATGCTGCTCTGGCTGCGTCCTTTCCGCGTGGGGGACTTTATCGACACCGGCAGTGTTGCCGGCACCGTCAAACAGGTGGGCCTGTTCGCCAGCGAGATTTACACATGGGACAACGTCTATCAGTTCGTGCCCAACTCCGAGCTCTGGAACAAACGGCTCGCCAACTTCTCGCGGCTGCCGACCCGCCTCGTGGAAGCCAGGTTCCGCATCGCCTATGACGATGACATAGAAGCGGCACGCAGCACGCTGCGCGATCTCGCGAACGGCAATCCGAGCGTTCTGACGGAACCACCACTACAGATTTTCGTATCAGATCTCAGCGAAAATGCCGTCGAGATATCATTGCGGGCGTGGTCCAGTTCGACAGATTACTGGCCGGTGCTCCGCTACTTCAACGAAAATGGCAAGATTGCGCTCGAACGCGCGGGCCTCACGATTCCATTCCCACAGCGCGAGGTCCACTATCACGGCCGACCGGAGATGCCGGCAACCGCCAGGTCCGGCGACGGCGCAACCTGATCCACCGCAACATTGAGGCGCACGACAAACTGGAACCGAGACGCCTGCTTCCTTCAGAAAAGCGAGCGTCTCGGTCCGTCTTCTGTTCTCGAGGGTCGAACAGAATTGGCTGCAGGGGGCACTTTCGCACCCCCGCTCATGATGCACCTTGCCGGTGTCGAAATGACGGGTGGAGTCTTGGGTATCGACACCAATAGGTCAAGTTTGCCGGAGGCTTGCGAGCCCATAGGCAACGCCAATTCATGTATATTGTTGACCGAAATAGTCAACAATAAAATTACGTCAAAGGACGTCTGGCGTATGATCCAGCGCACCGGAGGCCTCGATATCAACGGCGCGACCCCGGTCAGGCTACGATGACTACGGACCGGCTTTGGCGTTCGCCCGGACGCTGAAGGCTCTCGAGCGGCGATAATTCATCGGCGGGAGAAGCGCATGGTCGCCCGGCTCATGGCGATGCCCTTTGTGGTGATGCTGACGCTCTGAGAGTTCTTGCTGAACGACAGCGTCATCGTTCCATTGAACCCTCCGCCGGAGACATTGAGCGACATCTTGTCGGAACTGACGCTCCCGGATGCATTCCCGGAAGCATTGAAGGTCCGCTCCTCCCATGTT
This sequence comes from Hyphomicrobiaceae bacterium, assembly GCA_050186055.1. Classification (GTDB taxonomy): domain Bacteria; phylum Pseudomonadota; class Alphaproteobacteria; order Rhizobiales; family Hyphomicrobiaceae; genus CAMDPA01. The sequence continues at coordinate 16,146 of JBFWYV010000022.1, read as the reverse complement.
CCGGTGACTCGGCTGCCGCCGACTCTCAATTGGCTTCTGATGTTGATCGGATTCTTGTCACTCTGGCACTGGATGGCCATCCGAAGCTCATCTCCGCCGCCCGTATAGTAGGCGTTGCAATGGATGCCCTCGGACGACCCGTCGGTGTAGGTGATGCGGCCGTTTCCGCCCCACGTGCCGATCAACGTAGAGACCGCGCTCGATGCCGCCGCTACCGGCAACGCTGCACCAGTCCACACTAACGCGGCTGCAAGTGGAATGAATACTGATCGCTGCATTCGAACCTTCCAAACCGGAATCATATTGGCCTCCTACACAATTTTCATTCTGACGGCGCGGGAGCGCGACAGCCTTGACCGGCTTTGCAGCATCGCCACGGGCACCGCAGCCTGGCCGAACGCATCAGATCGTCCCGCACACCCAAACCACCAACTCTTTTTGCACCTTACCGAAGGCTTCGTTCAAAGCCTTCACTGCGACAGACGGATCCAGGCTTTGAGCGGCGACATCAGCCTCGAACGTCTTGACGCCGACGATGCCGCCGTCCTTATCGAGCAGCCTTGCCGCAAGTGTGACGACAGCATGCGGCGCCGCACCGGCCGAGATCTGGAACCGGCGAATTTCGATCATGAGCTGGAATTCGAATTGCTTGCCGTCCGGCGTACCGGCCAGCACATTCGTGTACTTCGCATTCTCCAGCGATTCCACGACCCGCGCCTGAATCACTCGCGGAAGCATATCCGGCCATTTGGAATTTTCCAGATTCTGCTTCTCGCCGTCCGCAACCAGGATCTTCTCGCTCTCGAAGTTCGCCAGGGCCGACGGCTCGCGAACCAGCAGTTGCGCCTTCGGAACCGCCGTGAGCGGCGCAAACTCGCGAACCGCCGACAGGTCGAAGACACGCTCGACAGGCTTCGTGCCGCCGCCGGTCAGGCGCTCCAGTCCCGAGAGTATTCCGTCGACTTTGTCGGAATTGCGGGCCAGCGCGGCGGAGAACTTGTCAATGCTGCCAATGGCATTTTTCAATGGCGCTGCATTCTCGGCGAGTATGGTGTCCAATCGACGTAACGCCTCGCGTCCGGCCTGCGACAGACTTTCCCCCGCCGCCTTCTCGGCTACCAAATGGCGCTGAGCGGGATTTTGTTCCGACAGCAGCGGCGCACTGGCGCTACCTCCCGCCAGAGCGACCGCAGGCGCGCCGGCCAGCCCCTGGAAGTCGATCGTCACCGACGTATCGGCTCTGACAGGTGCCGACCGATCGACGTCGACCTCCACCACGACGTCGCTCGGTCTTGCCGGATCCAGGGACAGCGAAGCAACTTCGCCGACCCTGACACCGTTGAACAGTACGGCAGACCCCTTGAGCAGACCCGCTACAGGCCCATCGAACCGAATGCGATAAGTGGTGCGCGAACCAATTCCGCCCACGGCATCGAGCCAATAGACAAACGCAAACCCGCCCAGCACCACCAGCAGGGTGAACACTCCGATCAGCGTATAACGTGCTCGCACTTCCATGGTCGAAATCTCACGACGGTGTAGGGATGACTTGCTGCTGGAATTGCTGACCTCTGCGACCGCGGAAGTAGGCTTTCACCCACGGATGCTCCGACGCCAGCATCGTTGACATGCTGCCTGACGCAACGACCTTGCCCTCGGCAAGTACGGCAATGCGGTCGCAGACGGTATGCAGGCTGCCCAGATCATGGGTCACCATGAAGACGGTAAAGCCAAGCGTCCGCTGCAGCGTCTTGATGAGGGCGTCGAACTCGCCTGCCGAGATCGGGTCGAGCCCCGACGTCGGTTCATCGAGGAAGAGGATGTCCGGATCGAGCGCCAGGGCGCGGGCAAGAGCAACGCGCTTGATCATGCCGCCGGACAGCTCCGAGGGCAGCTTCTCGGCATCCCTCGCATCCAGGCCGACCATCGCGAGCTTCGTCAGCGCCACTTCATCCATGAGCTGTTGCGGCAGCAGGAGGTGCGAGCGCATGGGAAACTGGACGTTCTCGCGCACGGTGAGCGATGAGAACAGCGCTCCCTGCTGGAACAGAATCCCCCAGCGGCGCTCGATTGCATCGCGCTGATCGTCACTTGCGGTTGCCGGATCGACACCATCGACCTCGATCGTGCCGGCGCGCTTCGGCACCAACCCGATGATCGTCCTCATCAGGACGGTCTTGCCGCTGCCCGACCCGCCGACAAGGCCCAGAATCTCGCCAGGCAGAACGTCCATCGACAGATGATCGAGGACCAGATGGTCGCCGAACCCGACCACCAGGTTCCTCACTTTTATTATCGGCTCGCGGTCCATGGTCGGCATGGCGCTACATTCCGATCGCTGCAAAATACATTGCAAACAGACCATCGAGCACGATGACGAGAAAGATCGCCTTCACCACGGAAGCCGTCGTCCTCAGGCCGAGGGACTCCGCGCTCCCCCTGACCTTCAGGCCTTCAGCACAGGCCACAATCCCAATGATCAGCGCCATGAACGGCGCCTTGATCAGTCCGACCTCGAAGTGGGTGATCGAAATGGCCTCATGCAGGCGGGAAATGAAAATGTTGGGACTCATGCCGCCGTAGGTCCACGCTACGAAACCACCGCCGTACAGGGCCGCCATCATGCCCAGAAACGTCAGGATCGGCAGCGCGATCACCAATGCCAGGATACGGGGCAGAATCAATACGGCTACCGGATCGAGCCCCATCGTCTGCAGCGCATCGATCTCCTCACGCATCTTCATGGTGCCGAGCTCTGCGGTGTATGAGCTGCCCGAGCGCCCGGCAACCATGATCGCGACAAGAAGAACGCCGATCTCGCGCAACACGAGAATGCCGACCATATCAACAACATACTGATCGGCGCCGAATTTTCGAAAGTGGAAGAAGCCCTGCTGGGCAATGATGCCGCCGATCAACAGCGTGATCAGCAGGATGATGGGCACTGCCTGCCAGCAGGCGCGGTCCAGTTGATGAACAAGCGAGGTCAACCGGAAGCTGGCCGGCCGGCGTACGGCGACGACCAGCGCCTGTGCAACCGCGCCTAGAAGATTGAGAAGCACCAAGCCATCGGCCGCCGTCCTGCTCGCCCCGCCCCTCAACGTCAGCAGGATGTCGCTCCAGTGACGTTTCGGAGGCCGCCGGACAGCTCTATCGCCGAGAGCGCCAACCTTGCGCGCCAGTCCGGCAAACCGCTCGGACAGACCGCTGACCTCGAATTGCGCACCTCGAGCCTGCATCTCTCGTTCAAGCCGCGCGAGAATGCATGCGCCATAGGTATCGAATGCGGCAACGCTTCCCATCCGAAGCCGCACCGTGCGCCCAGGTCCGATCGTTTCGAGTATCCTGCCGACCCCGGCATCAAGGGCCGCAGCACGGTCCGAGGTCCAGCGTCCCGACGCCTCGATCTCCAGCCGCCCGTCGACAAGCGTGCTGGCGAACAAGGCGGGATCGCTCACTGATGTGGCAGCTTCGGACATGTCGCCGGTTCTAACTGGAATGAAACCGTATGGCCATTGAGCGCCAACGTCGCTGGCTCACTGACAGTAATGCGGACGCTATATCGGCCAAAGCTGGCACATTGGACAAGCTAATAGTTTTCTTGTTATATCAATATATTAAATGGAACCAATGGGAAGACTGGGGGTGATGGATTAAATTATTCCTCTCAGTCTTCTCGCTCGCCTGGACATTCGATCTGGTAGTCATCTCCCATGGCGTCACCTCCCACGGCGTCCCGGCAAGTCTCAGTGCACGCTGCGAGCGACGTGGATGGCCGCACGCGCTACCGTTTCGTCAGTCCCGCCAAACCTTTGGGTATGCCAGACCGGCACTATCGACGATCTAAGCGCGCGATTCGCGGGGATGCCCTGCAGTCACAGGCGCCAGCCGCCCGATATACACCGCCAGGACCACGCCGGCCACGACGAGCGCGCCACCGGCCAGGGTGGTCTCCAGCGATGGGTGAACAAGAACAGCGGCACCGGCACCTAAGAGAAGACGGCGCAGATAAAGCAGCAATCTCGGAGCATGCAGATCCGCCTCATACGGGGCAATCCGGAAAATCTCAAAGGCTGTCCCCGCCGCAGCCAGACAAGCCAGCGTACGCAAGACATCAGCAGCGATCGCCACCGGCGTGCCGATGAGAAGCAAACCGGGATTGTAGGCGAACAGGAACGGGATGAGCTGTCCGGCAAGAGCGAGCCGGAAAGCATACACCCCGGTCATCATCATCGAAGCGTTCGCGAGGCTCGCTGCTGCGAACGCGGCAAAGCAGACCGGAGGGGTCACCATCGACATCATGCCGAAATACATGATGAACATATGCGCGCCCGCCGTCGTAATACCCATGTCGACCAATCCGGGGGCCACGAGTATCGCAAGCGTCAGATAGACGATCTGAGTGGGCAGTCCGAGACCGAGCACCAGACACGTCAGCGCAGACAGAGCAAGGCCGATCAATGCCACGCCGTTGGCAACGTCGATGATGACGGAGCTGATCTTCAGACCCAAGCCGGTCAGCGACACGACGCCAATTACGATTCCGGCGCAGGCCGACGCGGTGAACAGCGAGACCGAGCTATCGACTCCCTCGCGAATGGCAGCCAGGATATTCCCGATTGTCAGGTGCGGGCGTAATGCCGGCGACAGGCTGGACACGAGCACGGTCACCACGATGCTGATCAGCACCGATTCCGCCAGCGGATAGTCGGCAACAATGAGCACCGTCAGCAGCACCAGCGGAATGCCGGCGACGCCGCGCTCTTTGAGGACGCCCCACAGCCGGGGCAATCGGTCGGTGTTCGGCGTGAGGTTGAGGCGCTTTGCCTCAAAATGCACAGCTGTCCAGATCGTGGCAAAATACAGAACCGACGGAATCAGCGCGTGCAGGATTATCTGCGAATATGGAATGCGTGCAAATTCTGCCATCAGGAAGGCGGCCGCCCCCATGATCGGAGGCATGATCTGACCGCCGGTGGACGCCGCAGCTTCAACAGCAGCAGCGAATGCCGGCTTGAAGCCTTCACGGCGCATCGTCGGGATCGTGATGACGCCGGTCGACACGACATTGGCAACAGCACTTCCCGATACCGTCCCCATCAGGCCGCTGGCGGCGACCGCAACCTTCGCGCTCCCCCCTTTGCGATTGCCGGCTATCGACTTGGCAAGATCGATGAAGAACTCCGTGACACCGAACCGTTGCAGGAATGCGCCGTACACGATGAACAGAAAGATGTACTCGATCATTACCTTGAGCGCCGGCCCCAGGATGCCGTCGAGCGAAAGATATTGCTGGGTCAGAACGCGCTCCAGATCGAATTGAGAGGTACGCAGCAGACCCGGCAGCCATACGCCGTAGACCAGCGGATAGAGCAGAAAAACGATGCTCAGAAGAGGCAGCGCAATTCCTGCCGTGCGACGCGTCGACTCGAGGATCAGCACAATCGCCGTGCCCGCGACCAGAAGATCAAGCGTATTGACCGCTCCGGCGCGGTCGAACACCGCCACGAAGTCGATGGCGATGTAAAGCGCCACCGCCAGACCAAGCCCGGCGGCAACGATGTCGACCACCAGCTCCAACGCCGTCCGGCCCTTTTTGCGCGCCGGAAAGAACAAGTACGCGTAGAGCAGAGTGAAACCCAGGAAGACAGAGCGAGAAACTGCATCATCGATATCGAAAGTCAGGACCGTCCAGATCCCGAACACGAAAATGGCAACGCACAACGCAGTACGCAGCCACTCCACGCCCCGCGATAGAGGCGTGGACTCCGGTTTTCCTTCCAAATGGTCAGACTCAGCCATCCGTCGCTCCAATCCTCTTGAGCTGATCGACGAACGCGGTGGCTATTTGAGGATTCCAGCTTCCTTGAATGCCTTGAGAGCGCCGGGATGCAGGGGAGCCCCCATCTCCAGATGCTTGACGCTATTTTCGGCCTTGGCCTTCTCGATCAACTGCTTGACCGAAGCAAATTGAAGCGCTTTTTTCGCCATCTGGTCGAGGTTGGCGATCACGATCTTGGCAAAGATGTATGCGGTCTCCTCAGGCAGGGACTCGGTAGCCATCCACCCCTGGAGGATGCTGATCGATGGGATGTCCTTGTCATGTCCCTTGAAGGCCCCCTTCTTGAGGGTCGTCACGCCATAGGTCGACACGGCCTTCGTAATCTTATCGAGCTTGTCTCCATACGAGACAGCACGCACCTTTGACAGCTCGCTGAGCTCCGTCATGCCGCCGTTCGGCAGGCAGCATTGAAGCTGGGCCTCGGCCTTGCCATCCTTGACGGCACGACCGCCGGGTCCGAAAGACAAATACATCGGCTTGATGTCATCATAGCTCAACCCGAGAGTTTGCAGAAGGACCCGGGCATGATTGTCCATCCCGCTGTTGCGGGCTCCCACCGAAATGCGTCGCCCCTTGAGGTCGTCCACAGTCTTGATTGGGGAGTCGGCGAGCGTCACGAAGAACAGTGGCCACGACCCAAGAGGAGCAACAGTCGTCAGCTTGATCTTCTCCTGGAACGGCTTCTCTCCGGCGATTGCCTTGACCACCCATGTATTGTCCATCGCTGCAATCTGTGCCGTACCCTTGGCAGCAAGGCGGGCGGACTCGATGGCGCCGCTCGATGTCTCGGCCGTTGCCGAATTCACGAGGTTGGAACGCACCAGCATGTCGGCGATGACCGCACCCATGTTGTAGTACGCACCGCCCTGCCGCCCGGTGGCAATACGGATGTCGGGCTTCGATTGGGCCAGAACGTCCCCGGCTGGAGCGATGGCTCCAGCGACGAGGAAAGCGGCGGAGGCCATAGCGCCACGGCGGCAGACTGTGGTCGACAACGATGCAAAATGAAACATGATCTCTCTGTCCTCCCATATTTCAACCGCCCTATTGCCTGATTGGCATTTTTACAGTGGCGGGATCCCATTTGTCGTGGAGCCGGCGTCGAACGTCAAGCCGTGCAACGATCATAGCCTCGACGCCAATCGCCAGACCGGTCTGCGACCGCTGACCCATCCTAATTCTGACGTCCGCAGCGGCGGTGGAGGATGCGCAGAACGACATCGTGCGCCGCTCGGGCGCACGATGTTTCTTCCGCCGATGAAACTGGCGGCCTGCCTCAGGTCGTCTTCGTGCTGCCCAGCGCCTTGCCGAGATTGATCAGATGGCGCAAGGCCTCCTGATTTTCTGCGTTGGTGAGCAGCGAAACGATGCCGCCAACTCCGCCCTTGGCCCGCACGCCGCGCGCACTCTCCGATTCGGCCACATCGACCGCCACCAGCATCCGCTCGACTTGATCAAGCCTGTCGATCAGACGCGGCAGGCCGTCGGCGAGCTTCTCCAGCGTGCCGGAGGCCTCCATGCGCTCGAGCAGATCGATCAGGCGCCTGCCGCCACCGCGGTTGAAACGGTCGAGCGCCACCATTCCATCGCTCAGCGCCTCGCTGACGCGACCTATGATATCGTCCGACAACGCATCCTCGGCCGAGCCGTAGACGCGCGCGAGCTTGACGAGCCGATCCAGATCGCCGTTCTCGACGAGGTCAGCGATCGCAGGCAGCGCGCGCTTGATCCCCGACCGATGGACCTCGTCGATCAGGTCCATGCCATGAGCTGCAGTCTCCGCAACCCGGGTCACGATATCATCTGAGAGCGCGTCCTTTGCCGCACCGATCAGGTGGTCCAGCTCCGCTGCGCCATTGACGTCCGTTGCCATGTCTCGGTCCTCCTCACAGCAAGCCGCGGGCCGACGACCAGTACATCTTGTTGTAGGCCATCTTGAACCAGTGCACCGCCTTGGTCGGAGGCTTGGGCTGAGGCGGGTTGTTGTAATCGAACATCGCGTAGGTCGCGCGGTCCTTGCCGGCTTCGATGAAGCAGAACACCTTGCCGTCGTAGTCGCGAACCGGCGCACCGATCTTGATCATGGCGGCAATGTTCTCACCGAGCGCTTCGGCCTCGAAGTGCGCCGTCGAACCGGCCTTGGAAATCGGCAGATTGGTGGTGTCGCCGATGATAAAGACGTCGTCACGGCCTTCCATGTTCAGGCGGTGACGATGCGTGGGGATGAAGCCGCGCTGCCCAAGCTGATTTTTCTCGATCACTTCCATGCCGCGGTGAGCGGGGATGGTGACGAGGAGGTCATAGTTCGTCTCCGTTCCTTCCTCCGAGTAGACGACGCGCTTTCCGCCATCGACTTCCTTCATGTTGAACAGCGTCTCGCTCGTGATCCCCAGCCGTTCCATCTCTGGCCCGGCCCAGGTGGCGACATTCTCCAGCGAGTGCACGCGGCCGATGGGATAGGTGTAGTGCAACTGGACCTTGTCGGCGATGCCGCGGTCCTTGAAATAGTCGTTGAGCATGAAGGTGATCTCAAGCGGGGCCATCGGACACTTGTGCGGCACGCCGACAGCGATCACCACCTTGCCGCCGTTGAAGCCCTGAAGCGCCTTGAACATGTTGAGGGCATCGGCTTCCGTATAGAATTGCAGCGCGTTCTCCTGCAGTCCGGGAATATCGGACGCGCTCGGACGCGAGCCGGTCGCGATCACCACGATGTCGTAGCCGATCGTCTTTCCACTCTTGGTCTTGACCTGCTTGGTATCGAGCATGAACTGCTCGACCGGATCGACATGAAATTCGACTGCCGGATCAAGCAGAGACTTCTGCTCCCGGTACAGCTCGTCAGGCATCATCCGGCCGACGGCGAGATAGAGCAGGCCCGGCTGGTACATGTGGCGCTCCGACGCCGACAGCATCGTAATCTGCGCCTTGCCGGACTTGAGCTCCGGCGCCAGCCGCCGCGCCAGATTGTTGGCGAGAATGGTGCCGCCCATTCCACCGCCGACGATCAAGATTTTCATCGCTTCCTCCAGCCAAAGCTACCGTTGAATTTTCACCGCTATTTCATCTTACGAATGATCACGTGCCAGACGCCATCCTTTTCCTCCGTCCCCACGTGCTCGTGCTTAACCTTCCGCACCCATTCCGGAATGTCGTTCGCCGATCCCTTATCGGTCGACAGCACCTCCAGCTCGTCGCCGACCTGCGCCATTTTGATCGCAGCGATCAGCTCCATCAACGGGCCTGGACAGAAGCTGCCCCGCGCGTCGACGATCCTCCGCTCTGACATAAGGTCAAACTCCCAAGATTAGAACGTGTACACTTGACCACCGGCTGCATCTTCCAGGAACTTGGTAAGTCCCAGCGGTTCAGCGACGAAATCCTCCAGATCACCTTCCTTCAGCCCCAGGACATCGATTGCCATCGAGCACGGGTGGACCTTTGCGTCGCCGAGTTCGACGGCGCTCTCGAACAGCATCTTGAACTCCGGCGCCTTCTTCTCCACCAGCACCCGCCCGAAGTCACCCTCGGTCGGTATCGGCGCCGAAGCGCCCTTCTTGAATACTGCGAGTGCGTTCATCGACAGAAACACGGTGACCTGGGACCCGCTGACCGCCCCCACGGAGGCGACCATCGCTGCCATCTGCAGCTTCTCGCGGGTACCCGATGTCACGATGATACTGATGCGCTCACTCATTGGCGCCTCCTGAAGCGACGGTGTTGATGTGCTGAGTCCGGGCAACGATAGTTCCGTAACCCGGGTTACGCCAATCTCTATTGGCTACTCCAATACTGGCCTGCGCCAATCAGCGACACCTCCGGCACTCGACAGAGAACTGCTCACACACGTTATCCACAACAAGAACAAAGACTGAACTTCACGCTGGACCTGCTGCGAGATTCGTGACATGTTCTCTTTGTGTTCGACAGCGGGATGAACTCTTTTGGAAGCTCCACCCGCCGTGTCCCGATCCCGTGGGTCGTGCTGGAGTGTTGTTGTTCAGCCTGCTCTTCCCTTGTGTTGCGTAGCGCTCCCCCAGCGCTCTTGTGGTGCGTACCCCGGTTGCGGGAAATGCGACTGTCCGCCGGCCAAGCGTCTTGCGTCCGCGTCCAATCATGCCCCCTCCCATCTCATGCCAGACGAGGCGCCAACATGCACACGTTCCTGATCTCCTACGACCTCGCTCACCCAGCCCTCAACAAGCACGCACTGGCGACGGCGATCATGTCCTTGGCCCAGGCATGGGCGCGCCCGCTCGAGTGCACATGGTACATTCGCGGCAAGATCAAGGAATGCGAGGTCCGTGACCAGCTCGCCGCTCTTCTGGATGAAGAAGATGGCCTTATCGTCCAGTCGGTCAGTGAGGAAGCCGTGCTGTCCAACACGCAGGTCCGCTGGTTCCGTCAGCGGCAGCCCCAACTCGACCTGCAGGGCGGTCTCACCAATATCGTCGCCTTCCCTCATCAACCTGCAGCGTCGCAACACACCCAAGACCAGGCATTCGCAAAGGCAAGCTGAGCAAACTTCGGCGTATCCTCACGCACGGTCCGCGATGTTGCAGTCGCTCCGCCTCAGGCTTGTACAGCCTCGGTGACGTGCTCCTTGTCCGTCAGCGCGATCGCAGTCATGTTGAGCAGTCCGCGTACGGTGATGGAGGGTGTCACGATATGCACCGGCTTGTCCGCACCCAGCAGGATCGGTCCCAGCACCACACCATGCGATGCGGCCTTCAGAAGATTGAAAGCGATGTTGGCCGCATCGAGCCCCGGCATGACCAGAAGGTTGGCCGCTCCCTTGAGTCGCGAGTTGGGGAAGATCTCGTCCCGGATGAACGTCGACAGGGCGGCATCGGCATGCATCTCGCCGTCTACCTCCAGCGCCGGCGCCCACACATTCAGAATGGCCAGCACTTCACGCATCTTGCGCGCCGCAGGTGTGTCCTCCGTGCCGAAATTCGAATGCGACAGCAACGCAACCTTGGGCTCGATCCCGAATCTGCGAAGCCGTTCCGCCGACAGCAGCGTGATCTCCGCCAAATGCTCCGGCGTCGGATCATAGCTCACGTAGGTGTCGGTGAAGAACAGCGGCCCTTGCGGAAGAATGAGACCTGATAGCGTCGCAAAGCCACGCGTGCCTCCCGCCTGGCCCACCACCTCCGCAACATGGCGCAGGTGCGTGTGATAGCGTCCGACGACGCCGCAAATCATTGCGTCTGCGTCCCCGCGGCGCAGAAGCAGACCGGCCAGCACCGTGGACCCGCCGCGCAATACCCGCAGCGCCTGTCCCGGCGACACGCCGCGGCGCTCGACCAGCCGGTGGTACTCCGCCGTCCACTCCGGCATGCGCTTGTCGCTTGCCGGATCGATGATGTCGAAGTCCTGCCCCAGCCGCATCCTTAATCCCAGATGCGGCGCCATCCGCAGGATGTTCTCGCGGTGCCCGACAAGGATGGGACGCGCAATTCCCTCTGCGATCACCTGGCTCGCCGCCTGCAGCACATAGGGGTGCTCGCCCTCGGCGTAGATAATGCGGCGCAATTTGCGCTCATGCTCACGCCGGGCGGCGACGAACAGCGGCCGCATCAGAAATCCGGATTGGTAGACGAACCCCGTCAGCTTCTCGCGATAGGCTGCAAAATCAGCGATCGGCCGCGTCGCGACGCCGCTGTCCATCGCCGCTCGCGCCACCGCCGGAGCGATCTCGGTAATCAGGCGAGGATCGAACGGCTTCGGCAGCACGTACTCCGGCCCGAACACCAGCGTGTCGGCACCGTAAGCCGAAAGCACGACATCGGACGCCTCACTTTCCGCGATCGAGGCGAGCGCCACCACCGCGGCCTTCTTCATCTCCTCATTGATGGTGGTCGCGCCGACATCCAGCGCCCCGCGGAACACGAACGGAAAGCAGAGAACATTGTTGATCTGATTGGGATAGTCGGTGCGCCCCGAGGCGATCACCGCGTCCGGCCTCACCGCCTTGACATCCTCCGGCATGATCTCGGGCGTCGGATTGGCGAGAGCGAACACGAGCGGCCGCTCCGCCATCGAAGCGACCATCTCACGGTTGACGACCCCGCCGGCCGACAAACCCAGGAACACGTCTGCACCGACCATGATCTCGGCCAGCGTCCGCGCGCTGGTGTCCTGGGCAAACGGCTCCTTATAGGGATCCATCAGCTCCTTGCGGCCCTCGTAGACGACGCCCTTGATGTCGGCGATCCATACGTTCTCACGTTTGAGCCCGAGAGCGACGAGCAGATTCAGGCACGCCAGCGCCGCAGCACCAGCTCCGCTTGCCGCCAGCTTGACGTCCTCGATCCGTTTGCCGACGACCTTGAGACCATTGAGAATCCCAGCCGCAACCACGATCGCCGTCCCGTGCTGATCGTCATGAAACACAGGGATCTTCATGCGTTCCTTCAGACCACGCTCGATCTCGAAGCACTCCGGCGCCTTGATGTCCTCAAGGTTGATGCCGCCGAACGTCGGCTCCAGCCGGGACACGGCCTCGATGAACTTCTGCGGGTCCTTTTCCGCCACCTCGATGTCGAACACATCGATGCCGGCGAATTTCTTGAACAGAACCGCCTTGCCTTCCATTACCGGTTTGGCAGCGAGCGGGCCGACGTCCCCAAGTCCCAGAACGGCCGTGCCATTGGACACCACCCCGACGAGATTGCCACGTGCGGTCAGACGCGATGCGGCAGCCGGGTCTTCGGCGATCGCCGTACAGGCATGCGCCACGCCTGGAGAGTAGGCCAGCGCCAGGTCGCGCTGGTTGGCTACGGGCTTGGTCGCATGGATCGCGATCTTTCCGGGCGGATCAGCTTCATGATAGTCGATCGCGCTGCGTTTCAGGCTCGTATCAGACATGCGTCGGGGGGCCTCATGCTCAAGGTTGCGACCGATGCGCCACCGCGCAGCCGACACGCCGCGCTGCCCGGTACAGGTGCCCTCCATCGACGCCACTGCCGAGAGGACGGGCCTCAGTCACTAGTTCTTGTATGCGAGATCGAGGCCGTCAGCCACCTACCATGGCAGCGCAGCATGGCAACCCGACAACAGGAGTCGGTAATACTGGACGCCGGCCAGCTCCGGTCCAGCCCGGCCCATCAGCCCGGCTGGGCGTACTGACGGCAGAGTTCGTAGGCGCGCCGGAGCGCGGCATCGCTCGAGTTGAACTCTCCGACAGTGGTACCGCCTGGCGCGTGCGCGGCGATGAAGTTGCGCGACAGCTCATGCTCAAAGCCCGGCAGCACCCGCAACGCGGTGTACTGGGTCTCCCCCCCAACCACGGCACGGATGAGGACGGCCTTGCTGCCGCCGTAGCTGGCGACCTGGATGCGGCATCCCCGATTGGTGTCGGCGGAAACGTTCGGCCTGCCGGCCGCAGCGGCGACGTCCGCGGGCGAGCGAGATGCGGCCGCCTGCGGCGGGAGATCGGCCATCGCGCGGCGAGTCTGGAGCGGACGTTGCGCCGGCACAGGCGGGGGCGGGGAGGCTGCACCGGCGTGCCAACGCCTGCCGGTCGATTTTGCAGCCATGCGTGGCGGCTCGTTGCGCGTGCAGAATTGCTCGTTAAAACGTTGTGCGATCCGCTCAATGGTGCGGCCATAGCGGCGGTCCGCCGCCCAGCGCCCGGCGAGATCACCGAATGTCACCGCACGTCTGCGCGAAACCTTGGATATGCCCGAGAGAATATCGTCCTGCTTGAGACGCGTACGCGCTCCCACCGGATTCTGAATGTGCTCGCCTGAGTAGACGACGAGGTGCTGGATCTGGGCCAGCACGCCAGTCCGCACATCTGGATAGCTGTCGCCGGGAACACCGCCACCTGTTGTGCCGAGACCGGCAAAGTTGTTCTGCCGCGGGCTGACGTCACCGAACCTTCCATCCCCGCGCCGGAAAAGCAGGAAGTTGGTCTCGACCAACATCTGGAAGAACGCATAGTCCCAGCGGACGTGCCATGCCTCTCCCGCAGCCTTGTAGTCCCACGCAATTCTCAGGAAACGCGGCTCCGGCGCGACATTGCGGGTAGCTATATAGGCCATCAGGCGTTCAGGCGTGACACAGGCCGGCACCTGGTTCGTGCCACTCGTTCGGATCGGAGGTGGCGAGGCCCGCGCAGGACTGCAAGCCAACCCGACCAGGACAACCGAAACTGTCACGAGCAGAGGTGATGTGATATGGGCCAGCCTCCGCCGCCCTCCGTGAACCGCCATTGCCAGCGCCTCCGCCTTCACCGCCCGAATGCTCGGCTCCGGCACCGGCCGAAGCGATAACCGCTGATCAGCCTTCCGGACAAAGCTCGAAGGCCTTGCTGAGTGCGGTGGTCTGGCTTGGGAACTCCGCGATCTTGCTGCCGCCTTTCGCATAGGCAGCAATGTAGGCCTCGGTCTCGCGCGTCTCCTGGCCCTCGTTGACGTCGAGCACGGTGAAGTTCGTGAGCTTGTCCTTGATCGAGCGAATAATGACGGATTTCGAACCGCCGTAGCTCGCTGTCCAAACCCGGCACTTGCCGGCCTCCGACGGCTTGAGCTTGGGCGCGGCGGTCTTCGCCGCCGCCGCTGCGCTTGCAACCTGCACCTTGGCCTTGCCTGCGTCCGGCTTAATTTCGGTCAGGCCGGCGTCAGCCTTCGGCTCATTGAGAATTGTCAGGGCTGCGGTATCGACTTTCGGGGGTGTCGCCACAGTCTCTACGCGGGCACCCAGCCCGCTCATCTCGCCGCCTTCCTGACGGCCCCGCTCCAGCGCCTGCCGGGCAAGATCGCGACCGTCGACGCGCGTGGTCTCCTCGCTCACCGGACTCGACGGGACCGAGACGGCAGCGACCACCGACGGCGTCCCACGCGCTTCCGCCACCAGCTCCGGCTGCGGATCAGGCTTGTTGCAGAAGTCGTCCATGAAGGTTTCGGCTACCGCCTCGATATCGCGGCTGTACCGGCGCACACCCGGGGCCCATTTGGCCGCAATATCCGAGAACGAGATCGGCCGCTTGAACTTCTTCTGCCACGACGTGAGGATCCCCCACGACTGGACTTTGCGGGTCCGATCCGCGACCGGATTCTCGATCGTCTCTCCGGCGTACATAAGAAGGTGTTGCAGGTGGGCCTTCACGCCATCGTCGACACTCGCAAATTCTTCTCCATGCACGCCCCGGCCGGTCGCGCCGAGCCCCGCGAAATTATTCTGCGACGCACGCACCAGCCCGGGCTTTCCGTCGCCGCGCCGGAACGACAGAGAGCCGGTCTCATAAATCATCTGATAAAAGGCGTAGTCCCAGCGCACGCCAAGCTGTTCGCCGTGACGCATATAGGCCGTAGCGATGCCACTGAAGCGCTTATCGAGATCATCGTTTCGCGACCCCAGGTAAGCCATCAGCCGCCCAGGTGTGGCGCAGGGAGGCACCTGGTTCGAGGCGCTCGCCTTCACTGCAGGCAACGAACTGGCCTGAACGGAGCAAGTGGCAAAGGACGCGCCAGCGGCAAGCGCAATGACGAAAAGCGAACGCTTCATAGTAAGTACCCGAGCTGTCCAAGCCGCCGGTCGGGGCGCCGGCCGACTCGTCGGTTGCTTTTCCGGACTGGTTAAGCAAATTATAATGCTAACTTGCCTAACAAGCCGTTAAGACCGCCGCGCAAATCCCCCAGGGCGCAGGCTCGCCCAGCATCAAGGCGCCAATTGGGCAGCAGGAGGTAGAAATGCGGCGAACGGAATAGTTCGGCAATCGCCGGATCATCTGGTCAACCGCATACCGAAGTCCATCGTCCGGAACGCTCACGTGCGCTGGCGTTCGATCTCGATGCCGACGGCCTTGCAGGCGATCAGCACATCCGGCTTTGCGATCCGCACCCTGACCGAAAGGATGGCCGGATCATCAAGGCAGGCTGCCGCAATCTTTTCAGCCAGTGTTTCCAGCAGGTTGAAATGCCCGCTGTCGACCGTATCGCGAATCGCCCGAATCGCCAGATCGTAGTCCCACACGCCATCGAGCTCGTCGGACGCGCCATCGTACCGGTCGCTCACCGCAAGACGAAGGGACACGACGATGCGCTGTTCGTAGCGCCGCTCATGCTCGTAGACGCCGACGCTGCCGATCAGCTCGTAGTCGTCCACGAATACCGTGCGGACGCGCACAGCCGTCTCAAGCGACCGTACGGGAACGGCGGACGCCGAAACCTGGGGCCCACGGCTGGTCATTTCCTTCTGTCCTCAGTTTGGTTGCCGATCCCGACAGGCTTCCAGACGGCATCCAACCGCCCTGGCATCCGGATAGACGTCGGGTTTCATCGTTTCGACGGTGA
>JBFWYV010000021.1:0-30504 GCA_050186055.1 Hyphomicrobiaceae bacterium | reverse complement strand
CTGTCGCTGATTGGCTTTGTGTTGATCGTGGTCGGCTTCGGCAAGCTGCAGGACATGCCGGGGAAGAACCCGGACATCTGGTACCCGCCGTATTGGCTGCGGCATGCCACGATGCTGCTGATGCTCATCGCTTTCATCATGCTGGCCGCCGCCTACATCCCCTCGCGCATCAGGACCGTCCTCAAGCACCCGATGCTGGCCGGCATCAAGACCTGGGCGCTGGCGCACCTTCTGGTCAACGGCGACCTCGGTTCGATTGTCCTGTTCGGCTCGTTTCTGGTCTGGGCAGTCTATGACCGGATCTCGGTCAGGAAGAGAGAGGCCCTCGGCCCCCTCGGAGCGCGCGTCGGCGGACTGCGCGGTGATGTCGCCGCGGTTGTCGTCGGCGTCGTCTTGTACGCTGCCATGCTCTCGTGGGGACACGCGGTACTGATCGGCGTTCCTTTGCTTCCGGCCTGAGCCGGTTTCGATATCCGCTACGCCCTGTAACAAGTTGTGAACGGGCGTTGCCGGGCACGACGTCTCAGCACACACGGACAAGGCACTGACAGTGAACGGAGAACCCATTGATCTTTGGCGCCAATTCCGTCTTTGTAGGGACGGTTCGGGATCGTGGTGCCGCCACAATCGATCCGAAAATCGCAGGCAGCAGTCATGAATCAGTCATTGAGAGCTGCAACGTCAGTACAGGGAACAATATCCGTGGCAGATGACAATAGGCAACTGAGCTATCGACCCTACCGCCCGCGTGCGGCAGCCGAGCGCCACCGCGCGGCGATGCAGGCGGCGCTTGAGAGCGTACCGTCCGCCGAGCAGGCGTGCCACGGCCCGTCAGGATCGGACAGCCAGCAGTCTCCTCACCGGCCTGCACCGAAGCAGCCCGCCGGCGCCGCAGCGGCGTGACCATGGCGCGTGCCGCTTCCGCGCCGTCACGTCCGGTGTGTTCGCAGGGCGGTGGGGAGTGCCGGGCTCAGCCCATGACAGGGCTGAGCTGAAGTTTCGGCTTCTCGCCCCTCAGCACGCGCGCGACGTTGGCCAGGACGTCCTCGCTCTCGCGGACCATGAATTCTGGACGGCCGCCTGAGATGTGCGGCGTCCAGATGATGCTGTCGAGATCGAGAAGAGGACAGTCGTCCGGCACCGGCTCGTAGCGGTAGACATCGAGTGCCGCGCCCGCCAGATGACCGCTCTTCACAGCGTCATAGAGCGCCTTCTCGTCAACGATCCCGCCGCGAGCCGTGTTGATCAGCCAGGCGCGCTTTTTCATCTTCGCGATGAACGCGGCATCGACCATCTTCTCGGTGGCCGGCTCGTACGGCACGTGGATGGAGACGAAGTCGGACTGTCCCAGCAGTTCGTCGAGCGGCACATAGGAGATGCCGCCGAGCCGGCTCTCCTCCTCGGGTGAGAGACGGTTGCGCTTGTAGTAGATGACGCGCATGTCCATCGCCCGCAGCCGCTTGGCGACGTGGCCCGAGTTCTCGCCCATGCCGATGAAGCCGATCGTGTGCTCCGCCAGCACGCGGATGTCGCGGATACCCGCCCAGTTGAACTTGTTGCGCGGCGGGTCTGCGGCGAAGTGCGCAGGCTTGGCCGGATCGCGGCGAGCCTTGACGGCGTTATGAGCATGCAGCAGGTCACGCGCGCAGGCGAGGACCAGGGCGGTGATGTTGTCGGCCGACGACAGGCTCGAGAAGCGCACCAGGTTGGCGACATTCACATTATGGCGGCGTGCGGCTTCGATATCGATATGGCGATGGTCCTGGCCGAACTGCTGGATCAGCCGGATACGGCCGGCACAAGCCTCGATCCGCTGGGCATCGATGTCCGAGCGCTCCAGGATGAGCACGTCCGCGCCTTTGAGCGCCCCGTCGAGCTCGGCTTCGTTCTGGCAGACGGTGGTTGCCACCTCGCATGGCAGTCCAAGCCGGTCCGCCATTGTGGTCAACACCTGGAGTGGCGCAGAAAAATCGTTACCGAAGAAATAGTTGAGTGTTTTTTCGCCATGCGGCGTCAGTTTGCGCAAGAGCGCCATTTCCATCAGTCGGAACAGGGTGTCCTCCTCCGCGAACACGACGGATAATGAGGCGGGCGTGGCCATGTCTTTTCTCCTTGGGCGGCATGCGCACCGGATTGCCGGCGGCGACCGACGTTGCAGCCGCCGCGAGATAAGCAGGTTTGCGTGTGAGAGCCAACCGGAGCTTGAAAGATCGAGACCGCACCCGTTAACCGTCCCGCCGGCCCCCACCTCGGCGTATCGCTGCATCGCACCCGCGGCCGACAGGTTGAAATACGGGTCCTGAAACCCAATAAACGGGAGATGCCGGTTGGCGCCGGCCGCGGTGAGTGAGTTGAAATCAACGGGTTGCCGCAGCTTTGTTTGGTATCTGGGCGGGTCGCCGACGAGCCGGGACTGTCCCGCGGTCGGGCGAGGTTGGAGTGGGCGCTGCGACTGCTGCCGTGGGCTCGGATGCGCAAAGCGAAACGATGATCCGCAAGTGAGCCGGCACCGTATGAAAACCCATATCACTCCGCATTGGTGCCATACTATTCAGGTCAAGTTCATCCACCGGTCAGCATCAATGCGGGCGTCGACCTGGATCGATTGGATCGCTGGGAAGCCGAGCATGACTGCTGGACCGCCTTGGCATCGGGCCGACACTCGATGCCGGCCATGCAGCCAGTGCTCGTGGCGCGTATGTGCCCTCAGAGCCGACCCTCCGGCAGCGGGACGACACATTGTCGATGGCGGCGGCGTAGCGACCGCCCTCGGCGAGCGGCTTGCAGCGTGAAAACGTTGCAGGTTCAAACCGATATTCGGGCTTTCGAACCGAGGCAGACCATGTCAAATACAATTCTTTCGGCTGATACCGCGTCCAACGGGACGCGCTCGCTGCGTAGCGCGGCGGGCGTGACGCCGCTGACGGGCAAGAACGGCGCCAGCAAGTCCTCAAAGCTTGCGCTGCGGGTCGACGCCGAGGCGAGGTCGGAGGCCGAAATGTTCCAGGACACTGCCCACACGATCCTACCGATCGAGTTTCAGGGCAGGGAAATATTGCTGGAGGCGCACGCCTACGAGGATGAAACGGTGTCCTATCAGGCGATGGCGCTGGTTCACCGCACGGACGCGGCATCCGACGTCGCCGCACCTCTGGTGCGCGTGCACTCGGGCTGCGTGACCGGTGACATCTTCCACTCCTTGCGGTGCGACTGCTACCAGCAACTTCAAAAAGCACTCGAGCGCGTGACCGCAAGCGATCACGGCCTGATCATCTATCTGCCGCACCATGAGGGCCGCGGCATCGGTCTCGTCAACAAGATCAAGGCCTATGCCGAGCAGGACCGGGGTCTGGATACGGTCGACGCCAATCTGTCGATCGGAGCACCCGTCGATGCGCGCGACTACGAGCTGGCCGCCAAGATCCTGAAGGATCTCGGATGCCCGGACATTCGCCTGATGACCAACAATCCGCTCAAGGTGGACGCGCTGCGCGCCCTCGGTATCAACGTTGTCGAGCAGGTGCCGCACGTGGTGTCGGCATCGCGCTACAACGCCCGCTACCTCGCAACCAAGCGGGAACGGATGGCGCATAAGCTATAAACATCCGGTGATGCACGCCGCGATCTTTCGGCCCGGGCCGCAAGGCTCAGGTTTTGCGTTTCCTTCAGGCCTCCGCCACGTCCTCGCGATCCTCGTTGTCCTCTGGATCCGTCGGCTTGGTGAAGTCGCCTTCTGCCACCAGCCGCGAGAACAGCCCGCCCTTGCTGACCAGGTCGGTGAAGGTGCCGCGTTCGACGATGCGCCCCTTGTCGAACACCAGGATCTCGTCGGCATTGGCGACGGTGGAGAGGCGATGGGCGATGATCAGCGTGGTGCGCCCCTTGCGCACGGCGTCGAGCGCGCGCTTGATCTTGCCCTCCGTCTCCGTGTCGAGCGCGCTCGTTGCCTCGTCGAGGATCAGGATCGAGGCGTTCTTCAGGATCGCGCGCGCGATTGCGACCCGCTGACGTTCGCCGCCCGACAGCGACATGCCGCGCTCGCCGACGACAAAGCCGTATCCGCCGCTCTTCTGGCTGATGAACTCGTGCGCCTCCGCCAGCCGCGCCGCTTTCTCGATCTCCTCGTCTGTTGCTCCGGCCCGTCCGACCAGGATGTTCTCCCTGATCGACCGGTTGAACAGCCCGGCATCCTGGAACACGACGGCGATCGAGGCCCGCAGTGAATCGAGCGTCACGTCACGGATATCGGCCCCGTCGACCAGGATGCGCCCGGACCCCGGATCACGCAGGCGCTGCAGCAGTGCCAGCGTCGTGGTCTTGCCGGCGCCCGTGGGACCGACCAGCGCCACGGTGTTGCCCGCCGGTACGTGGAAGCTGACGTCGAAGATGCCTTGCTCCCCGGGCCCGTACCGGAACGTGACCTCCTCGAAGCGGATATCGCCGCTGGAGACATTGAGCGCTTTCGCGTTTGGCTTATCGAGGATATCTGCGCGTGCATCGATCAGCGCGAAATAGGAGCGCAGCGTCGGCCCTTGCATGAACACCTGGGTGACGAACGCCGAAAGGTGGTCGAGCTTGCCGATAAGCAACTGCGAGAAGCCGATGAAGCTGACGATCTCGCCGACAGTCGCTTTTCCCTCCGCTGCCAGCGTGGCGCCCACCGCGAACACTGCGACCATCGTGATGGTCGAGGCCGCGCGCGCCAGCACTGTCGCCAGTCCCCACCAGTTGAGCACGGGGTACTGTGCGGCAAGCAGTTCGCCCATCAGGCCCTTGAGAGCCTTGGCTTCCGCTGCAAGCCGTGCGTAGCTCTGCACGACCGTCACGTTGCCGATCACGTCTCCGACCTGGCCCGCGACCTTGATGTGATAGGTCTCGACCGCATCCTGCCCGCCGGATGTCCGGTACACGACCAGCGCGTTGAGCACGGCGTAGACAGCCGCCAGAATCGCAAGCAGGACGGCAAGCCGCCAGTTCATCGCAATGGCCGTCGGCACCAGGAACAGAACGCCGACCAGCGCTGTGGTCTGCTCACGCAGGAACGACAGCCAGAGGCCGAATAATGTGCTGGCCCCTTCCAGGATGGTGCGCACCATCGCGCCGGTGCCGACTCTCGCGTGATAGCTGATCGGCAACGTGATCGAGCGCTCGAACCCGCGCCGCATGGCCTCCAGCCGGTTCCGGTGCGCCAGCCTGTCGGCGGCAACTGCAACCACGACCCCGGCCAGGATCCCGAACAGCCCGAGCGCCGCCCACTGCAGGATGATCGGCATCGCATCCTGGCTACGGGCGAGGGCGTCGACCACCCGGCCGAACAGCACCTGCTCGTAGACCTGGACCAGCGCAATCGTGCTTCCTGACGCAACAAGCGCGGCACACAGCCATTTCTCCGCCGCCAGCAGGCCGAGGGCTCTGAGATAGACTCGCAGGAGAGACATCGGTCGGGCAACCTTCTGCACGGCCAAGGGGACTGCCGACGCGTTACCCCCGGCCATCTATCGCAAATCCGTTCGGCCGGAAAGATTGGACGGAAGTGCCGTTTTCGAGGCGGGCCAGGGCGATGGTCAATGCTTCGGGGCTGTGGCCTCAGCCATGATCTGGTGCATCGCGCCCGTCAGGGGACGGAAGCTGAACCGAACGCGGTGGCGGCCCCGAGCGACCTCGACCGCGCGGAAAATGACGTTTGCGCGGAGTACGGGCGCCGGGCGACCGTCGATATCGCCGAACCACCATGGCTGCCAGACATCGTTGAGCACCACGAAGCCGCCATCCGGACTGTCGACGTCGATCACCACCTCGGTGTTGTGATACGCGCGAATGGCGACCTTTCCCGGCCGCCGCGCGACGGTCCCGGAAGGTGCCGCCTCCAGCAGGACAGTGGTGTTCGGGTCCACGTCGGGCCAGACGCCGTCCTTCAGCATGCGATCGAAATCGGCGGTCTGGGCGCGCTGGGCGAAAAGCACACGCGGCATCGCACGCGTGTTCTCGTAGATGAAACCATCCTTGGTTCTGGCGAGGAGCGGCATCTCGCCTGGCTTCAGCCGCTTGTCGATTTGCTCGATGGGCACGCCGGTGGCGATGAAGCGCAGACCCAGCAGGTCGGCAAGGCGAGACCGGTAGGACGGGAACAGCGGCGAGAACTTGCGCTGATCGGGCAGCCCGACATGATCCTCGGCGCCGGTCGCACTCGAATAGAGCCCGAGCCGCACCGGATTGTAGCCCAGCGTATTCTCGAGCCGATGCGTGAGGCTTGCATTCGGCCAGTTGAAGCCGAGCCCGGCAAGCTCGATCCTATCGCGCCGGGTATCGCTGCGGGACCCGGCATCCAATGTCTTTAGCCGGGCCAGTGTCTCATTCCTGCTGTCAGGCTCCAGCATGGCGACCATCGACGGCGGCAGGCCGGAAGCCCCGTTTGGACCGTTGTTGATCGCGAAATCTGCCGCCGTAAATCCGCCGATCAGCGCCAGCGCGGCGACCGGCCGGATCGGACGCAGCCACAGCGCGGCCGCCAGCGCGCCGATCCCCAGGATTACCCAGGCGAGCCCGATGCCGAGCGGAAGCAAGGCCTGCTGGAGACGATCGAGAGCAATGGCGACGATCAGCGAAGCGGCAAACAATCCTGCGACGCACAGCAAGGTGATCGCGATCAGCCGCCGTCCCAGACCGACCTTGGTCTCGACGGCAAGCCGGTGTACGGTAAACCCTGCGACCAGCGCGGCGAGAGCGCCGATCAGGAACATGGCGTCAGCCGGTCGCCGATAGAGGTCCACCCCCGGCAGCAGGTCGTACATGGCGCGGAATGCAGGCGTGTACCACCCAAGCGCATACAGTAGGCTGAAAATCAGCGCGAAGGTGTAGAAGCGGATTCCGGGCGCGAACGCATCGCCACGCACGATGCCGACAATGAGCATCACCAGCGGGATCGCGCCGATGTAGCTGATACCGACGTTCTGCGCGATGAACAGGTCGGTGCCCTGCCACGCGAAGCTCGGCGGCCCCCAGTAGTTGGCGGTTTCACCGGCCGCGCCATAGAGATGCGGCGTAATAGCAGTCAACAGCAGTGCAGGATGCAGAGAGCCGCGGCCCGCCCCGATGAAGTCGATGATGGGTCGGTTCGATTGAGCGGCGAGAAGTGCGGTCAGCACCACTGGAACGCCTGCTACCAGAATGCCGCCCACCACACCCGCTGCGAGCGGCTTCACGCTGCCCGCAACGGTGGCGGCCAACTCGTCGCGGCGTCCGGCCCAATAGGCGATCACGAACCCGGTCAGCAGGTAGACCTCGAGCAGCGCCACCTGGTCACGGCCGACCACGATGATGCCCGATATGACGCCCGCGATCAGTCCATGGATGATCGAGCGCCGCCGGAGCGCCCGCTGCAGGAAAATAATCGCAAACGGCAGGTAGCAGAGGCTCAGCACCTGCCCATAATGCTGCAGCCGCCATGCCATTGCCGCGCCGAAGGAAAAGCCGAGTGCGGCGATGAGGCCACCGGCCGGGTGCCAGCGGTTCTCGTTGAACAGCCAGATCACACCGAGCCCGCCCCCGAGCAGGCACAGCAGAACGGCCGTATCGATCGCATGATTGCCCGGAGCCGGGTTGAGCAAAGCCAGCAGCAGCATCGGCGGCGAGAAGATCTGCGATTGCGGATCGGCGATCTGCGGGTGGCCCGCGAACACGTAAGGCGCCCAGAACGGCCATTCGCCTCGCGCAATGGAGGACGCCAGGAACTGCACTTGAGGCAGGAAGTGCGCTTTTGCATCCCACGGGATCGTCACCCGGCCGGACAGCCAGGGCCAGGAGAACGCGAACCACCCCGCAACGAAGATTAGAACGGACGGCCAGAGCAGATGCTCGCCGGGACGGTCCACCCCGTCATCCCGGTCGACAACCAGAAGCGGCCGCCGCTGAGCGAAGGTGTGCGATACTGGAATTCGCATGTAGGCTCGATCCTCGCTGGGCGAAGTTGGGCTCGAACAGACGTATCGTTGAAGCGATTACTGCTATCTATGGCGGCAGTGCGGTGGTTGTTTCGCTCATTGCACGCAGCACCGCCTTATCCTGGCCCTGCCGGTCGCTCAATAGCATGACGCACACCGGACCGCCCGTGAGGCGTATTGGCAACCGGGATCTCACCATGCGGGATGCAGGCTGATGTCGGAGAGTGCGAGTGGCGGGGGCTCCGGTCGGGGGGCAGGCGCAGGTCGGGGCGGGGGTAGCGCAGTTGCGGACCCTTGCGAAGCCATTCGTCGCGCGCCGCGGGACCGTCCGTTTGTGGTTGCCCAGCTTGGCCAGTCGCTCGACGGGCGCATTGCGACGTTGACCGGCGACAGCCGCTGGATCAATCGCGAGAGCGCCCTGGAGCACGTGCACCGCTTGCGTGCGAACGTCGATGCCGTCGTGGTCGGCGTCGGGACTGTCGTCGCCGACGATCCTCTCCTCACGGTCCGCCGCGTGCCCGGCCGCAATCCGGCCCGCATCGTCATCGATCCGGCCGGCCGATGTCCGGCCGATGCCCGCTTGTTCTGTGACGATGGTGTGCGCCGCCTGATCGTACGGCGGGCCGACACCGCCGCGCCGGTGCCTGACGGAGTGGAGGCGATTGCGTTGCCGGCTCGCGGCCGCACCCTGCCCCCTGGCGATATCGTCAGCGCACTGTTCGATGCCGGCCTTGCGTCGGTCCTCCTCGAAGGCGGCGCCTGGACCGTCTCCCAGTTCATCGACGCCGATGTTGTCGACCGCCTGCACCTGCTGGTGTCCGCCATCATTCTCGGCTCGGGACAGCCGGGACTTCAGCTCAGGCCGATTGCGCGCCTCGCCGAGGCACGTCGGCCGAGCACAAGCGTGCACGTGATGCCCGATGGAGATGTGCTGTTCGACTGCGATCTCAGGGCGGAATGGAAAGGGCTCGCGCCGTGAGTGACGATCCGGAGAGAACGGTCCTGCTTCGCGCTCGCGAAAGCTATTCCCGCCCCGCCCGCCATTTCCACTGGTGGACGGCCCTGCTCGTGGCCGTAATGGTTCCGCTGGGAATCGCCATGAACTACCGTGGCAATATTCTCAACGTGTGGGACGCCACCACCAACAATATGTACAGCACCCATAAGCTGATCGGGTTTGGTGTCCTGCTGCTTGTGATCGCGCGTCTTGTCTATCGCTTCGCCCGCGGCGCGCCCGCGGATGAGCCGACTCTGGAGCTGTGGCAGAAGGTCGTCAGTCATCTGACGCACTGGACGATCTATGGGCTGCTGCTCGCGGTGCCTCTGCTGGGCTGGTTTGGCGTTCAGCTCTTTCCCGCGCTCGACGTGTTCGGCCTTTTCAGCCTGCCGGCGGTGGTCGGCCCCGATGAGGCGGCTTCAATGGTCGTGCTGGGATTGCACAAGCTCGCTGCGTTCACGCTTGCAGCATTGATCCTGATGCACATCGGCGCCGCGCTCTACCACTACGTCATCCGCAAGGACGGTGTGCTCAACCGCATGTGGACGTCACTTCCGCGACGCGACGGGAACTAAATGTCGCTCCCGCGCTACACGCGGTTGTCGACGATGACGTCGAGCAGCACAGGCCGCCGGCTGGCAATGGCCGCCGATAGCGTCGGCTGGATCTGATCCGTCTCCGTGATCCGGTGGGCTTCCACTCCCATCGATCGGGCCAGCCCCACGAAATCCACCGCCGGATCGACGAAGTCCATCCCCACGAAGTGGTTGCCGCCGAGGAACGATTTCAAGCGCTGCTTGATGATCCGGTATCCGCCGTTGTTGCAGATCACCGTCGTGATCGGCAGCTTGTGATGTGCCATCGTCCACAACGCCTGGATCGAGAACATCGCGCTGCCGTCGCCGACCACGGTGACGACCGGCCGCTCCGGCTGCGCGAACGCGGCGCCGATCGAGGCCGGCAGGCTCCAGCCGATGCCGCCCGAGCCGCCATTGTGGTAGGCGAAGCGGTCGCGAAAGGCGAACAGGTCGCACAGGTGATGCGTTGACGTGAAGCCTTCATGCACGATCATCGCATCGCGCGGAAGCGTCTCGACGAGATGCAGCATCAGTTGGTCCGGATCGATCGGCTTTGCTGCCGGCCGCTCCAGAATCGCGCTTGCGAGCTTGCCGCGCTTGGCGCTCCAGTTGCCGGCGGCGAATGCGGCCATCCGATCGTTCGCGCTCGATTGAAGAGCCGCGCCGCCCATCTGCTTCAGAAGCGGTATCAGCGCACGCAGCGTCTCGCGGATGTCGGCGCGTACCGGCAGGTCCACCGCATAGTTCTTGCCGATCTGCCAGTCATCGAGACCGATGTGCAGCACCGGCAGTCCCGCCGGCATCGGGTCGGTCTCGCTGGCAACCGATGTGCGCAAGGGATCGCAGCCCAGCACGATCATGAGATCGTGCTCGCTGAGCGTCTTCCGCATCGCCGGCTGGTTCTTCGGAAACAGTCCCATGTAGCAGTTATGCTCGGACAGGTAGCAGCCGCTGGAGGCGAACCCCTGCTGCATGGCCGGCGCCCCGATCGTCTCCGCCAGCGATGCGGCTTCGGCCATCGCATCGCTGCGCACGACCTCATCGCCAACGATGATGATGGGACGCTTGGCTTTCAGGATGCAGTTTGCGATGTCCGCCAGCAGTTCGTCGCTCGGCCGCACGCGGCTGTCGACCCGCGTCATGGTGCCGAGATCGATCGCATTCTCATCGTTCAGGATGTCGCCGGGCAGCGAGATGAACACCGGACCTGTCGGCGGCGTCATCGCGACTTTTGCAGCGCGGTGAACGATGCGCGGCAGATCCTCCAGACGCGTCACCTCCACCGCCCACTTCACCAGCGGTTCGGCCACGCGCACCAGGTTGTCGAACAGCAACGGCTCGGTGAGGCCATGCCCGAGCTCCTGCTGGCCGGCCGTCAGGATCAGCGGCGTATTCGTGAACTTCGCGTTGAACAGCGAGCCCATCGCATTTCCGAGGCCCGGCGTGACGTGCACGTTGCAGGCGCCGAGCTGGCCCGATGCGCGGGCGTAGCCGTCCGCCATCCCGACCACCAGGCTCTCATGCATCGACATCACGTAGGTGAGGTCCGGATGGTCGACGAGCGCATGCATGATCGGCAGCTCGGTGGTGCCCGGATTCCCGAACAGGTGCGTGACACCCTCGCTCTTGAGGAGGGCCAGGAAGGCGCTGCGTCCGGTGATGTGGTTCATGGCCATGGCAGTCGTGTCTCGCTGGGCTGGAAGGCGGGTGCATCCTGCCGTACTGCTGGGTCGGCGTCGACGTATAAATCAACCCGACAGGAGGCACTATCGTGCGATGGCCGGAAGCGCCAGCGTATCGGTGTGGCCCACGACCGCGGCACGGCGATCGATCGAACGCCAGTCGTCAACGATTGCGTCCGCGACACGCCCGGTCTTCGCCGCAGCATCAGCACATCCGCGCGCCAGCTCCGCAATCAGCGGCGCATCGGCGGTGCCAAGCGCCCAGGGACTTTCGGCTTCCATGACATGCACCCCCTTCCGGCGGAAGGCCTTCGCCAGCTCCGCGGCGGCATCCGGCCCCACCGCGGTCCCGAACCCCTTGTCTGTTTGCTGATCAATATTGAACGCGGCAAGCATCTCGGCATCGGCGGGATGCGGCGGCGTCCAGGTCTGTCGGCCATTGTAGGTCAGCACCGTGTAGAACAGCGCCGTTCGATCGGCGACCGCCGCAGCCGCCTCGGCGATGAAGTTGGCCGAGCAGAGATCGAAAAGCGCGGCCGCCGTGACGAGATCGACAGCCTCACCGATTGCGCTGTCCAGCCCGTGCACGAGATCCGCTTGCCGGAACCGGACAGTGATCAGTTGTCCGCTGCGTTCGAGGACCAGCTCATCGCCCTTCGTCTCGTAGCGCTCCGCCCATTGCGCAAGACGCTTGCGGGCCGCATCGAGCAGGGTGGAATCGTAATCGACGAGGGTCCAGGTCTGGAGTTGCCCGAGCTGTGGCGCCAGCGCCCGGAGATTGGAGCCGGTACCGCAGCCAAGATCGACGATGGACGGCGCACGCGTTCGGTCGAGCGCAACGGCCAGCTTGCGCGCTAGAGCATCATTCCGCGCGCGATGATCGGCAGGCTCCCGCAGGTCCAGCCACTGCGGGGAGAAGCTCATTTCATGATGCCCTTCACCGCGTCGGCGACACGCGCGGCTGTCTGCTCCCAGCGCGGCAGAGACTGGGCGGCTGCCCACGCTGCGTCGGCCGTGGCCTTTCGGGCCTTGTCGTTCTCGATGGCGCGCCCGAGCGTCCAGGCCAGCACGCGGGCATCGCCGGCCGGCTCGACCTTCATGGCAGCACCGTCGGGCACGGTCTCGGCCGCGGCGCCCGCGGTCGTGCACACGATGCACAATCCGCGCGCCAGGGCTTCGGCGAGCACCATGCCGTAGCCCTCGTACAGCGACGGACTGACCAGCACGTCCGCGCCGTCATAGAGTTCGCCCACAGCCGCCGTATCCATCGCGCCATGCAACCTGATTCGATCCTGGAGCCCATTGCTCGCAATCAGACGGCGCAGGGCGTCGACGTGAGCAGGATCGGGATCGAGCGCGCCGGCGATATCGAGCTGCCAGTCCAGGACCTTCAGGATCGCCAGCGCCTCGATCAGGACGTCGTAGCCCTTGCGCGGCACCACGGAACCGACGGCAATCATATGGACCGGACCGCCGCTCCCCTTTGCGCGGGGCGCGGGATCGGTACCCGGCTCGGCGACGGTAATGCGGTCTTGCGGCACGGCGAAATCAGCCGCGAGCGTGCGGGCCGTGGTGGGGCTCGTGACGATCACGCGCTGCGCCAGCGACAAAGCTGCCGTTTCCAGCGCCCTGAGCTCGGCGGCTCGTTCCGATGCCAGGCCGGCCTCCAGGCACAGCGGATGATGGACGAGCGCGACGATTGGCGACCGCGCCGCCTGGATGACGGCTGCCGGCATCGCGCCGAAAGCGAGCCCGTCGATCAGCATGACATCCTCGCTGCCGATACCGGACAGAGTTGCCCGCGACGTCTCCAGGTCTTCGGCACTCGGACTGGGAAACGACCCCGGCAGCGCCAGATGTCGTGTCTCCAGCCCCAGCAAAGGCAGCAGCGCAAGCAGCCTGCGGTCGTAAGCATAGCCGCCGGTCGGAAGGTCGATGTCGCCCGGAATCGCAAATACAAGACGCGCCAAGTTTCAATCCTCGATCGGTCCCTCGAACCAGGCCCGTGCCAGATCCGTCTCGTGCAGCGTAACGCGGATCTTCGCCAGCCCCTTGCCGTCTTCGCCCAGCGAACCGTCGCGGGCCGCCGCCGCTATCGCATCGAAGACATAGCGGCACAGAAACTCCGTGGTCGTCAGCTTACCCTGGAATTGATCGAGTTCGTCCAGGTTCTTGTAGGCGAGCGGCTTCAGGACGCTGTTCAATACCGAAAGCGCTGCGCCGATATCGACGACCACGTTCTGGGTTGTGAGTTTTTCGCGGAAGAAGGCGACGTCCACGACGAAGGTCGCGCCGTGCATGCCCTGGGCCGGCCCGAAGAACGGATCGGGCAGCGAATGGGCAATCATGATCCGGTCGCGGACTTCAATGGCATACATTTAGGCCGAATCCTCGCAGATCGAGAGACCCCGCTCCGAGCCGCTTGATATGGCGAATTCTCGATCATCACACCTAGTCGCGGTGATGGAATCAAATCATGGTGCCGTCAAGGCTGGGCGCAGGCGGGCATCGGTTGACCGATGTCAATTGGCCGGACGCCGCGCGGGCGCACAGATACGAACAACGACGTTCCGCGGCCGCCCGCCAGCGTTATTACCCGGCAGCCGGATAGCGGATGACGGGCGCGAGGCCTGGAGCGTCCAGGCCGAGCAGCCTCGGCAGCTTGGCCGGCGCATCCTCCAGCGCGATCTCGGTGGCGAGCAGGCGGTCCAGCACCGGATCAGCCAGCAGGGCCAGCGCGGCGTCCATCCGGCGCCGGTAGGTCCACCGCGCCCGCCGGGACCCGGCAACGGTGCCGACCTGACTCGAGATGAGCCGCAGTCGCTGGCTGTGGAACGCCCCGCCGAGCGCCACCGCGACGCGCTTGTCTCCGTACCAGGACAGCTCCACGATCGTCGCCTCGAAGCCTGCGCATGAGATCGCCGTCGTAAAACCCGTTTCGCTGGCCGAGGTGTGGAACACGATGTCGTTGTCCGGGCTCGCGACCGGCGGCAGGGCAAAACGGGCGCCGAAGGCCTCGGCAATCTCCCGCCGCCCGTCCTGCGGATCGATGACGGTGACGACGGACCCGGGCATCCGGGCGGCAATGAAGGCGACCAGCAACCCGACGATGCCGGCGCCCACCACCGCGATGCGATCAGCAGCCCCGGCCCCCGAATCCCAGACCGCGTTGAGTGCGGTCTCCATGTTGGCAGCCAGCGTCGCGCGCCTCAGCGGCACGCCGTCCGGCACCGGCACGACTTTGTCCGCTGGAACCTGAAAAACATCCTGATGCGGATGCAGACAGAACACGCCGCGACCGATCAGGTCGTCCGGCCCCGCGTCCACGACTCCCGCCGCCGAATAGCCGTATTTCACGGGAAACGGAAACGCGCCCTCCTGCAGTTCGAGCCG
Source organism: Hyphomicrobiaceae bacterium (assembly GCA_050186055.1). Taxonomy (GTDB): domain Bacteria; phylum Pseudomonadota; class Alphaproteobacteria; order Rhizobiales; family Hyphomicrobiaceae; genus CAMDPA01. Next base: position 15,914 of record JBFWYV010000021.1, on the reverse strand, counting down.
CATCCGCTCACGCTCGCTCTCCGGCACCAGTCCCTCCAGGATCAACCGCTCCGTTCCACGGCTGACCCCGCTGAAATGCGTCCGAACCTGCACGGAGCCCGGCCCCGCCGGCGCCAGCGGCACCTGGCGCAGCTCGACCTTCCCTTTTCCCGCATACCAGAGCGACCGGGCGACCTCGATCCGTCCTGCAGAGCGTCTAGTCATCTTCTGTTCAGGCTTCCTCATGCAATTGCCGGCGCCCGCTGCTAATTTTGCCTGCTTGATCGTCCAATGACCGAAATCATGCAATCGCCGACCTTGCCCGCACGCGCCATCAGCCATACGACGCCCACCGGCCTCCAGTCCACGTCCGAGCTGAGGCGCCGCCGGCGCGTGGTCCTGGCGCTCAACGCCGCAGCCTACCTTGCCATGATCTGGATTGCCGCCTGGATCCTCGGTTCCGGCGGATGGACGATCGCGGACGGGCTCATGATGGCTTGTTTCGCCGTCGGTCTGCCGTGGACGGTGCTGGGCTTCTGGAACTCGGTCATCGGGCTGTGGCTGCTGCATTGGCACCAGGACCCGATGGCCGAGGTCGCCCCCTATGCCGAAGCCGGCAATGAGCCCGCCCCCATCGCCATCGAGACGGCGATCCTGATGACCCTGCGCAATGAGGATCCGGAGCGGGCCTTCCGGCGGCTGGCGACGATCAAGGACAGCGTCGATGCCACCGGGTACGGCACGCGCTACAGCTATTTCGTCCTGAGCGACACCTCCATCCCTGAGGTGGCCGCCGCTGAGGAAGCCGCCGCCGAAGCCTGGAAACGGCAGGTGGCCCCCGCTGATGCCGCGCGCATCGTCTACAGGCGGCGCGAGGTCAACACCGGCTACAAGGCAGGCAACGTCAGGGATTTCTGCGAACGCTGGGGCGCGGGCTTCGAGCTGATGCTGCCGCTCGATGCCGACAGCCTGATGTCCGGCGAGGCTATCGTCAGGTTGACGCGCATGATGCAGGCCCACCCGCGCATCGGCATTCTCCAGAGCCTCGTTGTCGGCATGCCGTCCGACAGCGCCTTCGCCCGCATTTTCCAGTTCGGAATGCGCCATGGCATGCGCACGTACACGATGGGGCAGGCATGGTGGGTCGGCGACTGCGGACCGTTCTGGGGGCACAACGCGCTGGTCCGCATCAAGCCCTTCGCCGACGAATGCCACCTGCCGATGCTGCCCGGCAAGCCGCCGCTGGGCGGGCATGTCCTGTCGCACGACCAGGTCGAGGCGACGCTGATGCGCCGCGCCGGCTACGAAGTTCGCGTTCTGCCGCAAGAACAGGGGAGCTGGGAGGAAAACCCGCCGACCATGCTCGATTTCGCGCAGCGCGACGTGCGCTGGTGCCAGGGCAACATGCAGTATCTCAAGCTGCTGGGCCTGCCCGGGTTGAAGCCGATGAGCCGGTTTCAGCTCGTATGGGCGGTCATGATGTTCCTCGGCATCCCGGCCTGGACGCTGATGATCGCCCTGACGCCGGCGATCGCATGGGACGCCCGAACCATCGCCGCATTTCCGGCATCGGCTGCGGCAGCGCTCTATGTGATCTTCTTTCTCATGTATCTCTCGCCGAAGATCGCCGGCCTGATCGATGTTTTGATGACGGCGGGCGGCACGCGCCGTTACGGCGGCACGCTGCGCTTTCTGGCTTCGGCCCTTATCGAGCTGGTATTCTCGTTCCTGCAAGGGGCCGTATCCACCATCCGCACGACAGTGTTCATGGTTGGCTTGGCGTTCGGCCAGTCCGTTGTCTGGGGCGGACAGTCACGCGATGCCTACGGTATCTCGTGGCGGACGGCGTTCGAGAACCTGTGGCCGCAAACACTGTTCGGCCTCATCGTTTGCTCGGCAATGTATGGCGTCGAGCCCGCCGTGCTGTGGTGGAGTTTGCCGCTGACGGCCGGTTACCTGCTCGCCATGCCGTTTGCCGTGGTGACGGCCTCTCCCGCCGTGGGACGGTTCTTCGTGAGCACCGGGCTGAACGGCATCCCTGAGGACTTCGATATGCCCGAAGAGATCAAGGACGTGCTCGGGCGCTGACAGGCAGGCGGCGCGCGATGTCCTGTTGCGCCATCCGTGAATCCGCATATTGTGCGCGCAACTTCAGCGCCTCTTGGATCCAGGATGCAAAGCGAAGGCAGCGACAACGACAATTGGCCGACCGGTCTGCCGCCGACGGCTGGGCTTCCGGCAAAGCCAGCCCGCGGGTTCGATCGCACAAGCGCGTGGATCTTCGATCTCGACAACACGCTTTACCCGGCCGAATGCCGGCTGTTCGCGCAAATCGAACACCGAATGGGCGAGTTCATCGCCAGACTGCTGGATGTGCCCTACGATCAGGCTCAGCATCTGAGGCTGAACTACTATCGCAATTTCGGCACCACGCTGACCGGCCTGATGGAGGTGCACAGGATCGATCCAGGCCCGTTCCTCGAATACGTGCACGACATCGACCTTGCGGTCGTCAATCCCAACGCCGGATTGCGAACGGCAATCGGAAAGCTGGAGGGGCGGCGCCTGATTTTTACCAACGGCTCGCGCCGTCATGCCGAGCGCGTGGCCGAAAAGGTCGGCATCCTCGATCTGTTCGAGGACATCTGCGACATTGCCGCTTGCGAATATACGCCCAAGCCCGCCGCCGAAGCATTCGATCGTATGGTGAGGGCGCACGGCGTCAGGACCAGCGAAGCCGCCATGTTCGAGGATATGCCGCACAATCTGGAAGTGCCGCACGGGCTCGGCATGACCACCGTCCTGGTGCGTCACGGCGAGCCGGAGCACGCCCGCCAGCAGGAGATTGCCGGCTGGACCGTTCCGCCGGATCATATCCATCACATCACGGACGATCTCGTCGGCTTTCTCGGGCGTATCGAAAAGCCCGCCGGCAAGTGAGGCGCCGCGCCTCCTCAGGCCGTGGCCGTTGCCTTGGCGATATCGGCCGGTGCAAGGGCCGGCCGCCCCCGGATCATGTCCGATGCTTTCTCCGCGATCATGATCACCGGCGCATTGGTCGCGCCGCCGATCAGGTCCGGCATCACCGACGCATCGACGACGCGAAGCCGGTCGATGCCGCGAACCTTCAGGCTGGCGTCGACGACGGCCATGCCGTCGCCATCGCTGCCCATTTTGCAGGTGCCGACGGGATGATGGACAGTAATCATCGTTTTACGGACATGCGCGTCGAGTTCTTGATCCGAAGCGCAGAGTTCCCCGGGCGTGACCTCGCGGCCAAGCCAGGGCTCGAGATCGGGCTGGCGCACAAGGTCCCGGATCATGCGCAGCGAATCCCGCATCGTCTTCCACTCGGTCGCGGTGCCGAGGAAGTTCTGGTGGATGCGGATGGCGTCCTTCGGGTCGGCAGACGCCAGAGCGAGGTGGCCTCGGCTCTCGGGCCGCATGGGCATCATCCGGATCGAGACCGTGTCGTTGAAGGGTTGCTTGAACGGCTTGAGATAGGGCGAAGCCGTATTGGTGGCGCCCATCCAGAACAGCATCTGCACATCGGGGACCGGCTCGGCTGGATTGGTTTTCAGGAATGCGGTGATGCCGAATGGCAGGTCGGATGCGAACCCGCCGCCGCCGGCCCACGCCCGCATCAGCGCGAGCGTAACCCGGTCGAGGCGCATGTTGCGATAGAACGGCCCCGGCACTTTCCGCTGGAACACCAGCGCCGCCGACGTATGGTCGGACAGGTTCTTGCCGACGCCCGGCAGCGCGGCCTTGACCGCGATGCCGTGGCGAGACAGCTCGTCCGGATCTCCGATCCCCGACAGCATGAGAAGCTGAGGCGAGTTGATCGAGCCTCCGGCCAGGATCACTTCGCGCTCGGCACGCACCGTCTCCCATCCGCCATTGTCGGAAATGGTGATGCCTGTGGCGCGGTTGTTCTCGATCACCACCTTCCCGGCGAGCGTGCCGACGACGACTTCCAGGTTGGGCCGCGTCATCGCCGGCCGCAGATACGCCGTGGCCGTCGAGCAGCGGCGTCCGTTGCGCAGCGTCATCTGGATTCTCGCGAACCCGTCCTGGCCGGCCCCGTTGTAGTCGTCGGTGAATGCGTAGCCGGCCGACTTGCCGGCGGCGATGAAGGCGTCGCAGATCGGATCCTGGAAGGTCGAATAATAGGTGTTCAGCGGGCCGTCGGCGCCGCGAAAGGTGTTTGCGCCTCGCTCCCAGCTTTCCGAGCGGCGGAAGTAGGGTAGAATTTCGGCATAGGACCATCCTGGAAGGCCCTGTGCGGCCCAGCGGTCGTAGTCGGCTGCGTGGCCATGGTAGTACGCCATCGCGTTGATCGATGAGGAGCCGCCGACCACCTTGCCGCGGGCGCATTCGATCACCCGGTTGTTCATGCTCGCCGACGGTTCGGCAAAGTACATCCAGTCGTTCATCCGCCGCGTCAGAATACGGCCCCAGCCCAGCGGAATATGGATCCACGGATTGCGGTCCCAGCCGCCGGCCTCGACCAGCAGCACGCTCACCGAAGAATCCTCCGACAACCGGTTCGCCAGGGTGCACCCTGCTGAGCCTGCACCAACAATGACGTAGTCGTAGGCCTTCCGCGATGTCATGCTTGTCAACTCCCGAAGTTCGATCGCCCGTGGACTGCACATTCGCGAGCCGGCGCTGCCGGGTCAAGCCGAGGCATGGGCATAGGTGGTGTGCGCAGGGCGATGTCGTCCGCCGCAGCGATCCCGAGGCGGCCGGGCTCGCACATATGATGTCTGCAGGAAATCTGCAGTTCATCCGGCTGTACCTGCGCGCCCGACACCGCTTGGCACCTCGAATATTTTCCGTAAACGCATGAAAATGCGGTGCATCCGCTGACCACTCACACTGGACCGTATTCGCTGGCGGATAAGGTCCACTAGCGTTGGACTCTGGTGTATGGTATGCCAGACGCGATTTCTGCCATCGGCAGGTCAGTTCCGCCCCCTAATCCAGGCGCAGTTTCGGTCGCATGTCGATGGCCAGCCGCAGTCTCAATATTACGCCGATCGAGGAGAGCTTCAGCCTCAAGGCGCGAATTTACGCTGCCCTGAAAGCCGCGATCCAGGACATGAACGTCTACGCCGACGATGCTGAGCTCAGGCTGGACGAGAGGGAGCTGTCGCGCCAGTTCGGGATTTCGCGCACGCCGCTTCGGGAGGCCCTGGCGCAGCTCGACCAGGAGGGGCTGGTCAGGATCATGCCCCGTCGCGGCATTTTCATCGTGCGCAAGACCAAGGCCGAGATCCTCGACATGATCACGGTGTGGGCGGCCCTCGAAAGCATGTCGGCACGGCTCGCGACACAGCAGGCCGGCGCCGGGGATATCGCCGCGCTGCACGGGCTCGTCGACCAGTTCAGCCAGGACGAGGTCGCCCAGCGGATGGGTGAATATTCGGACGCCAACATCCAGTTCCATCAAGCGATCATCTCACTCGGACGATGCCCGTTGATCGGAGAGATCACCAAAGGATTGTTCTTTCACGTGCGTGCCATCCGGCAGAGGACGATATTCGAGCAGGATCGCGCGCGCCGTTCCATCGTCGATCACAAGGAGATCGTGGCCGCCTTGGAGGCCCGCGATACGGAGCGCGCCGAGCGCCTCGTGCGCGAGCATACGCTGCGGTTGAGGGACCACGTCGAACGTTACGTCAATCTCGATTGAGCGGCCAATGAAGGCGACGACAGTTTACCGGCGGGCTGCCGTGATGCCCGCCTGGATCACCAACGACAGCGAGCATCGGACGACCGGGGAGACGGCAGCATGACAACGGACCAAGCGCAGAACCTGACCGACGGGTTCCACCTGGTAATCGATGCTCTCAGGCTGAACGACATTGAGACCATCTATCACGTGCCGGGCATCCCGGTGACCGATCTCGGCCGCTTCGCCCAGGCGTCGGGAATGAGAGTCATTTCATTCCGCCACGAGCAGCACGCGGGCAATGCCGCTTCCATCGCCGGATACCTGACCCGCAAGCCGGGGATCTGCCTGACGGTCTCCGCGCCCGGCTTTCTCAATGGCCTGACTGCGCTCGCCAATGCCACCACCAACTGCTTTCCTATGATCCTGATCTCGGGCTCGTCCGAGCGCGAGATCGTCGACCTGCAGCAGGGTGACTACGAGGAGATGGACCAACTCGCCATCGCCAAGCCGCTGTGCAAGGCGGCCTACCGCATTCTGCACGCCCAGGACATCGGCATCGGTATCGCACGCGCCATTCGCGCGGCCTGTTCGGGGCGTCCCGGCGGCGTCTACCTCGATCTGCCGGCCAAGCTGCTCGGCCAGACCATGGAGGCCGAGGCCGGCCGGCGCTCGCTCGTCAAGGTCATCGATCCCGCACCGGCTTATATCCCGTCGCCGCAATCGATCGCGCGCGCTCTGGATCTCCTGAAGTCCGCCAGGCGACCGCTGATCATCCTCGGCAAGGGCGCCTCCTATGCGCAGGCCGACGACGACATCCGCGCGCTGGTCGAGAAAAGCGGCGTGCCGTATCTGCCGATGAGCATGGCCAAGGGCCTGCTGCCCGATACCCATCCGCAGTCGGCAAGCGCGGCGCGATCGCTGGTGCTCAAGGAAGCCGACGTCGTGATGCTGATCGGCGCCCGCCTCAACTGGCTGCTGTCGCATGGCAAAGGCAAGACATGGGGGCCGCCGGGAACGCAGAAGTTCGTGCAGATCGACATCGACCCGAAGGAAATGGATTCCAACGTCGAGGTCGCCGCTCCCGTCGTCGGCGATATTGCATCCTGCGTCGCCGCCTTGCTCGAGGGCATGGGTGACAAGTGGCCAGCCCCGCCGCCTGACTGGACCAGCAAGGTCAAGGGCAAGGTCGAGGAGAACGTCGCCAGGATGGCGCCCCGGCTGCAGAACAACAACGTCCCGATGGACTTCCACGGCGCACTCGGCGCGCTGCGCACAATCATGAAGGAGCGGCCCGATACCATCCTCGTCAACGAAGGTGCGAACACGCTCGACTTCGCCCGCTCCATCATCGACATCTACAAGCCGCGCAAGCGCCTCGACGTGGGCACCTGGGGCGTGATGGGCATCGGCATGGGCTTTGCCGTTGCCGCCGCGGTCGAAACCGGCAAGCCCGTGCTGGCCGTCGAGGGCGACAGCGCCTTCGGCTTCTCCGGCATGGAGATCGAAACCATCTGCCGGTACAATCTGCCGGTCTGCATTGTCGTCTTCAACAACAACGGCATCTATCGGGGCACGGACAAAAATCCATCGGGCGGAGAAGACGCTGCGACCACGGTGTTCGTCAAGGATGCCCGCTATGACAAGATGATGGAGGCATTCGGCGGCGTTGGCGTTTACGCGACGTCCCCGTCGGATCTCGCGCGCGCGGTCAACGCGGCGCTGGACTCCGGCAAGCCCACGCTCGTCAATGCCGTCATCGATGAGAAGGCAGGCACCGAGAGCGGGCGAATCGGCAACCTCAATCCGCAGAGCGTCGTCGCCAGGAAGTAGGCGGCCGTCTCGGCACAACCGGTCAGCGGCGTCTCGGGGCCTTTGCCCGGATTGCCGGAACAGTCCAAGTCAAGGAGGCAGTATCGCAATGTCCCAGGCCCTGAAAGGCGTCAAGATCCTCGATTTCACGCACGTCCAGTCCGGACCGACGTGCACGCAGCTTCTCGCCTGGTTCGGTGCCGACGTGATCAAGGTCGAACGGCCGGGCGTCGGCGACATCACGCGCGGCCAGTTGCAGGATGTTCCTGGTGCCGACAGCCTCTATTTCACCATGCTCAACGGCAACAAGCGATCGATCACCATCGACACCAAGAACAAGCGCGGGCTCGAGATCGTCGAGCGCCTGATCAAGACCTGCGACGTGATGGTGGAGAACTTCGCGCCCGGCGCGCTCGACCGCATGGGACTGACCTGGGAGCGCATCCAGGAGCTCAATCCGGGCATCATCTTCGCTTCGGTCAAGGGCTTCGGTCCCGGCCCATATGAGGAGTGCAAGGTTTACGAGAACGTCGCCCAGTGCACAGGCGGCGCCGCCTCCACGACCGGCTTCCTCGGCGGACCGCCGCTGGTGACCGGCGCGCAGATCGGCGACAGCGGCACCGGGCTTCATCTGGCGCTCGGCATCGTGACCGCGCTCTACCAGCGTGTCAGCACCGGTCGCGGCCAGCGCGTCGTATGCGCCATGCAGGATGGCGTCCTCAACCTTTGCCGCGTCAAGCTGCGCGATCAGCAGCGCCTCGCACACGGTCCGCTTACGGAATACAGCCAGTACGGCGAAGGCATTCCATTCGGCGAGGCGACCCCGCGTGCCGGCAACGACTCCGGCGGCGGACAGCCCGGATGGATCCTCAAATGCAAGGGCTGGGAGTCCGATCCCGACGCCTACATCTATTTCATCACCCAGGCGCCCGTCTGGGACAAGATCTGCGACGTGATCGGCGAGCCGACATGGAAGACCGATCCCGACTATGCGACGCCGAAGGCACGGCTGCCCCGCCTCAAGGCCATCTTTGCCCGCATAGAAGCGTGGACCATGAGCAAGACCAAGTTCGAGGCGATGGAGACCCTGAACCAGTACGACATCCCTTGCGGGCCGATTCTTTCCATGAAGGAACTCGCCGAGGACCAGTCTCTGCGCGCCACCGGTACCGTCGTCGAGGTCGATCATCCCAAGCGCGGCACCTACCTGACCGTCGGCAATCCGATCAAGCTGTCCGACAGCCCGGCCGACGTGAAGCGGTCGCCGCTGCTGGGCGAGCACACCGATCAGATCCTGGGCGAGGTTCTCGGCTATTCTGCTGCCGAGATCGCCGAGCTGGCGAAGGTTGGCGCGACCGCGCCGGTCAAAAAGGCGGCAGCACAGTGAAAGCACAGTGAAGCAGTGGCGCTGGAGCAGCAATCGCTCCCGTCACATCCGTCCAACGAAGCGAGCGTCCGCATGAGGCGGCCGGAAGAGGGAGACAGCAGGATGCGCATAGTGGTTCACGGTCAGCAGGCATTCGGCCGGGCCGTGCTGGAGCGCCTTCTGGAGCGTGGCGAGAACGTCGTGGCGGTGTGCTGCGCGCCCACCAAGGAGGGACGGCCGGAAGATCCGCTTGTCGAGCTCGCGCGCGAGAAGAAGCTGCCGGTGCATCAGCCCGCGAGCTGGAAGACGCCCGAGGCGCTGGAGCTGATGAAGTCGTTTGACGCCGACGTGTGCATGATGGCCTACGTGCTGCTGTTCGTGCCGCAGCCGGTGCTGGATGCCCCGCGTCTCGGCACTTTCCAGTACCATCCCTCGCTGCTGCCGCATCACCGTGGACCGTCGTCGATCAACTGGCCGATCGCGATGGGGCGGACCTCTACCGGCCTCTCGATCTTCTGGCCCAACGAGGGCCTCGATGAGGGACCGATCCTGCTGCAGAAGACCACCGGCATCGGACGCGACGAGACGCTGGGCGACGTCTACTTCAAGAAGCTGTTCCCGATGGGCGTTGATGCGATGATCGAGGCGCTGGAGCTCGTGAAGGCAGGCATCATCCTGAAGCACGACCAGCGCCTGGACGATGGCTCCTATGAAAGCTGGTTCAAGAAGGACGTCGCCGAGATCGACTGGTCGAAGTCGGCGGCCGAAATCTACAACGTCATCCGTGCGGCGAACCCCGCTCCAGGCGCCTGGGGCACGATCGCCGGCACCAGGCTCGACGTCTTCGATAGTGCGATGGGCACCGGCTCGGGCAAGGCGGGCGAGATCCTGTCGGTCACCAGCGAAGGCATGACGGTGGCCGCCGGAGAGGGCGCGATCCTGATCAAGCGCGTGCGAGCCCCGGGTGGACAGAAGATCGCCGCCGCGGAATGGGCGGGCGGCGTCGGCGTGGCTGCGGGATCGTCCTTTCAGCCGAAGTCCGCAGGAAGCAAAGCGTGACGATGGGACGTGCCCGCATCGACGAATTGGGTTGATGCCCAATCTGCCGGCGCGGCATTCAGGGAACGATCTGGTTGAGACGGGGCCGCAGCATCCGGTCAGGCGGCGTTCCCGGCAGTGAAGCTGACCGGCGACTGAGCGAATTGCGCCGAGAGGAAACACATTATGGCCGTGAAGTCCGATATCGAGATCGCCCGCGAGGCGAAGATGAAGCCCATCGCCGAAGTAGGCGCAAAGATCGATATCCCGGCCGACGCGTTGCTGCAGTATGGTCCGACCAAGGCGAAGGTCTCGTTCGACTACATCAACAAGCTCAAGTCGAAGCCTGACGGCAAGCTGATCCTCGTCACCGCCATCTCGCCGACGCCGGCCGGCGAGGGTAAGACAACCACCACCGTTGGACTCGGCGACGGCCTCAACCGCATCGGCGTCAAGGCCATGAGCTGCCTCCGCGAGCCGTCGCTCGGGCCGTGCTTCGGCAGCAAGGGCGGAGCGGCCGGCGGCGGCTATGCCCAGGTGGTGCCGATGGAGGACATCAACCTCCACTTCACCGGCGATTTCCACGCCATCACCAGCGCCCACAACCTGATGTCGGCGATGATCGACAATCACATCTACTGGGGCAACGCGCTGGGCATCGATGAGCGCCGCATCGCGTGGCGCCGTGTGCTCGACATGAACGATCGCGCGCTGCGCTCGATCGTCAATTCGCTTGGCGGCGTGGCCAACGGCTTTCCCCGCCAGGACGGCTTCGACATCACCGTGGCCTCCGAGGTCATGGCGATCTTCTGCCTCGCCATGGATTTGGAGGATCTCGAGCGGCGGATCGGCAACATCGTCGTCGCTTACACGCGCGATCGCAAGCCGGTCACGGCGAAGGAGATCAAGGGCGACGGCGCGATGACCGTGCTCCTGAAAGATGCGCTCATGCCCAACTTGGTGCAGACGCTCGAGAACAACCCGGTCTTCATTCACGGTGGCCCGTTCGCCAACATCGCGCACGGCTGCAACTCGGTGCTGGCCACCAGGACGGCGCTGAAGCTCTGTGACTATGTGGTGACGGAGGCCGGCTTCGGCGCCGACCTGGGCGCAGAGAAGTTCTTCAACATCAAGTGCCGCAAGGCTGGCCTCAATCCCGCCGCCGCCGTCATCGTCGCGACCGTCAGGGCTCTGAAGATGCACGGTGGGGTCGGCAGGGACGATCTCAAGGCCGAGAATCCGGAGGCCGTCGCCAAGGGCTGCTCCAACCTCAAGCGCCACATCGAGAACGTCAGGAAGTTCGGTGTTCCGCCGATCGTCGCCGTCAATCGCTTCATCACCGATACCGAGGCGGAGATCGCCGAGGTGATCAAGGCAGCCGAGAGCGTGGGCAGCAAGGCCTTCATGTGCAACCACTGGGCCGACGGCGGCAAGGGCATCGAGGCACTGGCCCGCGAGGTGGTCGAGGTCGCCGACAGCGGCAAGGCCAGCTTCAGGCCGCTCTACTCCGACGACACTCCCCTCTGGGACAAGGTCAAGACCATTGCGACGGAGATCTACGGGGCCTCTGATATCGTCGGCGATACGGCCGTGCGCAACCAGTTCAAGGATCTGCAGGCGAACTATGGACATTTGCCGGTCTGCATGGCCAAGACCCAGTACTCGTTCTCGACCGACCCCAACCTGAAGGGCGCACCGACCGGCCACGTCGTCCCCATCCGCGAGGTAAGGCTGTCGGCCGGAGCCGAATTCCTCGTCGTCATCACCGGCGAGATCATGACCATGCCGGGCCTGCCGCGCGTCCCCTCGGCCGAGGCCATCCGCCTCAATAAGCAGGGCGTGATCGAGGGGCTTTTCTAGGTTGGGGGCGAGTCCATCCGCCATTTTAAATCAATAGGTTAGTTCAGGTGTTGCAGGCCAACACGCGACCCCGAAGGGCTTAACAGTCTGTCGCGGCTGTTAGCGAGGTAGTCGGCCGGAGTATGCGACTGCCCAAACATAACGATGCGCCTAAATCGGGCTACCCTGACAAGGGTCAGGTGGTGTGGTAAACGGTATAATTGATATCGAAAAAGTGGGTGTATAAATTCCATTTTGGAGAGTATTGCAATGGGCAATGGCAAGGAAGGTACCTCTGCTTTCATTATAATGGCATTCGCATCAGATAATCCAGAGCTTGAAGATATTCATCAAGCGATTAAACAGACTTGCAGGGAAGCCGGAATTATTGCGTTTAGATCTGACGAAATTGAGCACAATGAAAAAATAACAGATATGGTAGTGAGCGGAATTTCGAGGTCGGATTTTATTATTGCCGACATGACTTATGAGCGCCCGAACGTATATTACGAGCTTGGTTACGCTCACGGTTTGGGTAAAAAGGTGATAATGATCGCAAGAGAAGGAACGACGCTGCATTTTGATATTAAGGACTACAACGCGATATTCTATCGCAATCTTACCGCACTTCGGCAAAAACTGTCACAGAGGATTTCTGCATCAGCGCCGACGTATTCAATCGGAAGAACTCCTACGACATTCTGCACCAAATGTCTCCATTTCATGAACAGAGAGCCTGAGGGCGCAAGAAAGGACATTTGGTACAACCACTATTGCAAGGCGAGTCCACTGAAGCGGCGCATAGACCCGTTGGATGGTGTATCGAAACCTCATACAACAAATTCGTTCGGCATGCACATTTTTGTTGATGAAGAGTACCAACATTGTAGAGACGTAAATGATGGTAATTGTCCAAAATTTCAGCCGCTTTAAGTCAGTGAGACAGTCGCCGCGGTATCTGTCCTGTAACCCCAAGCTATTGGCGACCGATCCGCATCATTAATCCAACCCCACCCGCTCCGGTTGCCTCGATGTGTGCGATGTCCCATGATCCCTTCCGTGGAAGCGCCAACGCTCCAGCCAGGGAGGCGTCGCATGACAGTCATGGCAGCCGGGATCACCAAAGCCGGCGAAGGCATCGATAATATCAGTTGGAATATCCTCGGGCAGACCTATGTACCCAAGCAGGTCTCCGATTCCTCGTTCTCCTGGCATGCGACCTTCCCGCCGGGAACATTCGTCCCGCCGCACATCCATACGACCCAGGATGAGTTCATCTACATGCTGGAGGGCCAGTTCGAGCTGATGCTCGACGGCAATACCGTCTTTGCCAACTCGGGCGACCTGATCCGTATGCCGATGGGCCTTCCGCACGGGATCTTCAACAAGACCGACCGCATCGTGAAGTGCTTCTTCTGGGTCGCCCCCACACGGCGCCTCTACGACCTGTTCTGGGCGATACACAATATGCCCGAGCAGAATCCGGCCGAGGTCGTCGCCCTGTCGGCCAAGCACGAGGTCGACTTCCTGCCGCCGCCGGAGGAATAGTCCGCCTTTGGCTGCGTGACGCAGCACGTGTCCGTCCCGCGCGCCACCGTCAGTGTCCGGAGCAGGGTGTCTTATGAAAGTCATTATCGCAGGTGCCGGGATCGGCGGGCTCACGCTGTCCCTGATGCTCAACCGTCACGGCATAGACTCCGTGATCTATGAGCAGGCGCCGGAGGTGCGAGAGGTCGGCGTCGGCATCAATACGCTGCCGCACGCAATCAAGGAGCTGGCGGCGCTGGGTCTGCTGCCAAGGCTCGACGAGATCGCAGTTCGCACCAAGGAGCTGTTCTATCTCAACCGGCAGGGGCAGGTCGTCTGGCATGAGCCGCGCGGGACCGATGCCGGCTTCGACTATCCTCAGTTCTCTATCCACCGAGGACGCCTGCAGAAGGCGCTCTATGACGCGGTCATCGAGCAGGTGGGACCGGAGGCCGTCAAGACCGGATTGAAGCTCGCCGGCTTCCTGCAGGACGAAGGCGGCGTTACCGCTCATTTCGTCGACTCGCGGTTCGGCATCGCCAGCGAGACGGAGCGCGGCGACATCCTGGTCGGCGCAGACGGCATTCATTCCGTGGTCCGCGCATTCTATTATCCCAGGGAAGGGCCGCCGAGCTGGCAGGGCGTCATGCTGTGGCGCGGCGCCACCGAATGGTCGCAGTTCCTCGGCGGGCGTTCGATGTACATCGGCGGCGGCATGGGCGCCAAGTTCGTGCTCTATCCCATCGCCAGGGGCGCGATCCCCGGCACCATGCTGACCAATTGGGCGATTGCCGTCCGCATTGCCGACCCCGAGAAGTCGCCGCCGCCGAAAGATAGCTGGTCGCGGCTCGGCCGCAGCGATGACGTGGTTCCCTACTCCAGACGGTTCAAGGTCCCCGACTTCGACGTCGAGGCGCTGATCCGCGCAACGCCGCAATGCTGGGAGTACCCGATGTGCGACCGCGATCCGTTGCCGCGCTGGAGCTTCGGCCGCGTGACCGTGCTCGGCGATGCCGCGCACCCGATGTACCCGGTCGGTTCCAACGGCGCGGCCCAGGCGATACTGGATGCGCGCTCGCTCGCCGATCGTCTGCGGTACGCGGAGCATCCGATGCAGGCACTCGGCGGCTATGAGGCGGACCGGCTGCCGAAGACCGCCGAGTTGATCCGGCTCAACCGCAAGGGCGGGCCGGAGCTGGTGATCGACGAGGTCGAGAAGCGCGCGCCCGCCGGCTTCAACTCGATCGACGCGGTGTTGAGCCACGCCGAGCGCGAGGCGATCGTCAGGGGTTACGCCGGCAAGGCGGGTTTCACCCTGAGCCAGGTCAACAGGTAGCGCTTGCAATAAAGTGGCACCGGTCACTGGTGCTGGTCAGGCGAGCGGTCGCGCAGGCGAGCCCATCCTGGACTACGTGGCAGATGGTGGTTCGGGCGCTGGACCGGGAGCCGGACCGATGTCGCGCGGCTCGCGCGCGGGCTCGCCTGAAGCGGCCGGCCCGCGCTGCTGCGGGCGTCGCCTGAATACACCGGCAATGCGTCCGAACACGCCGCAGACATCTTCCAGCGCCCGGAGGTTCTGCTCGCCGCGCCGCAGCCGCCGGTCGAGCGCCGCCATGGTCCGCGCCAGCCCGGGATCGTCATCGTCGAGCCACGTGTGGAACACCGACGCATAGACCGATGCAAGGCCCAGCGTGCGAACGGCGCCGCCGGCCCCGCTGGTATCGATGCCAGCGGCTTCCAGCATCCAGCGCTGCGATGCTAGGATGGCGCGCAGCATGCCCGGGTCGGGATTCTCACGCCCCGCCCCCCGCACGATCGAGCGCAACGCGGACTTATATGGCTCCATCGCATCGAAGCGGCTCATCACCACCTCGAAGATGGCATCTCGCGGGCCGATTCCCTCCTGCCGCCCTGCGGCCTGCCGCAGCACGACCTCATCCGCCGCCCGGCTGAAGGCGGCCAGGATGGCGGTCTTGCTGTCGAAGTGCACGCGCACCACTGCCAGGCTGACGCCAGCCTCCTCGGCGATGCCGCGTAGGGAAATGTCGCGCCAAGGCCTCGCGGCAGCGAGTTTCATGGCGGTCGCGACCAGGCGGCCCTTTTCCGTATCGGTGTCGATCATCACATAACGTCCAGGTTTCTCGTCTAACCTAGGAGCAGGACCGCTGCACTTCCAGCATCACGGTTCTCGCTTCGCGAGGAAGGTTACCGGCCGCCCCGCGGCTTGGCGGCTGCGGCGGCGTGCGCTACACCTCCAGGCGCCGGCACCAGGACGGTTGAGCATACAAATGAATCGATGGCGAGTTGAAGGAGGCACCTCATGGGCAAGCACATCAAGCTGAAGGCGAGCGACGGCTTCGAACTCGACGCCTACCGCGCCGATCCGGCCGGCAAGCCGAAGGGCGGCCTCATCGTGATCCAGGAGATCTTCGGCGTGAACGAGCACATTCGCGCGGTGTGCGATCGCTATGCCGCCGATGGCTACCTCTGCGTCGCGCCCGCGCTTCAGGACCGCGCCGAAAAGGATTTCGAGACCGGCTATACGCCGGACGACATTGCCAAGGCTCGCGAGGTCCGCGGCAAGGTGAAGAACGAAGACTCGCTCAAGGACCTGAAGGCGACATTCGACTACCTGAAGGGCGAGGGTGTCGGCGTTGGCGTGGTCGGCTATTGCTG
>JBFWYV010000020.1:0-30870 GCA_050186055.1 Hyphomicrobiaceae bacterium | reverse complement strand
GGCTTCGTCAAGCGCGACATTGGTGAATATCATCGGCTCTTCCCCTTGCTGGATGACAGAGCAGCTTGACGAAGCTGTAGCGACGAACTCCTGTATAAGATATATTTTTCATATATCTTATACAGCTTGCCGGCTGGTATAGGATATGTCAAGGATCTATTGGCGCTCCCCAGTCAAACCGGAGCGGTCGCCCGGTCAGGAGGAGCAACGCCATGATCAAAACGCCGTTCTGTGACCTTGTCGGGATCAAGCATCCGATCGCTCTCGGTGGCATGGGCTCGGCAACTTCGCCTGCGCTTGTTGCAGCGGTTTCGCAGGCAGGAGGGCTGGGCGCGCTGGGCTGCCACTATCTCACCCCGGAGCAGATACGCGAACGCGTCGAATTGATCCGTAAAGAGACGGACAAGCCATTCGGATTGAACTTCCTGACGTTCGATACTCGTGAGGACAGCTTTGCGGCTGCGCTTGCATTGCGGCCGGCCATGATGCAATTCGCCTGGGCGCGGCCCGATCAAGAGCTGAGTGGTGTATTCGCCCGTTCGCATGATGCGGGCTGCATCGTTACGTACATGGCCGGCGGTGTGCCGGAGGCGGTTCGTGCCGCCAAGGCCGGCGCCGATATCATTATTGCGCAGGGCACGGAAGGGGGCGGCCATGTGAGCTGGATGGCGAGCATGCCGCTCATTCCGATGATCGTCGATGCAGTGGCGCCGGTCCCGGTGCTGGCGGCCGGAGGATTCGCGGACGGCCGTGGTCTTGTCGCGGCGCTGGCGCTCGGCGCGCAGGGCATTCTGCTCGGCACGCGTTTCCTCGCCACGTTGGAATCGCCGTTGCATCCGAACTTCAAACGGGCCATCGTGGACAGCGACGGTCATGATACGCAGCTCTCCGAGATCCCCGACATTGCCGCAGGATTGGTGTGGCCGGGCGCCATGACGCGCTCGCGTCGAAACAAGTTCATCGAGCGCTGGGCCGGTCGTGAATGGGCGCTGCGTCAGAACCGTGCGGAGGCGCTCGCAAGGCTGCGTGCGGCCCGGGAAGCAGGCGACGTCGATGAAGGACCGCTTTCGATGGGGCAGGATGCAGGCCTGATCCGGGACATTCCGAGTGCGGCGGATGTCGTGACACGAATTGCGCGGGAGGCGGAAGAGATCGCGGCCCAGACGTTGCCGAGGCTGGTGGCGCAGGTAAACTGATGCCCCACAGAGTGCTCAATCTCGTGCTGGCGGGCTTGACGCTCCTCACTCCGATCACAATCCACCTGTTCTTCCCTGTCATTCCCGCGGTCAAGGCCGAGTTCGGTACGACCGATGCGCTGGCGCAGCTCACGTTCAGCGTCGGCGTATTCGGCCTTGCTTTTTCGACGCTCGCCTACGGCACGCTCGGGGATCGCTATGGACGCCGCCCCGTGTTGCTGGCCGGCCTGACGGTGTTTCTTCTCGGCAGCGTGATTGCGGCTCTGGCAAGTTCGTTCACCGCTCTTGTTGCCGGCCGTCTGATTCAGGCGGTCGGCGCCGGATGTGGGATCACCCTCGCTCGTGCGATCGCGCGTGACGTCTACGGGGCTGACGGCCTTGTAAGATCCATTGCCTATCTGACCATGTTCTTCGCTCTCGGTGGCCTGACTGCTCCCGGTGTCGGCGGCATCCTGGTCGACCATGCAGGCTGGCGGTCGACATTTGTCTTTGCCAGCCTCGCCGGGATCGCCGTCATCGTCGGCACCTATCTGGTGGTCCCCGAAATGGGAATGCGGACGGAGCCGAGCCGCGGCTCGTCGATGACCGCGGGACTGCGCGAATTGATGCGTTATCCGCGCTTCTGGGCACTGGTCGTTCAGACCGGATGAAGCACCGGAACGTTTCTGACGCTGGCGACGGCTTCCTCCACCTTCATGAAGGAGATCCTTCACCGGCCCGCCACCGAATTCGGGCTGTATTTCGCAATAGTGCCGATCGGTTTCGTGATCGGTACGATAATCTCCAGCCGCATCGGTAATCGTGCTCCGGCCGAGCGGATGGTCCTGATCGGCTCCTCCATTTCACTGGTTGCCGTTCTCGTACAGTCAGGCCTTCTGCTGTCGGGCCATCTGACGCCGTTGGTGTTGTTCCTGCCCGGCGCCGTCATCACCTTTGCGCAGGGGCTGGCGTTGCCGTTCGCACAAGCCGCTGCCATGGCCACCGTTCCGAGGCTTGCGGCCACGGCCGCTGGCTTCGGCGTGTTCATGCAGAACTTCATGGGGGCCGGCGTCGCCCAGGTCTATGGACTGCTCGCCAATGGAACCCCGGTCCCGTTGGTCCAGATTACGGTCTCCATGGCGGTGCTCGGTCTCGTGTCGGCCCTTGTTCCGACATTTCTGGCCCGGACCAAATCGTGATTGCAACAAGCAGGATGACAGTGCGGACTGATGGCGCTGCCTCGGTTTGCCTGGGCCACAGCTCCGGGCAGGGTCATGTTCTGCCGACGTTTGGGTGAGCCCGGATCATCTCGGCAGCCTTTTCACCGATCATGATCGTCGGCGCATTGGTGTTCGATCCGATGACATTGGGCATGATCGAGCAATCCGCCACTCTGAGACCATCCACGCCGTTCACGCGCAGTTCGGCATCGACGACCGCATCGTCGTCGGTGCCCATGCGGCATGTGCCTGCAGGATGCTGGGCCGTCTCGCAATTGCGGCGTAGGAATTCATCAATCTCATCATCGCTCCTGACGTGGCTGCCGGGTCTGACCTCACCTGCAATCGCGCCTGCAAGCGGATCGGTTGCAAAAAGGCGACGGACAGCTTTGACGCCGTCACGCAAGGTATGCAGATCGCGAGGGTCGTCGAACAGGTTCCAGAGCACGCGCGGCGGTTGCGCAGGATCTGCGGACCGCAGCGTGACCCGGCCGCGGCTTCTCGGATGCAGCACGGCGATGCGGCTCGAAAAGCGGTGGCCGACCGGCTTGATGAGCCCGGGGAACCAGACGCCGGATTCAGGAGCTACACAGCTCACAAGCAGTTCTATGTCGGGCCGTTCGCTGTCGGCCTGCGTTCGCAGGAAGCAGACCGATTGGATCGGCAGCCCTGCGACGCAGCCGGTCTTCACCGCGAGCCAGCGCAGCGCCGAAACGGCGATGCGATCGAGACGGAGTTCGGCGTCGAATGAAACGGGCTGCGAGCATGTGAAGGTCACGAATGTGTTGACGTGCTCCTGCAGGTTCCTGCCGACGTCGCACCGATCGGCAATGACGGGTATGCTGTGTTCTTGCAACTGATCCGCGGGGCCGATGCCGGACAGCATCAGCAGATGCGGCGAATTGTAGGTTCCTCCGCACAGGATGACCTCGCGGCGTGCATGGGCGGCGTACTCGCCATCATGCTGGCGGAAGGCAACACCGACTGCTCGCCGTCCCTCGATGATAATGCGTTGGGCCGGAGCGTGAGTCTTGACGTCGAGGTTGGGTCTGCCGCGTGCTGGCCGAAGAAAGCTGCGGGCCGTCGATGCACGGCGCCCACGCGCGATGGTGAATTCAGCCGGTGCAATCCCTTCCGGAGTGTCGCCGTTGTAGTCGTCGATCCGCGGATAGCCGAGTTTTTCTCCGGCGGCGGCGAGAAGGTCGTACAACGGGCTGCGGATCGCCGGTGGGGATGTTTGAAGCGGTCCATCGCTGCCGTGACGTTCGCTCGCTCCGCGCCAACTCGCCTCCGATCGCTTGAAAAGCGGCAGGACATCCTCGTAGCCCCAGCCGTCGAGGCCCATTTGCCGCCATTGATCGTAATCGAGCGGATGGCCCCTGGCGTAGATCATGGCATTGATTGACGAAGTGCCGCCCAGGACCTTGCCGCGGGGAAATGGAATCCGGCGGCCATGGCAATGGGGTTCCGGCTCGGTCTGATAGTTCCAGTTGGTCTGCCGCCGCCGCGACATGGGCCGCATCGCCAGCGGAATATGAATGAACGGGTTGGTATCGGGACCGCCCGCCTCCAACAGCAGAACCGAAGTATCGAGATCCTCCGACAGCCGGCTGGCCAGGACACATCCGGCCGATCCGGCGCCGACGATAATGAAATCGTATTCCATGATTGATCCGATCGTTGCGAACGCGCGGCCCAGTGGAAGGATCGACGTTGAAGGATTGACGTTGAATACCCGCAAGACCAGAGGTTATGCTAGGGAAGTCCTGATCGATAGGTCCAGTAATTTCGGGAGGAGACATTCATGCTAGCGGGCAGCAGCTTCAAGCCGGCCATTGGCGACAAGGTGTGGGCATCCACCGATTTTGCCGGGCGCAACGATTGGATCTACAGGTTGTCCGATGCGGCGCTGGCGGATATCGCCAAGGCCATAGGTAAAGTGCGCGACCGCGGCGGTGCGCTGGACGATGTTATACGTACCGATTTCGATCTGCCGTCGTTGGCCGGTGACCTGGGCGAAATCAGCCGCATTCTCGGGCAGGGTCGCGGCTTCGTACTGATCAAGGGCCTTGGAGAGGCAGGATACACGGAGGACGAGCTTGCCATCGCATTCTGGGGCATCGGCACGCATATCGGGACCGGCGTGTCGCAGAGCTACCACGGCGATCGTCTCGGTCATGTCCGCGACATCGGTGAGAAGGGTCGCTATTATACCGTAGGCGGAGAGCTTGAGATGCACATGGATCCGACGGACGTGGTCGGCCTCGTGTGCGTTCAACCTGCGATCAGCGGCGGACTGAGCCGGATCGCGAGTTCCCTCAACATTCATAACATCATCCTGCAAGAACGCCCCGACCTGATGGAAACGCTGTACAATGGCTTTTTCTACCGCCGGCGCGATGCGGACGTGGGCGGTTCGGGCAAAGGCTTCAACCAGCGCATACCGGCATTTGCCGAACTGGATGGCTCGATCGTCTGTCATTATCTGCCGCTGTCCATTCGCAATGCGGCAGAAAGCGGGGCCGAACTTACTGCGAAGGAACGCGAGGCGCTGGCGCTGGTCAATGACGTCGCGACCCGGCCGGACGTTCGCCTGGACATGGATTTCAAGCGCGGTGACATCCAGTTCCTCAACAACCGGGTCACGCTGCATTCGAGGACCGATTACACGGATCCGCCCGATCCGGCATTGAAGCGGCATCTCTTGCGGTTGTGGCTGATGATGGATTCGTGGCCGGCGTTGCCCGCGCATTTGCGCATGCAGGGCCCCACGGATCGCGCCGGCGGAGGTGTGGCGAAAGCTGCAGTTTGATTCCACTGCTGCGGTCGCGAGCGAGTTCAATATACGTCGCATTGCTAGAGTGCTCCCGGAAAAGTGGGAACCGGTTTTTCCGATAAGACTCGCTTGCGGCCGGCTCCCCGAAGGGGTGTCGCAAGCGCAACTAAGAAGAAGCACGACAAAACAAAGATCTAGAGCCTTTCTGGGATTCAACCAAAACCAGAAAGGCCCTAGGAGCCGCGACCGGGCTGGAGCATGTTCATCTCAATCTGAATCTGGCTGGGATTCTCAAATCATTTGATTTGCGATACAAGCTGCGTACTGGAGGTGATTGCAGCGCTTTGTGATGGTCCGCTTCGTCAGGCCGCTGAACCGATTTCCAGCGGCATGCCAGCCGCCTTCCACTCCGGGAAGCCATCTTCCAGCCGATGCACGGTGTAGCCGCGCGACCTCAACAGCGCCACGGCCTCGAATGAAAGTACGCAGTAGGGGCCGCGGCAGTACGCAACGATCTCGCGTCCCTTCGGCAGCTCGGCCAGTCGTTTTTTAAGATCCGGCAACGGAATGTTCACCGCCGACGGCAGGTGGCCCAACGCGAACTCGGCCTCCGGGCGCACATCGAGCACGGTCACAAGTCCGTCCTTCAAGCGTTTGACCAATCCCTTGCGCGTGATGGGTTCCATCGCATCGCGCGCACGGAAATAGGCGGCCATCACGCGCTCGATCTCAGCCGCGTTGCGCTCGCCGACACGTCCGAGCGCTTTCAACAAGGCGATGACATCATCCTCGCCCGCAAGCGCGTACAGCACGCGCTTGCCGTCGCGACGAGGCACGACCAGCGCCGCGCGGCGCAGGATTTGCAAGTGGCGAGAGGTATTTGCAAACGTCAGGCCGGAGCGGGCCGCCAGATCCTCGACGCTGTGTTCCCCTTGCCCGAGATGCTCAGCAGCTCCAGGCGGTGCGCATGACCGAGCGCCTGCGCGATCTCGGCGAGACCGGCAAACACCGCCTGCTTGGGTCCAATGCTTGACATCACAGCTCGCTCGAACAATCATTCAACGTAATCATTGAATGATCGCGTCTACCTGCCACTCTTGCCTCCGGCACTGCTGATTTGAGCACACGCGGAATATCTCATGGATGCCGAGCATCGCCAAGACCACTGGCAGCGTGCCTATCAGGCGAAAACCGAGCGCGAGGTCAGTTGGACCCAGGACTCGCCGGAACCGTCGCTCGCGCTTGTCACAGCGCTTACGCCTTCGCCTGCCACTCCCATCATCGATATTGGAGGCGGCGCCTCGCACCTTGTCGACCATCTCGTGCAGCGTGGATATGGCGATGTGACGGTGCTCGACCTCTCCTCCGCTGCGCTAGCCAAGGCTGCGACGCGGCTGGGCGAGCGGAGCCATGCCGTCGAGTGGATCGTCGCCGACATCACAAGTTGGATACCGGCGCGGCGATACGAGGTATGGCACGACCGCGCGACGTTTCATTTCATGGTCACCGAGGTCGACCGCTCCGCCTATCTGGCCCGCCTGCGGCAAGGCTTGGCTCCCGGCGGGCATGCTGTGATTGCGACATTCGCCATGGACGGGCCGGAGAAATGCAGTGGGTTGCCCGTGATGCGCTATGACTCAGCAGGACTGGCTGAGACGCTAGGGCCGGAATTCATGCCCGTCGATTCGACACGCCATCTTCACCGCACACCGTGGGGCGCGCCGCAGCCGTTTCAGTTCAGCGTCTTCAAGCGCTCCCTGGAGGCGACATGACGAGCGATACACCCAGGTCCGGCGTCTGCTTCGCGCACGTGACCAACCAAATGGGACAGGCCGGAGATTTCGATAAAGGCGAGGCCAATGGAGCGACGGCGGCAATCGATCTCATTCACCTCATAGGGCGAGCGGTTGCGGGATAATCAATTCACCTTGCGACTGTGCGTTTCGGACATGAGCTCCAATCGCCGCCGATCGAAAGGATACCGTCATGCCGAACTACACTGCGTGCGTTGCATTGTTGACCGTTGCGTTTTACTTTTTCTGGCAACTCAAGTTGCCGCCGCGCACCGGAAGTTCGATGTGAAGTTGCCCGCGATGACCGGCAATCCCGGCTTCGACCCTATCCTGATCGTCTTGTCGTGCGTCTATCGGTGCGCCCACAAGCCGCGTTGCCGAATAGCAACGGGCGGCAACAATCCGCATGCTCCGGATCAGTGCAAGCAAGACCGTTCGCCCGGCGTTGCTATCGATGCGCGGGCGGCAAACGACAACGATTCCAGATATTAAGTGGAATTTTTTCGTAAAGATTCTTTCCGCCGTGCAGCAGACTGGTTAGAGCCGCTCCAAGTTAGTGATGTTGCACAAGAAATGCCTATTGGCTAAGTCGAGTTAAGTGAGCCTCGCAGCGTTGAGCGTGGCCGGAGTCATCCAGTCACATACAAGTGCTGCGTCGACGGATGAGCAGACAAGCAACCGGTCTCGCATGTCTCTCCGCGGCAGAGCATGACGGCCCGAGAGGGAAACACGAGCGGGTGTGGCTACCCTTCGTTGCGTATCGTGAGGCGTGCGTGGGTATAATTGGGAAGAGTTTCGACCATTACTTCGTCCACCGGCGTGAACTCGTCGACTATGCGACGGCCATTGTCGGAGACCGGGCGCGCGGCGAGGACGTTGTCCAGGAAGCGTTCCTGCGCTTTGGCACGGCGACTATTGACCGCACCATCGAGGAGCCCATCGGCTATCTGCGCAAGATCGTTCGCAATCTGGCACTCGATTGGGTCAGGCGACTGTCCCTTGAGCGGGCCTGCTTCGACAGCGAATTTCCCGCTGAGACCATCGCCGAGGATCGGCCCAACCCGGAGCAGGCGCTATCCGCGCGGGACGAGTTGCGCCTCGTGATGGCCGCCATGGCGGAGCTTCCCGACAGGACCAGGACCGCGCTGGAGTTGCACCGCTTTCATGGCTGGAAGCTCAAGGACATTGCCGCGCACCTCGACATCTCGGTGGGGCGCGCGCATAGCCTTGTGTACGACGGGCTGGAACACTGCCGGAAGCGGCTTGCCGGAGGGGCGTGAGCGCATCGCCTGCCGATCTTTCTGAAAAACACCTCTCAAAATCCGTTCTATTGGTAAGGACGTATTTGCTATCAGACGCACAGTCTGGGCAGGCCGAGACGGATTGTGCTGGGGGATAAGACAATTCAGCCGGACGAAGACGATCAGAATCTGTCGCGGGAAGCACTGCACTGGCTGATTGCCCTGCAAGAGGAGCCGGATGACCGGCTCTTGCACGAGCGCTTCCGGGCATGGCTGGCGACGAGTCCGGACCATGAGCGTGCGTGGCGCGAGGCCGAGCGCGTGTGGAATGTCCTCGACGACGTGCCGCGCGAAGCAGGGACGAGATCCAGCGCAGCGCGTAAGGCACAGTCGCCATCCCGCACCCAATCGGCCGGCGGGGCCGCATCGATCGATGCGAGAGCCGCCCCCGTCCGTCGCTCCAGGGTGCGGTGGCTCGGTGGAATTGGCGCCGGGCTGCTGGCCGCGTGCCTGCTCATCGCCTATCTGCCGGTGTTCGCGATCTGGCTCAGCGCCGACTACAGCACCGGCACTGCCGAAGTCCGGCAGATCCGTCTCGAGGACGGCAGCACCGTCTATCTCGGTGCCGGCAGCGCCATGAAGCTCGCGTTTGCGCCGGGCTCACGCCGCGTCGCTCTTCTCGCCGGACAGGCCTATTTCGAGGTGGCACCCGACCGCACACGGCCCTTCACCGTGGAGAGCGGCGACGTCGAGACCACGGTCCTCGGCACAGCCTTCGACGTGCGCATGCTCTCCAGCGGCGTGGCGGTTGCTGTCGGACATGGACGCGTTGCCGTTGCAGGCTCGCCGGAGGCCAAGGCTCCCGATCAACTTGGGCCCGGCGACTGGACAAGGCTTTCGCGCGACGGCCGAAGAGAGCGCGGCACCGGCGCCGCTGCCGGCGCATGGCGGCAAGGCAATATGATCGTCAGCGACGAACTGGTTGCAGACGTCGTCGATGAGCTGCGTCGGTACTACGGCGGTAAGATCGTTCTGCTGAACGGCGATCTCGCCAGCCGGCGCGTTACCGGCGTCTACAGGCTCGCCGATCCGATCGAGGCGCTGCGCGCTGTTGCCGAGGCACACGGCGCCACGGTGCGCGAGATCAGCCCCTGGCTGGTCGTTGTGTATGGCGGCTGATCAGCGGCTCGATCGCCGCTCGAAGACCTTCCCGAACATTTTTCTGAAAAAGCGCAGCGCTGCTTCGTTCCTTCAATAGGGGATACTGCCGTGTGATTGGCGGCCCCGATGCGATGAGGAAGGTGGGGTGTTGCGTCTATGTGCGTAGAAAGAGGAATTTCGAGCAGAGTGCTGATGATGGCGCTGCTCGTCGGCACAGCGTCGGTGTCGTTGCCCGGCTTGCAACCGGCACGGGCTCAGCAGACGACCAGAACCTTCAATATCCCGGCGCAACCGCTGGCGAGCGCACTGACGCAATTCGGGCAGCAGTCCGGCCTGCAGGTGTCGGTCAATTCCGCGGCGACTCAAGGCCGCTCGTCGCCGGGCGTATCGGGCGCGCTGCCCGTGGATCAGGCGTTGTCCCGCCTGCTGTCCGGCACGGGCATGAGCTTCCGGTTCAGCGGCTCCGGCACCGCGATCATCTCCGCAAGTAGCGCCGGCGGCAACAATGCCACCGCCACCGTCGACGGCGCGATCGCGCTCGATACGATCGATGTGTCGGGCGGCGGGGACGCGGCGTCGGGCTCCGGCTATCAGGGTACGCCGGATTGGGTCTACAAAACGCCATCGAGCGTCAGCGTGGTCTCGCGCGAGGCGATCAAGAACAGCCCGGCGCGCAACACGCGCGACCTGCTCGACAATGTCGCGGGCGTCGTCGTCAACCGCTCCGAGGCGCAGAATCCGGGCATCGTCATCAGCATGCGCGGCGTGCAGGACCAGGACCGCATTGCCACCATGATCGACGGTGCCCGCCAGAGCTTCCAGCGCAGCGGGCACGGCGCCACACAGCGCGTCTATGTGGAAAGCGCGTTCCTGCGCGGCATCGAGGTGAACAAGACCACCGGCTCGGGCGTCGGCGGCATCGGCGCGCTGGCTGGCTCGGTCAATTTCCGAACCGTGGAAGCAAAAGACCTGATCAAGGACGGCAAGGACTGGGGTGTCGAGATCAACAGCACGGTCGGCACCAACGCCTATCTTTTCGACGGCTCTGTATTGGGGGCATGGCGGCCCACGGAGAGCTTCGCCGTCACGGCGGGCCTCAGCAACAAGAGCATCGGCGCCTACAAGATCGGCCAGAACGGCGAGGTGGAGCGGACCACTACCTTCGATGACGACATCCTGCTGTTCTCGGGCCAGAAGGTGAAGTCCGGACTGCTGAAGGTCGAGATCGATCCCAATCCTGATCTGTCGCTGAAACTCGCCTGGGTCAGGAACAATTCCAACTTCAGCACGGGTAATTTTGGCGGCCTTTTTAATCCGGACCAACTCTCCGAGACCAAGGAGAGTGTCGTGGTCGACACGCTGACCGCTGCGGCACACTGGAACCCCGCCGACAACGGCTTGATCGACCTCAAGGCACGGATTTACCACAATCGGCTCAAGAACGTCTCGCACTCCTCCGACCGGCCGAATGCCTACATGTACACGACCACCGGCGGCAGCCTGGAGAACACTAGCCGCGGGGCTCTGGGCGCCGGTACCGTATCGCTCAACTACGGCACCGAGGCCTTCCATGATACCGGCGAGACGACGCTCGGCCGTCACTGGCTCGGGACGGAGGATTACGCCGACCGGATGTCCGGCGCCACGCCGAGTGGCGGCCGGACCATGGCCAGCGGTTTCGCCAACGCCGCCTACGAGGACAACATCTTTCTGGTCTCGGGCGGTCTGCGCTACGACTGGTATCACACCAAGGGCTCCACGGCCTTCTTCAACTATACGCGCGATGAGATCGGATGGAATCCGGGCAGCCCCGGCGTTTGCCTGCTACCTTTCCCCCCTCCGCGACAGAACGAATGTCGAATTTGGAGGACCCGTCCCGTAGAGCCCGGTCCAATCTACAGCGATTGGTACAACAAGCCGCATGGCGTCGACATCGAGCGCTCCGGCGCCGCGCTGCTGCCCAACGCAAAAGTCGCCGTGAAGCCCACCGACTGGCTGCAGATCTTTGCCGGCTATTCGCAGAGCTACCGCCCGCCGACCGTCATGGAGACCTTCATCAACGGCAGCGCGCACCAGAACAGCGTCACCGAGTTCGCGCCCAATCCGTTCCTCGAACCCGAGCGCGCGCGTACCTTCGAGATCGGCGCCAATATATCTGCCGACGGCGTGCTGACACCCGACGACAGTGTCCGGCTGAAGGTGACCGGCTTCAGGCGCTATATCGACGACTACATCGCCTACGGCAGGATCAGGCATCCGCTGACCGCCGACGACGCGGTCGTGCCGACCTATACGACCTTCGTCAACCTCATCGACCGCACCGAGATGCGCGGTATCGAACTGGAGGCCAATTATGATGCCAGATTCTTCTATGTCGGGGGCAGTGCCACATGGCTCAAAAGCGATTTCGGGCTGCGCTACCGCTCCTTCCAAGCCGATGGCTCGCCGCGAGACGGCTATCTGTTCGACGACACGGCCCCGGTGGTCTTCATCGCTCCGGACTTCAAGCTTGTGCTCGATGCCGGCGTCCGGCTGTTCGACGAGAAGCTGACGCTCGGCGCCAAGATGATCCGTCTCAGCGAGACCAAGCCGATGTTCGGCCAGTTCGCCCAGGTCAATAACAGGATGCCGGGCTACACCACCTATGACATCTACGGTTCCTATAAGTTCGACGAAAACGCGACGCTGCGCGCCGCCGTCACCAATGTGACGGACCTGGCCTATGTCTCGGCATTGGGCTCCGATTGGTATGCCGCGCCCGGCCGCACCGCGACAGCGGGACTACAGATCAAGTTCTAGGATCAATAACGACGCAGGACGCTCGGCCGAGCGTCCTCCCATTTTCAAATGGACGCGGTCACGGCTGATGTTCGGTTCATCCCCGCGTGTGCGGGGAACGGTGTCACCGTCTGTGCCGTCGCAGCGTCACAGGCCAAGAGCGCTGCCAGTGCCAATCCGGTGACCGCCGCCGTATCTGCGACCCGCCTAGCTCCCATGCCGCCGCTCTACCCCCTCAGCATATATCTCGGTGTTCCATGATTTGGTATGTTACCAACCAAATCGATGGACCGGTTTTGGGAGCGACGCAATAGTTGATCCAAAAAATCAGCTTTGTATAGGGACGGGGCGCATCGTCCCGTGTCCTTGCGCGAGAGATCCGAAAGAATCTGCCAGAAGGCGGTTGGCAACTCTGTGATGCCGGACACGAACCACCGACTACGGATTGAAGCCGTGGCCATCATGCCACGGTTCCCGACAATGATTCATATCCCGTCGAGCGGCCTAATGCTGATATCCTTGCGAACCTCGAAGACCCAAAGCGCAGAGATATCAATGTCTAAGTATACGTCTGCAGTTAAGTTTTATCCACCGCACAACGTGCGCCATTAGAGCTGATCTAAATCTTTCATGTTGCGGGATAATTCGTCCTGAGCTTTGACTTGGTCAGACGGTGTGTTCTGTGACGGCCGGGGCGGTTGGCGCAGCCGCATGACACTTCTACGAGAACAGCGCTGACAGATGTAACGTCGTTGCGTTGGTTGCGTTTTGTCGAGTCTGGAGACCCCGATGTCCGGGATTTTGGTGCACGATCTGCAGCGAACCGAAGAGGGCCGCCTGCGCCAATTCTTCCTGCGCCGTCTGCGAAACGCCGCCGATGCGGCCGATGCCACGCAGGAGACGTTCCTGCGCCTGCTCGCATCTACGGCGCGGCAAGAGATCGAGAATCCTACCGCTTATCTCTTCCGTACAGCGCACAACATCGCCGTCGATCATACGCGCGCGCTCAAGCGCAAGGATGCGGTCGAATGCCCGATCACGGATGAGGAAGCGATCCGCAACATCGCGTCTGACGCGCCGTCTCCAGAAAAGCAGGTCATTGATCGCCAACAGCTTTCCCTGTTCGAAGCAGCGCTGCTGGACCTGCCGGAGCGGGCGCGCACGGTTCTGCTCCTGAACCGCAAGGAAGGGTGGTCCTATACCGAGATTGCGCGCCACCTCGGCGTGTCTCCCAATACCGTCTACAATGATGCCCGGACGGCCATGGCGCATTGCGTGAGTGTCATGGCGCGCCTCAACGCCGACTGAACTTCATCTTCCCCCTGCTCTGAGCGCCATGGCGGATCGCGTATGCGGTCCTCCGGCGACCTTTTGCGACGTAGAACGTATCAATTTGTGAGATTGGGCTGTTTGCTGCGTCATAAAAGTAAGGCCCGAGTTCTGCAGCCTGGACAAGCCCGAGTGGAACACGACGATCCAAGCTCTCGCAACGCTGCCGGCGCGAACCGAGCCAACAGTGAAAACGATCCACTGATCGAGGCCGCACTGGACTGGTTCGTGCGGCTTCAGGCCAATCCGGGCGACGCCAGGATCGCTCGCGGGTTCCGGGCATGGGCCGAAAGCGACCCGCGCCATGCCGCTGCCTTCGAGAAAGTCACGGCGATGTGGGGATCGCCGGAATTTGGCCTCGCAGCCGATAACGTCGCTCAAGCTACCGGCTTTTCGGTCAGCAAGACGAAAGCGTCCGGCTCCCGGTCCTTCACCAGGAAAGTTGCGGGCGTTGCTACCGCCGTTCTCCTCATTTGGGGCGCAGCCAACGCCTCCGACTTCATGATCTGGATGCGCGCCGACTACACGACAGTCACCGGCGAGCGGCGCACCATCTCGCTGCCGGACGGCTCGACGATGATCCTCAACACTGGTTCGGCCGTCGCGCTCAACTTCGGCGGGACGCGCCGAACGGTGACACTGCTCGAGGGCGAGGCCTACTTCGACGTGGTGCCGAACGCGGCAAAGCTTTTCCGCGTGGATGGCAGCTATAGCTCCGTGGAAGTCAAGGGCACGGCGTTCGCGGTTCGTCTGGATGGCGACGCGGACGATGTGACGTTGTCGCGTGGCGTCGTCGACGTCTCCAGGGCCGGCAGCCTCGCCTCCGAACACGCCCAGCTACGTCCTGAACAGGCTGTCAGCGTCACGGTCTCCGCCATCGCTCCGGTGCGACAGGTGGATCCGCAAGCAGCGCTTGCATGGCTCGATGGGCGCATCAGCTTCACCGATCGTCCGTTTGGGGAAGTCCTCAACCAGCTCCGGCGCTACTATCGCGGGCGAGTTGTTGTCGTAAACTCAAGTCTGAGTTCAGTTGCCGTCAGCGGCAACTACCGTCTCGACGAGCCCGACATCGCCATCCAATCCATCGCGGAAGCGGCCGGAGCGACGGTCACCAAGCTCCCAGGCGGCATCATCGTCGTGCGCTGACCGAGTGATCCGGGCATCCAGCCCGCCATCGCCGCCCGGCGCGGGCCTCGCTTGTTGGAGCCACTCTAAATCCCGCCAGCGGCGTCCTTCGCTGCCGAGGCGCTTGTGCCGCGCTTCGCATTCCATTGCGTGCGGATTCTCAAGCCAAGAAGAGCATGCAAACTTTTTTTGTGAGATTGGCTCTCGACCTCAGTCCTTAGAAGCAAGGGCATGAGGCATCGCGCGACGCTGCGCCTGCGCCCCCGAGTTTGGACGGGGTAGCGTAATTATGATGGAAAAGGTTCGCGTGCGTTGCGTACATCCGGCTGGCACCAACAGTGCCGATCGTATCAGCCGGACCGTCTCGGCAGCGCTCTTGGCTTCTGCCGCGCTGTATTCCGGAAGCCTGACGTATCTCCCGGCCGCTTCCGCACAGCAGGCGATGCCGGCTTCGACGCAAGGCGGTGCCGTCAGGTTCTCCATTCCGGCTCAGCCGCTCGCCTCGGCGCTCAACGCCTTCATCAGGACAAGCGGCTGGCAGGTGGGATACTCGACAGCAGCGGTGTCCGGCGCGCGCTCTCAGGCCATCTCTGGAACATATTCGCGGGCACAAGCCCTGCAGATGTTGCTGTCAGGGACAGGCATCAGCGTTCGAATGACAGGACCGACGACGGCGACTTTGATTGCAGCCGGGGCGTCGGGCAACGACACCACAGCCACCGTCGACGGCGCGATCGCGCTCGATACGATCGATGTGTCGGGTGGCGGTGCAGCCGCTGCGGCGGATCAGCCCTACCGGACGCCGGGCTCGAGCGCGTATGTCTCCAGCGAGACCATCGAGCGGTTCCGGGGCAGCGCGAGCGGGCCGGGCGAAATCTTCCGCGACACGCCTGGTGTGATGTCGGGAGAGGTACATAACAGCGGCGCGATCCAGCCCAATATTCGCGGTCTTCAAGGCTTCGGGCGCGTCACCACGACTATCGATGGCGCGCAGCAGACCGCGATGGACTATAGGGGATACGCGGGTGACGGAAGCCGCACCTTCATCGACCCGGATCTGATCTCCGGTATCAACATCGAGAAGGGTCCAAGCAACAACCCTTCGGCCGGCGGCGGCATCGGTGGGGCCATCGGAATTGAAACGCTGAAGGCGGCCGACATCGTAAAGCCCGGCCAGAAATGGGGCTTTCGCTTGCGCGCCGGGATGAGCACCAATACGACGAAGCCGCCTGCGGTCGGAACTCCTGGCGGCGTGACTGAAAGCAGGATGGAAGAATTTTTTGGCGCCGAAGCCGACGCTGTAAGAAATTCCAATTATCTCAGTACGCGCTCGATCCTGCCTCAGTTCGGAAACGTCAATCGCCCGGATTGGTACGATCCGACGGGGGGCAACGGCAGCGTGGCGCTTGCCACCACCCAAGAGAATTTCGATCTGGTCGCGGCTTTCGCCAAGCGCAAGACCGGAAACTATTTTGCGGGCACGCGCGGGAACGCCTCGACGGCGACCTATGACCGCACCACGACGGCATATAATCCAGAGTCGCCTCCGATTGTTCTGCCTCCTCCATTCGACATCATCTGTCAATTTGATCCAGATTTCTGTGACGGCAACCCGGCAAGATTCCGAATCCAGGACAGCTACAGGATCAAGCAGGGGCTCACTCCCTATCGCGCCGGCGAGGAAGTGCTGAATACCTCGACCGACAATACGTCCGTGCTGCTCAAGGGTACGTTCCGCTACGAGGACCATTCGCTCACGATTGGCTACACGAAGTACAACAGCGAGTATGGTTTTACATGGCCAAGTCAGAACCGCTTTGACGGCATCGAGCAAAATCCTTTGAGCGTGATTGGTGTCGATACTTGGACTGGCCGCTATTCCTATAATCCGAACGATCTTGTTTCCGTACGCGCCAACATTTGGCGATCGGCTACTGATGGAAAATCGGCGATAGCAACGCTACCAGATGCCAATGGCAATCCATCTATCCAACTTACCAATAGTCGGGAATGGG
The DNA here is from genome assembly GCA_050186055.1 of Hyphomicrobiaceae bacterium. Taxonomy (GTDB): domain Bacteria; phylum Pseudomonadota; class Alphaproteobacteria; order Rhizobiales; family Hyphomicrobiaceae; genus CAMDPA01. Next base: position 14,257 of record JBFWYV010000020.1, on the reverse strand, counting down.
GCGGCGACGTCTCCAACACATCGAAGTTCGCCGCAACCTTCGGAGATTGGAAAGCCACCTATGGCGCCTCATATCGCTCTTGGTCGAGTGCGCAAGCGGTGGAAACCGAGGAAGATGTGTGGACGGAAACCAATTTATTCGTAAGTGGCGAATATCGCCCTACCAAATGGCTGACCATCGGTGCGGGATTGCGGCAAACGATGTTCAACGCGTCGCTCTCGCCCGCCGATCCATCCAGAGATGCAGCCAAGCTCTCGTCAAGCAAGCTCGCGCCGAATGTCACTATTATGGTGGAGCCATTCAACGGACTACAGTTTTATGGACTCTACAAAGAAGGCTACCGCATGCCCAGCTCGTGGGAGTTGAGCAGACTTTCTTACGCCCTGCCTTTCAATCCTGGGGCTTACGACAATCTGAAGCCTGAACACGCCAAAAACTATGAGTTAGGCGTCAATTATCTTAAGGATGGCCTCTTCACTGGTAGCGATAAGCTACGTTTGAAGGCAGCGTGGTTCGACAATACCATCGACGACTATATCGCTAAGTTTTTCGGCACCAATCCGGCTGGCGCGGTGTTTGTTGTGCTGCAAAACTTGCCGTCCGCACGCTTTAGGGGAGCCGAATTCTCCGCTCATTACGATGCGGGAGGTTTTTTTGGGCAAGCGGCCGTGACTTATTACGATAAGGTCGAATTCTGTGTTGGTGAGAGCACGCCTGCTTTGTGGAATCCGCTTCCTGCGGGTTGCAACGGCGCTGGCGCCAGTTCATTTGACTATTCTCTCAATTATGTGCCGCCGAAATATTACGCCAGCTTGACTCTTGGAACACGTTGGTTTGACGAGAAGCTAACGCTTGGCGGTCGTCTCCGATATTTTAGCGAGCGAGCCGGCGAGGATGTGCGACTGAACAATGGCCAGTTCGCTGCTGCTTGGTCACCTTGGGACGAGACAACCCTCGTAGATATATTCGCGAGCTATAAGTTCAATGACATAGTTTCCTTGGACTTTAGCATGACGAACGTCTTCGACCGCTACTATGTCGAGCCACTCAACCTCGCCGCCATTCCCGGGCCGGGTCGAACTGCAAGTTTGACGCTGACAGGAAAATTCTAGTGGCAAGCATCGTGGAAACGGATGTCTGGGAGTTCACCGCGCGTGCAGGGAACGGGTAAAAATGCGCTGCAAATGACCGGTCTGAGACATAGGTGACGGAACGCACCGGATACATGGGTAATACTTTTGGCTTTTGGCTGAAGGCGTTGGCTCGGCTGCTCGACGGAGAAGGCATGAGCGCGGTGTGTCGGGAGTTCGGGTTCCTCGGCGAATTCAATGAGGAACGCCCGCACGAGGCGCTCGGCATGAAAGCCCCCGCCGACCTCTACACGTCCTCTTCACGGCCGTATTGGGCCTGCCGGAGCTGACCTGTCCCTTCCATGACGTGCTCGCCGGTCAGAGGCTCGGTATCAAGGAGGTCGACGACGGCATCTGGCTCGTCTCCTTCATGCCTCATGATCTCGGATATATCGACCTGGAACAGAGGACCTTGCAGACCATCGACAACCCGTTCGGCACGAGGTTGTCACCCAAGTCTTGGGTACAGTCCGTTACCTATGTCTCCGGATCGTACACTGTAATGATGGTTGCGGGGAGAGGATTTGAACCTCTGACCTTCAGGTTATGAGCCTGACGAGCTACCGGGCTGCTCCACCCCGCGTCACCATGCCGGTTGGATCGAAAGCACGACCCATCGGAAGCCAAACCGCTCCCGAAGCACGACTCCTTGTGTGCTGAGTTGCGACTCCATGACCTGAGAGGTGAAACTCCCGAGTCTGCACGGACCGCAAGCATCCGGTCACTGGGACCGGACGAGCGCTTATAGCACAGACTGCTGCGAAGTGAACACTTCATGTCCCCGCCGACACAGCTTTTTGTTATCCGCGACATCTTGACCGTTCGCGGCCCCTCCGGTCGGCAACCGATGGCGTCTCGCCCTGTGGCAGTCTCACGCACCGGAGCCCGGCGCGCATTTGGGTTGCGCCCTGACCACGCCTGGCGGGCTATTGCGGGGGAGCCACGGCCGGTCTGGATCTGCTGGTGATGCACGCGACGGGGGTTGGATGCCGCCGTGTGGCCGGTGACAGCGCTCCGCTACCATTCGCCAACGCCGGCTATTCTCGGCGTTCCGCAGGCGCTCTGCTGGGCGTGCTTGTCGCCTTGACCGGCCTGCCGGCAGAGGCGCTGGTCGGCGTCGGCGTGGCGCGCAATCCGGAGATGCGCAGGACATGCCTGGCCGCAGGGCTGACGACGCCGGACGGGAGATCTATATTCCGCCTACGGAATTGGCAATAGTGGCGTCTTGCCCTCGTGAAGCTGCATGTCCACGGCGCACAGCAATGCGGCCGTGCCGGCGTAGTTGCCCGACAGCATGATCAGCTCGACGAGGGATGTGGCGCCGAAAATCGATCTGGCCTCGGCGAAGGTCTCGGACTTGACCCTGTGGTCCTGCCACATCTGACGTACCAGCTCGATGATCACGGCATCCTTTCTATCGATGCCGCCGGTGCCGCGCCGGTGCTTGATGACATCGACGACCTCGGCGGGCACGCCCACGCGCAAGGCTTCATCTTCGTGCGCCACCCATTCGAACTGGCTGTCCATCTCGCGGGCGGTCGCCAAAATCGTGATCTCGCGTGTGCGCGGCGAGTAATCGGCTTCGAAGCGGAGGTAGCGGTTGAGCCTGTTGCCCGCCTCGATCGTCTTGGGGCTGTAGAGCTTTATTCCCCCCGGCCCCTGCAAGCCTGCGAGCGAGGCGCCGGGACGGGCGCTTTCGTCGTAGGAACGTTTTGCCGCGTCGTCGAGATCTTCGCGATTCGGCAGCGGCAGGCGCATTCCCGACTTTGGATCGATGTCCGGCGCCATGTTCCCTCCTGGTTTGTTCTCCGTCGACTGACGGTGTTGCTAGACGTTGCCGGCAAGCCGGGCAATGACAGATTGCCGGAGCCTATGGAGGCGGCGTTCCCACCATCCGGCATTCATGGTGCGCTGCGCCCGATAGAACGAAGGGCAGAGGACCGCGGCGTGAGCCATCTCTCCGCATAATCCGCAGGCGACGCATCCCTGGTTGACGGCAGCCACCGGATCCGTGCGCAAGGGGTCGGGGTTCGGCTTTATCGTGAGCGAAGGACAACCCGACATCCGGATGCAGGAGTGGTCGCCGGTACAGATGCTGTCGTCAACGCCGAAGCGCGCCTTTTCCACCCGCCGGCCCGCCTTGAGACGCGTTGCATCCTCGGCATTCTCACGCCGTTTTCGCGCCAGCATGCATTCCGATTCGGCAATGATCACCTTCAGGCCTGCTTCCGTCGTCGTCAGGGCGTCCTTCAAGGCCGCGACCATCTTGGAGACCGAATAGGTGCGCACGGTCTTCAGCCATCTGATGCCCATCGCCTTCAGGTGGCGCTCGATATCCATGCCGCGATCGGCCTGCTGCGAAAAGCGCCCGGAAGACGGCAGCCATTGCTGTCCGGTCGCCGAGGAGTAACCGTTCTGCATGATGACCAGCACGCCGTCAGACTTGTTGTGGATGGCGCTGGCAACTCCGGTCTGCACACCGTTGTGCCAGAACCCGCCGTCGCCCATCACGGCGATGGTCCGCTTCTCCTGGACCGGCGTCACGGCGGCGTTCGACGCCAGCGACATGCCGTAGCCGAGGATCGAGTTGCCGAAGCCGAAAGGCTGGAACGTCGCGAATGCATGGCAGCCGATGTCGGCGGCGTAGTGGACCTTGCCGATATCGCGTTCAACGAGCTTCATGGCGCCGAAGACGGGGCGCTCCGGACAGCCCGTGCAGAATGTCGGACCGCGTGGAGGTAGCGCACCCTGCCAGGCTTTCGCCCCTGCGGACCTGGCATCCTCGATAGCGCCGGTCACGGCGTCGAGGCGTTCGACGGATGCAACGCTTTGAGCGCAGGATGAATGCCGGCGCAGGAACTCGGCAATCGCCTTGGCGGCGGTCTCGCCCGTCACTTCCCCCGTAGGCGGAACAATGTCCTTGCCTGCGACTTTGGTGGCGACGTCGGAATGCGCGATCGCCTGAAGGATGCCGTGCTCGATGAACTCGGGGCTGCCTTCCTCGATGACGAGCACGGCGCGTTTTTCGCGCGCAAAGGCGACGATCTCATCGGGGACCAGCGGCCATGTGACATTGAGGACGTACAGCGGGATTTTCGTGTTGCCGTAGGGGTCGGACAGGCCGGCTTCGACGAGCTGTCGGACGACGGTGTTATAGACGCCGCCTTGCAGAATGATGCCGATATCGGCGAGGTTTGGGTCGCTGCCCGCCACGCTCTCGTTCAGTCCGTGCCTTATGATGTAATCGCGGGCGGCGGGAAGGCGGCGGGCGATCTTGTCGTGCTCCTGCGGGAACGTGACCGGCGGATGCGCCAGACGGCCGTAGTCGTGCGGCGCGGGCTCGGCGAGCTTGCGGAGCGCGCTCACCGCCGGTGCGACATTGTCCTTGGCGACAAACTCGCCCTGAACATGGCAGGCGCGGATGCGGAGCTGCATCATCGCCGGCATGCTGGAGGCTTCCGACATGGCGAAGGCGTGCTCGACGGTCGAGACGATGGTCGGAAGGTCCGGTCGCGGATCGAGCATGATCAGCGTCGATTTGAGCGCAAACGCCAGGCTGCGTTCCTGGATGACGCTCGCGCCTTCGCCATAGTCCTCGCCGACAACGATCAGCGCACCGCCTTTCACGCCGACCGAAGCGAGGTTCGACAAAGCGTCGGAGGCGACGTTTGTGCCGACGATCGACTTCCAGGTGACGGCGCCACGGACCGGGTAGTTGATGGAGGCGGCCAGCATTGCAGCGGCCGATGCCTCATTGGCGCAGGCTTCCACGTGGACGCCGAGCTTGCCTATGGTGTCCTTTGCCGAGACCAGGACATCGAGTAATGCGGTGACCGGTGCACCCTGATAGCCGCCGACATAGGCGACCCCCGATTGCAGCAAAGCCTTGGTGACGGCCAGGATGCCCTCGCCGTGGAACGTTTCGCCTGAGCCAAGCTCGAGCTTGGCGATTTCCTCCGCATAGCTGCGTTCCATCGAGGTTCATCGCCTCTTTGACGTATCGAGCATTTCCTCCGGCAGCAGTCCCGGTACGGCGTCTGCTGCGGCGTGCCGGGGCGTGCCGGTGTTGTTCTCGACTTACGCCGGGTAGTCCCGCTAAGCAGTCCTGGCGATGGTCCGGTCCCACCAGGGGCAGGTGCCGGGCATCAGGGTGTAGTTGCCGTCCATGACCTGCACGGGGCGACGAACGCCGTCGGCACCGTTTTTCAGGGTGTGCGCCTGCGCCTTCGCACGCTCCTCCTCCGGCAGCCACATTCGCTTGTGGCCCCACAGGCTGGGTCCCTCTTTGCGCTCCGATGGCGTCCAGGTTGCGGGATCGATGGCACGTCCGCCCCATCCGTACTCCATCATGAAGGCCGACGGGTTCCAGGTGTAGAACGACGTCATGTAGTCGCCCGCGTGCCGGCCGAGTGTCACCGCGATCTTGCTTTCATCGAGCTGGGCGATGTCGTAGCCCTGCCCGACATCGTCGAAGCTGAAGAGCTCGACCATCATGTGGTGCACCTTCTTCTCGCCGGTCTCGATCAGCGCGAAGGAGTGGTGGCGCGGATTGACGTGGAAGAAGCAGGCCGTGAACGGCTTGTCGTAGTAGTCGGAGACGCCAAAGCCGAGGATGTCGCGATAGAACGGGATCGCCTCCTTGACGCTGTCGACCATCATGACGACGTGCCCGACGCCGAGGGGGCCTGTCCTGAAGCCGGAGATATTGCGCGACGGCTCGAACGGGTCCGCGGTGACCTCCGGGGTATGGAAGAACTCGATGCGGTTGCCGACCGGGTCGTTGAGCGTAATCAGGTCTGCAACCATCCGTTCGGCCGCCAGCGACTTTGAGCCGCGGGCAAATTTGATGCCCGACGTGTCGAGATGGGCGCACAGGCGATCCAGTGCGGCGGCGCTGGGCATCTCCCAGCCGTAATAGCCGATGCCCTTGCCGTTGGCCGGGTCGACGTCTACGATCACTCGCTGCTTGCGGTCGTCCATGCGCAGGGCGAGGCGTCTTGATGTTTTGTCGACAACCTGCATGCCGAGCAGCGATGTGGCGTAGCCTGCCCATTCGCCGACTTCGCCTGCCCGCACACCGATATAGCCGAGCGCTTGCGGGGTATAAGGGTGAAGCATTGGGCCTCCCTCAAGATCCAGAGGAGATCGCGCTGGGCCGCGGAAAGATGCAGCTTGTCGCGCTCCGGTCAGGTTGACTTTCGCCTCAGATTAGTCGAGTGGCCCGGGCGGGTCCAGGGCTGACCCCGAGCGCCGGCGCCGGAAAAGGTGGACGAGCCCCAAGGTTGCCTCACTTGCGGTGATTGTGGCCGGGTTCGCAGCGGCGCCGCTTTCGTGTAACTAGTGGCCCGGTTCTGATGTTCGCCCCTGGAATCATGGCTTTGCTCGTGTGGTTCAGATCGAGAGATCCGCTCCGGGCCGAGCCGCTTGATATGGCGAATGTCTCGGACATCACATGAGCCCTTCTTTGCATCGCAATGCCGCGGGCCGATGCGGCACTTCTATCGAGGTTCGTACCGGATGTCCCCCATCATATCAGTGAGCGGGCTGTACAAGACCTATGCGTCCGGATTCCAGGCGTTGAAGGGTATCGACCTTGATATCCTGCGGGGCGAGATCTTCGCGCTGCTCGGACCCAACGGCGCCGGGAAGACGACGCTGATCAGCATCATTTGCGGCATCGTCAATCCGAGCAAGGGACGGGTGACGGTCGATGGCGCCGATATCATCACCGAGTTCCGCAAGACGCGGTCTCTGATCGGGCTCGTGCCGCAGGAGTTGACCACCGACGCATTCGTCAGCGTCTGGGACACGGTCGCGTTTACGCGCGGACTGTTCGGCAAGCCGCCGTCGCCAGGTCACGTCGAGAAGGTGCTGAAGGACCTCACGCTTTGGGACAAGAAGGACAGCCCGATCATCACGCTGTCCGGCGGCATGAAGCGGCGCGTGCTGATTGCCAAGGCGCTGGCGCACGAGCCGCGCATCCTGTTCCTCGATGAGCCGACCGCAGGCGTCGACGTCGAGCTGCGGCAGGGCATGTGGGACGTGGTGCGGGCGCTGCGCGAGTCCGGCGTCACCATCATCCTGACGACGCACTACATCGAGGAAGCGGAGGAGATGGCCGATCGTGTCGGCATCATCACCAATGGCGAGCTGATCCTGGTCGAAGAGAAGACCGAGCTGATGACCAAGCTCGGGCGCAAGCAGCTCACCCTGGAGCTGACGGAGCCGCTGACTGCGATTCCGTCGAGCCTGGACTCCTATCGCCTCGTTTTGTCAGACGACGGATGTGAACTCGTCTATGCCTACGATGCGAGGCGGGAACGCACCGGCATCACCGCGTTGTTGCGCGATCTGTCGGCAGCGGGCATCCGGTTTCGGGACCTGCGGACATCGCAAAGCTCGCTGGAGGAGATTTTCGTGGATCTGGTGAGGCAGAGCCGATGAACTGGTACGCAGTTGCAGCGATCTATCGCTTCGAGATGGAGCGCACGCGGCGCACGCTGTTGCAGTCGATCGTATCGCCGGTGATCTCGACCTCGCTCTATTTCGTCGTCTTCGGGGCGGCGATCGGCTCACGGATTCCGGAGATCGACGGCGTCGACTACGGCGCCTTCATCGTCCCCGGTCTGATCATGCTGATGCTGCTGACGCAGAGCGTGTCGAATGCATCGTTCGGCATCTACTTTCCGCGCTTCACGGGTACGATCTATGAAATCCTGTCGGCACCCATTTCGTACATCGAGATCGTGCTCGGCTTTGTCGGCGCCGCGGCAACCAAGTCGGTGGCGCTCGGCCTCATCATACTTGCGACCGCGGCCTTGTTCGTGCCCTTGCGCATCGAGCATCCGCTGCTGATGATCACGTTCCTGGTGCTGACGTCCGTCACGTTCAGCCTTCTGGGCTTCATCATCGGCATCTGGGCCGATGGCTTCGAGAAGCTCCAGCTCGTGCCGCTTCTGGTGATCACGCCGCTGACATTCCTGGGCGGCACGTTCTATTCGATCAACGTGCTTCCGCCTGTCTGGCAGACGGTCAGCTTGTTCAACCCGGTAGTTTATTTGCTGAGCGGGTTCAGATGGAGTTTCCATGGGGTTGCTGACGTCGATGTCAGGATCAGCATGGCGATGACGGTACTGATCCTTGCAGTCTGTATCGGCATCGTGTGGTGGATGTTCAAGACCGGGTATCGATTGAAAACGTAAGACGCCATGCATGCCGGCAATGCGGTATCAGCCCTGAGAGGCATTCGCCATCGCAACGGCGCGTTCGGCCATGACGGGGATCAGGGCCGCCCGATACTCGGCGGTGCCGTGCAGATCGGACAGCATCCTGGTTGGCGGGATCGAGATTCCACTGAGTGCGGACGGCTCGAAGTTTGCCGCCAGTGCCTGCTCGAGCGAGGTTGCCCGGAACACGCCGGCTTCGCCTGCGCCGGTTACCGCGACACGCACGCCGGATGCGGTCTTGGCGACGAAGACGCCGACCAGTGCGAAGCGTGACGCCGGTTGAGCGAACTTGGCGTAACCGGCCCGTTCTGGCGCCTGGAAGCCGACGCCGGTGATGATCTCGCCGGGCTCCAATGCCGTTGTAAACAGTCCCCTGAAGAAATCGTCGGCGGCGATGTTGCGCTTGCTGGTCGTGATCGTTGCTCCAAGGCCGAGAACTGCTGCCGGATAGTCGGCCGCAGGATCGTTGTTGGCGAGCGAGCCACCAATGGTTCCACGGGCGCGTACGGACGGGTCGGCGATCTCGCCGGCGAGATGGCAGAGCGCCGGGCACGCCTTCGCCAGGCCGGCGTGGCCGGCCACCTCGGCATGCGTCGTCAATGCGCCGATGCCTATGGCGTTGCCGCTCTGATGAATGCCCTTGAGGTCGCCGATGCGTCCGAGGTCGATCAGCCTTGTCGGATTGGCGAGGTGCTGCTTGAGGGTTGGGATCAGCGTCTGTCCGCCGGCCAGATAGCGGGCATCGGGATCGGCGGCGCCCGCGTTGGCGGCTTCACCGACGGAAGCGGGGCGGATGTAGTCGAATGCGTACATGGTCCTCTCCTCCGTTCCCTATTCCGCCGCGGCCTTGCTCGTGCGGGCATTGATCGCTGCCCACACGCGCGATGGTGTTGCGGGCATGTCGATATGCTCGATGCCGTACTCGGCCAGGGCGTTGCAGATCGCGTTGATCACGGCGGGCGGCGCTCCGATGGCGCCGGCCTCGCCGCAGCCTTTGACGCCGAGCGGATTGTGGGTGCACGGTGTCGAGGTCGTCGTCACCGTGAACGAAGGCACGTCGTCGGCGCGCGGCATGGTGTAGTCCATGAAGGATCCGGTTTGAAGCTGGCCGGCATTATCGTAGACGGCGTGCTCGAGCAGGGCCTGGCCGATGCCCTGGGCCAGTCCGCCGTGCACCTGGCCTTCGACGATCATGGGATTGATCACGTTCCCGAAGTCATCGGCGGCAACGAAGGATTGAACCTCGACCTCGCCTGTGCGCGGGTCGATTTCGACCTCGCAGATGTAGGTGCCGGCCGGGAACGTGAAGTTCTTCGGATCGTAAAATGCCGTCTCTTCGAGGCCGGGTTCCAGGTTCTCGATCGGGTACTTGTGCGGCACGTAGGCCGTCAGCGAGATTTCGCCGAACGATTTCTGCCGGTCGGTGCCTTTGACCTTATAGGCGCCGTCCTCGAACATGATGTCGGCTTCGTCGGCTTCGAGCAGGTGGGCGGCGATCTTCCTGCCCTTCTCGATCACCTTGTCGATGGCGTTGACGATCGCCGTGCCGCCGACTGCGATCGAGCGAGAGCCGTAGGTGCCCATGCCGAACGGAACCCGAGCGGTATCGCCGTGCACGATCTCGACCTGCTCGTAGGGGATGCCGAGCCTGTCGGCGACAACCTGGGCGAAGGTTGTCTCGTGGCCCTGGCCGTGGCTGTGCGAGCCGGTGAGTACGGTGACGGATCCCGTCGGATTGACCCGGATCGTCGCTGCTTCGTAAAGGCCCGCGCGGGCGCCCAGTGCACCCACGAGCGTCGACGGGGCGATGCCGCAGGCCTCGATGTAGCTCGAAACGCCGACGCCGCGCAGGCGTCCCTTGGCTTTCGAATCTGCCTTGCGGGCGGGAAAGCCATTGTAGTCGGCCAGCTCCATCGCCTTGTCGAGGCTCGCTTCGTAGTTGCCGGTGTCGTACATCACCGCAACCGGCGTCTGATAGGGGAACTGGTCGGGCCGGATGAAGTTGCGGCGGCGCAGTTCCGTCTGGTCGATACCGAGTTCCGCGGCGGCCTTGCTCACGATCCGCTCCAGCAGATACGTGGCTTCCGGCCGGCCTGCTCCACGATAGGCGTCGACCGGCACCGTGTTGGTGAAGACAGCCTTGACGTTGGTCCACACCGCGGGCGTGCGGTATTGCCCGGCCAGCAGCGTGCCGTGCAGCCAGGTCGGTATGCATGGCGCGAAGGTGGAAAGATAACCGCCCATGTTGGCGAGTGTTTCGGCCTTGAGGCCCAGCATGATGCCGTCCTTGTCGAAAGCCATCTCGGCGTGGGTGATGTGGTCGCGGCCGTGTGCGTCGGAGACGAAGGATTCGGAGCGGTCGGCGGTCCAGCGCACCGGCCGGCCGATCTGACGCGATGCCCAGGTGACGAGCGCTTCCTCCGCATAGTGATAGATCTTGGAGCCGAAGCCACCGCCGACGTCCGGCGCGTAGACCCGCAGCTTGTGCTCGGGGATCTGCAACACGAACGCACCCATCAGCAGACGGATGACGTGCGGGTTCTGGCTGGTCGTATAGAGCGTATAATCGCCGCTGCCGGGGTCGTAGTGTCCGATCGCGGCGCGAGGCTCGAGCGCGTTCGGCACGAGGCGATTGTTGACGAGATCGAGTCTGGTGATATGCGCCGCTGCGGCAAATGCGGCATCGACCGCAGCCTTGTCGCCGAGCTCCCAGTCGAAACACAGATTGTCGGAAGCCTCCTCGTGCAGGGCCGTGCCGCCGGTGAGGGCTTTCTTCATATCGACGACGGCAGGCAGCTCGGTCAGATCGATGTCCACCAGCTCTGCCGCGGTTCGGGCTTCGGCCAGCGTTTCAGCGATTACGGCAACGATGGGATCGCCGACGTGGCGGACCTTGCCCGTCGCCAGGATCGGATGCTTGGGCTCCTTCATCGGCTGCCCGTCGCGTCCGGTCACCTGCCAGCCGCAGGGCAGTCCGCCGATCGTTCCCGAAGCATCGATGTCGGCCTGGGTGAAGACGGAGACGACGCCCGAGGCGGCCTTGGCTCGTGTCGTATCGATGCTGTTGATCCGCGCATGCGCGACGGTCGAGCGGACGATATGGAGGAAGGTCTGGCGCGGCAGCTCGAAGTCGTCGGTATAGCGGCCAAGCCCCTTGAGAAAGCGGAAGTCCTCGCGCCTGGTGACGGCGGCGCCGATGCCGTTTGCGGTCGCTGGCATTAGGTGCGTCCTCCGGTTTTGACGATTGCGGGCTGCGCTCAAGCGCGGCTGACCGCGCACGATCTGTTATCGCGCGCTGCTCATTGCTTCGCTGGCGATCTGAATGGCTTTAACGATGTTGTGATAGCCCGTACAGCGACAGAAATTGCCGTTCAGCCAGCTCCTGATTTCCGCTTCCGAGGGCTTTGGATTGTGCCGCAGCAGCATTGCCGCGGACATCACCATGCCGGGCGTACAGAATCCGCACTGCAGCGCATGGGCGTCGCGGAAAGCCTGCTGGAGCGGGTGAAGGTCGGCGCCGTTCGACAATCCCTCGATCGTTGTCACCTGAGCCCCATCGACCTGGACCGCGAACACGTTACAGGCCTTGGCCGGGCTCCCGTCGATGTGGACCGTGCAAGCGCCGCATTGCGCCGTATCGCAGCCGACATGGGTTCCGGTCATGCCCAGATCCCGGCGCAGGAGATCGACCAGCAGCAGGTTGGGCTCGACATTGCGCCGTACGCGCTGTCCGTTCACCTCGATCGAGATCTCTGGCATGGCGGCCTCCCGTTGCCTGATCGCCCGTCTTGTCGTCACGTACCGTAGAGACGGGTCGGGCACGACTGAATGCGCGTCGTGACCGCCCGCCCTAGAGTGCCCGATGCGGTGGGATGGGGCAACGGAGTTCATGATCTCAAGCGTCTGTCCGTACGGCGGTCCGAACCGCCCTGGACCGGAGCCTGAAATCGCATGGCGGTCTTGAGGGCAGGGCGAATTGAGCTTAACAGTCCCCGTGCCTCATATCCTTCTCCGGCCCACTCGCGGCCGGGCGTTTCCAGGTACAGACGAGGTCGGCATGAGTCAGCCCCATCATCGGGTTTGCGCAGGCTTAGAGTGCTTCCGGAAAAGTGGGAACCGATTTTCCGATAAGAAGCACGACAAAACAAATCTAGGGCCTTTCTGGGATTCAACTAAAACCAGAAAGGCTCTAGAACCCCGGGAGGGGCGGATTCTACCGTGTTAGACTGGCTGGACCGGATCGCAGAGCTTGTCGCCGAGCATGGAGCGGTCGCGCGCGCCGTGATCGTGGAGGCCACAGCGCCGACGCCGCGGGCCGTAGGTTCCGCCGTGGTGGTTGCGGGAGAGCACGTCGAGGGCAGGATCGGACGGGGGGAGCTTGAGGCGACGGTCGTCAGGGCCGCGGCTGGATGCACGGCGGGATATGTGTCCGATGCGACCGGGCCGAGATGGCCGCGGCAGGTGAGGTCATTCGGCTCTGGAGCTGTGATGGGAAAGCCGACCGGCGGCGTTATCTCGGTGCTCATCGAAGTCTACGGCGCGGCCGAGATTGCTGCGCTGGCCGACATGAATTGGCGCGGAGACCGGCGCAACAGGCTGTTGGCGCGTGTCATGAAGTCGGGAGATCCGCCCCTTGTCATCACGTCATCGGCTGAAATGAAGTCTTTGCCGCCGCATCTTGTCGATGCGGTTGGTCGGTTCGGAGCGGATGCGGTGCGCCGTCTGGTAATGGTGCCGTCGAGCCAGGATCGGCCGTGCTGGGTCGTGGAGCGCCTGGGCCGTGCGACGGTGCCGTTCTACGTTTATGGCACAGGTTTGATCGCGCGGGCGGTCGTGAGGACATTGGTCGAGCTGCCGTTCGACCTTCACTGGATCGATACCGATCCGGCCCATTTCCCGCCGGACGCGCAAGAACGTGCGGAGCGCGTTGTTGCGGGCGAGCCGGCGCGCGTCGCCGCTGATGCGCCGCCGGGGGCGTTTCATGCGGTGATGACGCAGGCGCATGAACTCGATTGTCGAATTTGCCGGGAGCTTCTGCGTTCCGGAACGTTCGGCTACCTCGGCGTGGTCGGAGCGCCGCTCAAGCGAGCGCGGATCGAGGAGCGGCTGGCCGCCGAAGGAATAGTGACGGAAGCCATGAAGCGGATGTCGTGTCCGATCGGACTGTCCGAGATCAACAGCAAGGACCCTGCCGTGATTGCCATTTCAGTGGCGGCCGAGGCCCTCATTGCCCTTCAAAGGCGGGATGGCGCTCAGCCGAAGGGGTCGAAGCGGTAAGCGCCGCCGTCACGATGTATGCGGCCGAAACCTGGGTCGGGCAGATGCATGCCGCATGCGATGATGCCGTCCTTCGCAAGCCGGGCGAGAACACGCTGGCGCGAGGCAACCGCGCCGTCGGCGTTGACGTCATAGACCATCGCCGAGTCCGGGCGCGGCAACTGCACCGCGGCAAGATGGATGACGTCGCCGAGGATCAAGGCGGATTGGCCGCCTGAAGTCACCAGCCAGACGGTATGTCCCGGCGTATGGCCGGAAGCAAGCTCGGCACTCACGCCGGCAATGCCCTCTCCGTCGGCAACACGCCTGACCCGGTCTCCATACGTGCTGACCATGGCTCGTACGTGATCGACCGTACGCAGCGAGCGGGCGTCGATTTTCTCCTTCGGCGTATCGAGCCAGTATTCGGCCTCCTTGCGATGGACCACCAGCTCTGCGTTGGGGAATGCCGCCCGTCCGCCGGCATCCGTCAGGCCGCCGGCATGGTCCATATGCAGATGCGTGAGCAACACCGTCTCGATGTCGCTCGCGCGAACGCCCAAGGCCTCGAGGCTTCGGGGCAAATGCCCCATCGTCGGCCCTTTGTTCATGCCCGAGCCGGTATCGACGAGAGCCAGCCGCTGC
>JBFWYV010000019.1:0-30887 GCA_050186055.1 Hyphomicrobiaceae bacterium | reverse complement strand
GCGATGCGGGATCAGCTCCGGCCTTGCAGAAACCAGCCTGACCGGAGTGCGGGCAGCGCGCCGCTGGCCCACGCGCCGCGCGCGATGGCGTCAAAGATCCAGCGTGCTCTTCCAGAACAGGTCTTCGAGCTTCACCGGCTCCGCCGTGAGACCTTGCTCGTGGTTATAGCGGATGATCGTCTCCAGGACCTCGCGCGAGGCCTTGATGCCGTAGCCGAGCGGGTCTCCGGGCAACGCCGGCTTGAATCCGTGGCCCAAGCCATCGACGGCATTCTGCGCCTTGAGCCCGCCGGCAATCATGCCGGTGGCGAAATAAGGCTCCAGCGCCGACGTCATATTGGCGGTCACCAGCTCCTTAGCGGCGACGAACGCCTTGTAGAGATTGAGCGCGACCCAAGGGTGCTGCTCCAGGATCGAGCGGCGAACGACCACGCCGTGGTTGATGGGATAGAGCCCGGTCTTGCCGTAGTAGCGCGTGCCCTCGCCGTGCATGTCCGGGAACAGCCGTTTCACCTTGCCGGACCCGAGCACGTCGACGGTGGAGCGGTCGACCAGATTCTTGTCGGTCAGATACAGGAGCGTTGCGTCCAGCTCATCCCTGATCAGCATCTCGCCGATGTTGGTGGAAGTGGGAATCCTGTTCAGCGTGACGCCGGCCGGCGGCTTGAAGCCGGTGGCGCCGCCATGACTCACCTCGGGGGTGCGCTCCATGTACCAGGTGATGTCAGACGGTTTGACGCCGAACTCGTGCTGCAGCACGCCGCGCGACCAGATCGCGGCTGTCTGCTGGTATTCCGGAACACCGACGCGCTTACCTTTCAGATCCTGCGGCTTCTCGATGCCGGCATCGACGCGGACCAGCGTGCGGGTATGAAAGAACTCGCGCGTGGTGAAAATCGGAAGTGCGGCCCAGGTCCGGTCGCCACGTACGGTGGCGATGATCAGCGAGGACATCGACATCTCGGAGACATCGAAATCCTGATACTTGAGCTGGCGCCAGAACATTTCGGATGGATGCACGCCGGTCGCCAGGAGGCGGATGCCCTGCGGCCTGATGCGGCCATCGAGGATCGGCTTGGTGCGCTCGTTGATCGAGAGCGCGATGGACAGGTCGAGATCCGAAGCAGACATTGGGCCTCCCGTGCTGGTCTTATGGTCAGGTTTTGGGTGCTCAGACCATAGACCAGTCGAGGCCCGGCGACGATAGGCGAGACGCACAGGCCGATGTTGCGCCGCGGGATTCCGGGGAGCCGGACCGGTGCGGGAAGCGCCGGCCCTGTTCTTGGCCGGACGAATGAGATGCGGCAAGTGCCGCGTCTCAATCGAACGCCGCGGCCAACGCATGATCGAGGTCCTCGGCGAGATCCTCGAACGCCTCCAGGCCGACCGACAGACGGAGCATCCCATCGGAGATGCCAAGCTCGGCCCGCGCCTCCGGTTTCAAGCGCTGATGGGTGGTCGTGGCCGGGTGCGTGACAATGCTTTTTGCGTCGCCCAGATTGTTGGAGATCTTGATCACCTGCAAGGCGTTCTGGAAGCGAAACACCGCCTTTTTGTCAGCATCAAGAACAATCGTCACGATCTGACCGCCGCCCGTCATCTGACGCCTGATGACGTCGGCCTGGGGATGATCCGGGCTCCCGCAGTAGCTTACGGTCTTGATGCCGCGCTTGCCTTGCAGATGCCGGAAAATGCGCTCGGCCGTGGCGGTCTGGGCCGCGACGCGCAGCGGCAACGTCTCCAGGCTCTTCAACAGGACCCACGCATTGAACGGCGACAGGGAAGGGCCGGTCTGGCGCAGGTAATCGTGGTAGTATTTCCTGATCAGATGGCTCGAACCCAGCACCACGCCGCCGAGGCAGCGTCCCTGGCCGTCGATATGCTTGGTCGCCGAGTAGACGACGACATCGGCGCCGTGCTGCAGCGGCTTCTGCTGCATCGGGGTGGCGAACACGTTGTCGACGATAACGATCGCGCCGGCCTCGTGAGCGATCTTCGAGACGGCGGCGATGTCGATGATCTCCAGCGTCGGATTGGACGGCGTCTCAAAGAAAAATGCGCGCGTGTTGGGGCGAAGCGCCTGTTTCCATGCGTCATTGTCGGCGCCGTCCACGAGCGTGAACTCGATGCCGAAACGCGGACACAGATCCTCGACGATATACCGGCACGAGCCGAACATCGCCTTGGCGGCGACGATGTGCTGGCCGGCGGACAGATACCCGATGATGGAGGCCGTGACGGCTGCCATTCCCGTCGCGCAGGAGCGCACATCCTCAGCGCCCTCGAGCAATCTCATGCGCTGTTCGAACATGGAAATGGTGGGGTTCGAAAAGCGGGAGTACTGGAACCCCGGTTCCTCGCCATTGAAGCGGCGTTCGGCCTGTTCGGCACTGTCGTAGACGTAGCCCTGCGTCAGGAACAGCGCCTCCGACATCTCGCGAAAATCGGAACGCAGCGTGCCGCCGTGGACAAGAAGCGTCTCAGGGCGGAACTGACGGGGCTGTGCCGAACTGGAAGGGGACTTGGCCATTTCACTTTCCTCGCGTGCTAGACCGGCCAACGGATGTGACCAAAGTGGCTCGGTTCAGGTTGCGCGCCGGCTATAGACCGGCGCATGAACCGTGGCGCACGCGCGGCCTCTTTAGCGACTTGTTTAACGTGGCTGCAAGCTGGCGCAAATCACCACGACGATATAGCCGGTAGCGGATCGGGCCGGCCCTCGTCAAGTATCGAGCCAACAAACGCGCTGCGGCATGAATGAGCATGGTTGCCAACGGAGGTCCTTAAAGAGTCGATGAGCGAGCAGACAGCGTATCTGGCGCCGGAAGGCTTTCTCGACGATCTTCTGGCGGAGCTTGGCCCATCGGTTGGCGAGGTGCACGGCCGGCTGGTGCTGACGCATCGACCAGAGCAGCCCGTGGCATGGGCCGCCAACGTCTGGCGCATGCCGATGCGGGTCCCCATCGCCTCGATCGGAGACGCGGCGAAAAAGTTGCGAGCCGTACAGCGGAACTGGTCCCTTTACCCGCATGCCCACCAGCGCCGCGCCGCACTGATCGCCGAGCGGCTGCCCAGAGTATCGGCCAAGCCGCTCGATTTCGGTGCGCCAGCGCCTTCCGCGCCGCTCGGCTCGTGGACGCTCCTGTCGCATGAGGAGATGCTCATCTCACCGACGTGCTCGAGCGCATTCCCGAATGGCGAGATCTCGTTCGTGGAGGATCGCGTGTCCAGCCCCAGCCGGGCCTATCTGAAGCTTTGGGAGGCGTTGACGCTGATCGGCGTACGGCCGGGGCCGGGTGACCTCTGCCTCGACCTCGGCGCAAGCCCAGGCGGCTGGACCTGGGTGATCGCCAACCTCGGCGCACGCGTGATCAGCATCGACAAGGCCCCGCTCGATCCGGGAATCGCTGCCATGGAGGGCGTCGACGTGCGACGAGAAAGTGCGTTTGGCCTGCAGCCCGGCACGCTGCCGCCGGTCGACTGGCTGTTTTCCGACGTGATCTGTTATCCGGCCCGCTTGCTGTCGCTCATCGAGCGCTGGATCGCGTCCGGCCGGGCGCGGCGCTTCGTATGCACGGTGAAGTTTCAGGGTGAGACGGACTTCCTTGCAATCGAACGCTTCAAAGCCATTCCGGGTTCACGCCTGCTCCACCTCCACCACAACAAGCACGAACTGACGTGGATCAAGCTGTGAAGCGACGGCCGTCGGCAGCAGGCGCTTCAGCCGTGTCGGCTATGATGTGGTGACCCGTGCGAGAAAGAACGTACCGGCCACCTCCCGCGGCGTGAGCACACGGCGGTTGGGATTGCCTGGCCATGGATCACGCACGATGATTTGCACCGGCATGCCCTGCCCAAGGTTGTTGCGGACGTACGTCATCGCCGTCATTACCGTCGCGTGGCCCGCCGCGCCGTTGATCAGAGGGTTGTTGCGCGCAAGCTCCTGAGCTGCCAAAGCCGCCGCTTGAGGGTGCAGGACGCCGAATTGCAGATCGATCAGCGGGGCTGCGTAGGCCATGAACCGGCGATTATTGGCATCGATCCAAGGGCCGTTGACGGCCTGGATGATCTGAGGCCCGATGGCCCGGGAACAGGGCTCCGTCCCGCCATAGATCTTGCGTACGATGGCGCGCTGCGAAACGCGATAGCCGCGCATCGCGAATACGGCTTCGATGCACGCGGCCCAGCACCAGTTCTGACACTGTTGGCTCGCGGTAACGATGGGTCCCAGTTGCAGGCCGGCCGTACAGGTCTGCATGCCCTGCCAATTGTATGCCGTGCATGACACGGCCGCATGTGCCTCAGTTGCACCAACGGCAGCGCTCGCAGCCACCCCGGCGGCGAACTCCCTCCGGCTGATCAATGGCGCCCCCTGAAAAAACTATGGTCCCTAATACCGGACCGATTCTAGTTCGAATCGCGCAGATACGGCAATGTGTGCGCATACCGATCGGTTCTGCGCGAATGGGTCTGCCGCAAAAACCACTCAAACAGAACTCAGAATGCTTCCGACCGATCAATTCGCGAGTCTTCAATCATGGCCGGGCAGACAAACGATCCGTCGAAGAGACGGCGGGATTACACCGGAGTGATGGTGGGCGCCGCGCTGCGGCAGGTTCGCCGGGCGCACGCCGGCAAGCCCGCGTCCCCGCCCACGCGATCCGGCTCATTGCTCCTCACCGTCCTGATCGTTGTCGTGGTTCTGGTGGGGATGCTCTACGTGATGACGCATTCCGGGAGCTGAGCTTCCACGGCGCGACCCTGATCAGCCGCGATAATGCGAGAACTGACCACGCGGCCGGAAGCGTTCCAGATATGACGGCACGACCGCGCCGGCCGCCTGCGGCTGGGAAATACCGAAAGCGGCAAGCGTGCGGCCATCGGACTTTGCCGACGCACTCACGACATTGTCGATTTTCAGCAGGCGGACCTGGTCATAAGTGAACGGACGCAGGGCATTCGGCAGCGGCCAGCTCAACAAAGCGACCAGCTTCGCAATCGGAATCGGCATTGGCATGAAGCTGCGGTGTCTGCCGCACCACTCCTGCACGCGTTCCATGATCTGTTTCAGCGTCAGCACCTCCGGCCCGCCCAGTTCGTAGACCGTCCCGGATCGCGCCTTGCCCGCGACCGCTGCCGAGACCGCGGCGGCGACATCGCCGACGAAGACGGGCTGGAATCTCGTGCGCCCGCCGCCAATCAACGGCATCAGCGGCGCAACCGCGGCCAATTCCGCGAAGCGATTGAAGAAATCGTCTTCCGGTCCGAATACGACGGATGGCCGAAGAATGATTGCATCGGGGAACTCCTCAAGCACCGCCTGCTCACCGCGGCCCTTCGACCTCGCATAATCGGACGCCGACTTCGGATCGGCACCTATCGCCGACAGGTGCACGAGTGTCCCGACCCCGGCTGCGCGTGCGGCTTTCGCTATCGCACGCGCACCATCCACGTGGACCTTCTGAAAGGTCTGGCTGCCGTCGCGCTGCAAGATGCCGACGGCATTGATGACGATGCCGGCGCCATCGATGGCGCCGGCAACGCTTTCCGGATACCGAACATTCGCCTGCACCGGATAGATCTGGCCAACGCGGCCCATCGGCTGCAGGTAACCCGCCAGATCAGGCCGGCGACAGGCAGCGCGCATACGCCAGCCATCCCTGGCAAGGGCGCGTACGATATTGCGGCCGATGAAACCCGACCCGCCGAATATCGTGACCAGCCCGCCGTCCGCAGATGTAGCCATCGCCGTTCTCCCGATCCCGCACTATCGCGGGCCTGAATACACGAGTTTTGCCCGGACTGTGAAGGCACTGCGGGGTCGCCACCGTCTCGCGGCGAGGCGGCAGGCGGCGGAGCGACCGAATGGGCAGCCAGAGGCGACGGTGCGCCCTACCTGATCGGATCGGGGCCGATGTGGCGGAAGCTCGAATGCTCGTGGGTCGGCGCCATCGGCGTGACGCGCGTGAGATACTGCGGTCCGAGGTCGGCCAGGCTGGTCGCGCCGATCAGTCCGACAGCGTTGGAGATCTCCTCCTCCAGGTTGATCAGCATGCCGTGCACGACCGGCGCGCCTCCGGCACACACGGCCCATGCCTGCAACCGGGCGATGCCAACGGCCTTGGCGCCCAGGCACAGCGCCTTGACAATATCGGTGCCGCGCACGAAGCCGCCGTCGATCCAGACTTCGGCGTGTTTCCCTACCGCCTCGACGATCTCGGGCAGCATGTCGAGCGTGCCCCGTCCGTGGTCGAGCTCGCGTCCACCGTGGTTGGAGACATAGACGACGTCGATGCCGTGCTCGATGGCGATCCTGGCATCCGCCGCCGTTGCGATTCCCTTCAGGATCATCGGGCCGCCCCAGTATTTCTTGACCGCGGCCATGCCTTCCCAGGTCATGGCGGCCTGGAAATCGCGATCCTCGCCGGCCATATCGGCGCTCGGGCGATTGAACTGATTCAGAAGCTGGCGGTCGCGGATACCGTAGTTGGCCGCATCGACCGTCATCACCAGCGCCTGGTAGCCCGCCTTTCTGGCTGCATCGAGCCGGATCTTGATCCAGTCCAGGTCACCGCGGATGTAGAGCTGGAAAATGCGATAGCCCCTGTTGGCTTCGGCGACCTCCTCGACGCTGTGGCGCGCGACCGAACTCAGGATGTGGGGCACGCCGAACGCGCCGGCGGCAGCAGCAGCACCTTTGGCGCCATCCTTGTGCATGAGATGCATCGAGCCCATCGGCGCAAGCACCAACGGAAGCCGGGCCTTGTAGCCGAGCAGCGTCGCAGACGTATCGACTTTTGAGACATCGCGCAGAACGCGCGGAAGGAAGGCGTAGGAATCGAGCGCATACCGATTGCGCCGCATCGTCGTCTCGGAGCCGGCAGCGCCGTTGATATAGTCCCACGTGACCTTGGAAACGGCTTTGCGGGCAGCTTCCAGGATCTGCTGCGAGCAGGCGAATGCAGTGGACGGCGTGTGCTCCACGGGCGCGCTCCCTTGTACATTGGATGTGAGTTGTCCGGACGTCAGCGTCAGGATGTCAGGCATGCGCGGGCATGTAAAGCGAGCGTGCGCGCCGGATGTCCCATGCCGTTCACTTCTGACGATCCTGAATGGCCCGGTTGCTGTGGCGGCGGAGCCACCCGCTCGCCTGCATCGACGCCAGCCTCTTGACCTCGATGCTCAGGGCTGACTTGTGTGGCTTGCGTCTCAGAATGCTTCGCCGATGCCCCATGTCCTGAGGACGAATATGGCGCGACTATCCGGCTTGGCCGCGGTCCTATCCACGGGGCTGATGACGGTCTCTCATCTCGCTGCACCGGCGCACGCTGGGCCGGCCTTGCTGCTCGAGGCTGAAAGCGGGCAGGTGCTCTACTCGGACGATCCCGATCAGCCCTGGTACCCGGCATCGCTGACCAAGATGATGACGGCCTATCTGACGTTCGAGGCGCTGAAATCCGGCAAGGTCAAGCCTGACGACGAAGTGCCGTTGTCGCGTCATGCCCGTGGGCAGCCGGCGACACGCATCGGTCTTAGAGCCGGCATCAAGCTGACCTACGACGGCGCCGTCCGCGGCATGATCCTCAGGTCCGCCAATGATTTCGCCGTGGCATTGGCGGAAGCCCTTGCCGGCAGCGAGGAAGCGTTTGCGGAACGCATGAACGCCACGGCGAAGCGGCTCGGGATGACGCGGACCAAGTTCAGGAACCCGCATGGGCTGCCCGATGACGGGCAGGTCTCGACCGCGCGGGACATGGCCAAGCTGACGCTGGCGCTGAGCCGGGATTTTCCACACTGGTCGGAGGTGTTTTCCTCGCACTCGGTGCGCATCCACAAGGGCACGTTCTACAATCAGAACGACATCCTGCGGACGCTGGAAGGGGCCGACGGCATGAAAACCGGCTTCACCTGCGGGTCAGGCTACAACATCGTCGCCAGCGCGACGCGCGATGGGCACAGGCTGATCGCGGTCGTCCTCGGCGAGCAGACGCGGGTGAAGAGATCGCAACGTGTAACTGCACTGATCGAGCATGGCTTTGCAGTGCTTGGCTGGAAGCAGCTCGCAGCGCAGCCGATCAGGCTTGCGACGCTGGAGCTGAGCCCGGACGCAGCCGAAGCCGCACCTGATACGAGTTCCATGGTGCGGATCGGGCATTGTCCGTTTCACAGGCCCGCCAAGGATACGGCAACGGTGGCGTCGGCCACGGACAGGCCTGCTGCGGCGGTGCGTCCGCCGGCAACCGTCACTCGCGGTTCCGCGAATCTCGCCGGCGCGGTGCCCAACATCAAGCTCAATATACAGCCTGACGCGAAGGCCGTGCCGGGGGGCGGACGCTAATTAGCGGCGTCTCGCCATCGCCAGCACGCTCAGGATCTCGAACAGCATCTGTGCGGCGATGTGAGCCGTGTTCCTGGTCGCGTCGTACTGCGGCGCTACCTCGACGACGTCGCCGCCCACGATATCAAGACCTGCGACCGCCCGGATCATGGCCATGGCCTCGCGCGGGCTGAGGCCTCCGACTTCCGGCGTCCCGGTGCCGGGCGCAAAGCCAGGGTCAAGGCTGTCGATATCGAATGTCACGTAGACCGGTCCCGAGCCCAGCACTGCGCGGATGTGCTGACAGGTGCGCTCCAAGCCGGTCTCCATGAACTCTTCGATATGGATGACGGTCATCCCGCTGTCGAACGAGAACTCCCACAGATACTCGGCCGCCCCGCGGATGCCGATCTGGATCGTGCGGTCGGGATCGAGCACGCCGGCCAGCACGGCCTCGCGGAACGGCCCGCCGTGGTGGAACTTCGTGCCTTCGAAAGGTCCGCCGGTATCGCAGTGGGCATCGATATGGAGGAGACCCAGCGGGCGGTCGCGGCCCAGCGCCTTGAGGATCGGCAGCGTGACCGAATGATCGCCGCCGACCGACAGCGGCGCCACGTCCGCCGCCCGGACCTTGGTGAAATACGCCTCGATGTCCTCGTGGCTGTCGGCGAGCGAATAGCGAGAGCGGAACGGCACGTCACCGACATCGGCGAGGCGAACCTCGGCCGACGGCACGATCCTCAGGGCATGATGATAGGGGCCAACGCGCTCGACATCGCGAACGGCGCGGGGACCGAAGCGGGCTCCCGGCCGATTGGTCACTCCCAGGTCCATCGGCACACCGATGAGCGCGACATCGAGTCCGCCGAAGTCCGGCATGGTTGGTGCATCAAGGCGCAGCGGAGCGTCGAGAAGGGACGAGACACCTTCATAGGGCTTGTACCGACGGTCGGCGCCGGAGAACAGCAGATCAACGACCTTGCGAAACTCGGGATCGTGTACCTCGCCTGCAGGTGCGTTGCCGTACTTGGCACGAAGTGCCGCGAGCTTGCCGGCGTCCATGAGGAGCCCTCGCACGGTTTGAGAGACGAAACATGGATCAGAATTAATTTGTCCCGGACCGTACGTCGATCCATCTATATGGCGCAACGTGCGGTCGCACCCAGATGACATCAGCAAGCTTGACCTCGTCCGGTGGCTGGCTCCAATGTGCGGGCCGAGACGGGCAAGGCGGGCCGCCCGTCAGCAGTGGATAACCACATGTACGAAGCAACGACAGCAGGCATCCGCGTGCGGGTGCGGCCGAGCTATGTCGACGACCAGTCGCAGCCGGATGAGAACTATTACTTTTGGGCTTACGATGTGGAGATTACGAACCTCGGCGCCGAGACCGTGCAACTGCAGACACGATATTGGCGCATCACCGACGCAAACGGTCGGACCGAGGAGGTTCGCGGGCCTGGAGTCGTCGGCGAGCAGCCTCGGCTCGAACCCGGACAAAGCTTCAACTACACGTCGGGCTGTCCGTTGCGGACGCCGCAAGGCGTCATGGTCGGCAGCTACCAGATGGTGAACCAGGACGGCCGCATGTTCGATGTCGCCATTCCTGCGTTCTCGCTGGACAGCCCTCATCTGCGGCCGACGTTCAACTGAGCCCGATGTCCGCGGCTGCCGGCTTCGGCGACGCTACGTTTGCCTGGCCAGCGGATGGTGAGCGTGGACGAGCTGCTTCAGGCGCTCGTCGAGCACATGAGTATATATCTCCGTCGTGGAAATGTCGGCGTGCCCCAGAAGCTGCTGGACAGCGCGCAGGTCTGCCCCCCGATCCAGCAAGTGGCTGGCAAACGCGTGCCGCAACACGTGAGGACTTACGCGCTCGGGATCGAGGCCGGCTTCCTCGGCCAGTTGCTTCAGCTCCTGACCAAGACGCTGCCGCGTGAAGTGACCCTCGCTTCCCTTCGACGGGAACAACCAGCGCGATCTCAACATCACAGAGACGCCGTCCTCAGGGTCGAGGCCGAGCGCCAGATAGCGGTCGAGCGCAGCGCGCGCCGACGTGTTCAAGGGCACCAGTCGTTCGCGGCGGCCCTTCCCGACGATGGTCAGGACGCGATCGTCGCCCGCCAGCGCGCTACGCGGCAGGCTGACGAGCTCGGATACGCGCATGCCGGTGGCGTAGAGCAACTCGATCAGACAATGCAACCGCACGCGGCGTGCAAGCTCCCGCCCGCTCGTCGCCTCGATGCGCGATTTCGCGCGCTCGAGCAGGCGATCGACTTCCGCCACCGACAGCGTGCGCGGCAGCGGCCGCGACAGCTTTGGTCCGCGCAGATTGAACGAGGGGTCCTCGTCGACGCGGCCCTCTGCGACGAGGAACTTGTAAAGCTGGCGGACCGCCGACAAACGCCGGGCGCGGGAGGCCGGGGCCAAGCCGTCGATTGCAAGCGACCGGGCATAGGCCTGGAGGTCGGCTGGCCGCGCCGAACGCAGATCACGACCGCCGATCAACAAATGATCGCGTATATGCTCGAGATCGCGGCGATAGGCTTCGACGGTATTCGCCGAAGCACCGCGCTCGACGGTCTGCATCTCCAGAAATGAAGCGATGTCATCGCTAGACGTCATGCCGGCGATCTTCGGATCACGAATTGGACGTACGCGGCCAGACCATCAGCAAGGCTTCAAAGCCCAACCGCCTTGCCTCCGCCTCGTGGCCGCTGCGCTTCATCGCCCTGATTGCATCGCCCAGGGCTATGATCTGCGCCTGCTCGCCTCCGTTGGGGCCAAGGGTATGGATCGTCAGCAGGATGGCACGAACCTGATCACGCGATTTGACGGCGAGGGCGAGCTGCTGAAGGACACCGGTCGGTGGCAGATAGCCCGCTGTCGGTTGAGGCGTCCGGCTCGAGGCCTCCCACAACCGATGCGGCACATTGTAGTCGAGGGCGTCCAGGACCGTCGCCAGGCGATGCAATGCGGCCGGCTCGACCCGGCCGCGCAGGGCCAGCTCTTCCATGGCAGCAAGGCCTTCGCCGCGCTGCGCACCGGCAGACGGATCGGCGATATCGATCAACGCCAGCCAATGATCGAGCGGGCCGACGCCGCCGGGTCCGCCGAACGACCGGCCGGTATCACTGCGGCCAAATCCAACCCAGGCGCGCGCCTCCTGAAATCTGCTCCCGCAGATGAGCACTTCGATCGCAGTCTCGGTAAACCAGCCGATCTCGGGCGCGGGACGGAGCTGGGCCACCGCAGGCGCCAATGCCGTCGCGATCTGGAGGTAGAGGCCGCTGCGGCGTGCCTCGTCGAGCGCGGCGCGGATGTGACGCGTCTGCTTGGACGGCGTGCGCTCGCTCTCTGCCGCTCGGAACAACAGGGCCCGGCGCAGTGCGGCGTCACCGCGGGCAGGCGATTCCGCGGGTATCTGCTGCTGCCTGTAGACGGCGGCGAGCTGCCCGGCATCGATGGCAGTGATGCGGGCCGCCAGTTCGGCCGCATGGAGCTTCGATATCGGGTCGGCTCGATCACTGGTCGCGATCGCGGCCAGGGCGGCCGGTTCTGCGCGCTCCAGCGGTAGCGAGCGAGGCTGCGCCTTACCGATTTCGGCGAGGCGCCAGAGCGGGGCTGTCAGGTGCTTCACGCGGTGCAACGGGGCGGGCTCACCGACGGCTACCGCGTCGAGAGCGGCAAGCAGCTCGGGCGGGGCGTGGCCTTGCTCGCGCGCCAAGCCGGCAGCCAGTCCGGCGCCGCCGGCATTGCCTTCGGCGAGATCGCAGTATCCCTGCACGACCAGCATTTCACCGGCGACGCCGGCTGGAAGGTCGGCGCGCGACTGAGACACCTCGCGCGCGGCCTTGCAGGCGGCGTCGCGATCGCCCGCAGCGAGTGCGAGCCGGGCGACGAGTGCGCTGTGCAGGGGGACCTGTGCACCGGCTCTGGCTCCGGTTCCGACCGCCACCGCCAGAGCGTCCTTGATGAGGCCGGCCCGGTAGAGAACCATGGACTTGAGGGCGGCATGCTCCGGGCCGCCGCCACTCAACGGGCCGTCGGCCGCGGCGAACAGATGACGCAGCAGTTCCGTCAGCGTCGGCGAATGCGACGGGATCGGCAGACCTTTCACCAACTCCGAGAGGGCGTTGACGTCGAAGCCGCCTCTTTCCGTATTGCCCGCAATGGGGCGGGGCGGGCCGGCAATCGGCGCAAGGTCCGCACTCTCAACCTTTTCGCGGGGACCAAGGGGGCCGATCGGCGCATCCGCCGGCGGTGACTGACCGTATGTCCCGGGCGGCGTCCCCTTGTCAGGCCGGCTGTCAGGCCGGGCTGGCGAACCGAAGAAATCGTTGCTCCCGCCCGGGCCTCGATCCATCGGCGTGAGGTAGGGCGAACCGCTGACCGGCGCCCCCTGTTGCGGAGCCGGCGCCGGCCGGGACGGGCGGGCGCCGGCGTCGATCCCCGCAAGGTCAGCGAACGGATTCCAGCTATCCTGGGCCGCAGCCGACGTCGTCAGGCCCGGCAAGATGCCGGAAGCCGCCAAAGCCAGCGCCAACGAGGCCAGCCGGCGCAAGTGGGTTCGTCTCTGCCGCAGCGGCTCGCGAGACGACAAGTCGATGGTCATTGTTTGCGAATCTTCAAAGTGCCGATCGAATACGTGACTTCGCGCGGCTTCGGCTCGAAATTGGAGGCCAGCAGGTACATGCTGCCGTAGAACAGCGTGACCAGCGTCCCAGTCACGACGAGAAATCTGAAGAAGGTCGGCATTGGCGGGTCTTGGGCCTCTGACTCGCATTTTCCGTGGCCATCTTGGCTTCAGTGTGGCTCCGAGACGCACAGGCGGCGGAGCGCTGCGCCGACTTGCTCTTGTCCTGTCCAATGCTAGATATCAGCGACTTGGTCTGATGCCTTGCGACCGGAGACCTCCATCGTCAGGATAACAGACGATTCGTGGCCGTCAGATCACATTCCTGGAGTAGTGTGGCAGCCTGCTCAAGACGTTGTCGGGCCGACTCCTTAGGGGGATCCGGACGATCGTGGCAGGTCTCGCGTCAAGCTGCGGACGGACAGCCGGCCGGACCGGCAGGATCTGGTGAGTGAAACGTTGCAATGGCCGACAACGCCCCCCTTGCCCGAAGGCTGCGACGTGCGCTCGGCGAGCGCGCGATCGTCATGGTCGGGATGATGGGCTGCGGCAAAACAGCCGTTGGACGGCGGCTCGCCCACCTGATGGAGCTCAAGTTCGTCGATGCCGACGAAGAGATCGAAAAAGCCGCGGGCATGACCATCAACGAGATCTTCGCCAACCTCGGCGAGGTCCACTTCCGCGACGGCGAAGAGAAGGTCATCGCCCGCCTGCTGGCCGGCGGCCCGCAGGTGCTGGCCACCGGAGGCGGCGCCTTCATCAGCGAGGCGACACGAGCCCGCATAAAGGAATGCGCGATCTCGGTCTGGCTGAATGCCGAGTTGCCGGTGCTCATGAAGCGCGTCATGCGGCGCGACAATCGACCCCTTCTCAAGACGCCCGATCCGGAGGGACGCATGCGCGAACTGATCGCGGCGCGCTATCCGATCTATGCTCTGGCCGACGTCACGGTACAGAGCCGCGAGGTCGCACACGATGCGATCGTCAGCGAAATCCTGCAGAAGCTCGCGAGCGGTCCGCTGGCCGAGCAGAGCGGCGCCGACGATGAACGGAGTTGAGGCAGCATGACAAAACCGACGCCGTCCAGCCTTGACGCCGCATCGCCGTCGGATACGGCTCGGCGCATCAGGGTCGAACTTGGCGAGCGCGGCTACGACGTGCTGGTCGGCCCGGGGCTGGCGGCTGATGCCGGACGGCTGATCGTCCAGGTCACGCGTGCCAGGCGCTGCGCCATCATCACCGACAGCAACGTCGAACGCGCCGGACATGCGGCGGCCCTGGAGAGCAGCCTCGCCGCCGAGACCAAGGTGCTCGGCCGCGTCGTGATGGCGCCGGGCGAAGCGACAAAGTGCTTCGCGGAGCTGGAAGCCGCATGCCGCAAGCTGCTGGCGCTCGGCGTCGAACGCAACGATCTCGTGATTGCGCTCGGCGGCGGCGTCATTGGCGACCTGGCCGGCTTTGCCGCCGCGATCCTGAGGCGCGGGGTCCGGTTCGTTCAGGTGCCGACAACGCTTTTGGCGCAGGTCGATTCGTCCGTCGGCGGAAAGACCGGAATCAACACGGCCGAGGGCAAGAACCTGATCGGCGCCTTTCACCAGCCGAGCCTGGTGCTGGCCGACACCAACGCACTTTCGACACTGCCCGACCGGCAGATGCGCGCCGGCTATGCCGAGATCGTCAAGCACGCCGCCCTCGGCGATGCGGCGTATTTCCGCTGGCTCGAGACGAACGGCGCGGACGCACTTGCGCGCAGGCCTGAAGCCCTCACCCATGCCGTTGCCCGCAGCGTGGAAATGAAGGCGGAAATCGTCGCCCGCGACGAGACCGAGCAGGGCGATCGCATGCTGCTCAATCTGGGACATACGTTCGGGCACGCGCTGGAGGCGTGGGCCGGTTTCTCCGACCGGCTCTATCACGGCGAAGCGGTTGCGCTCGGCACGGCAATGGCCTTTCGATTTTCCGAGTCCCTTGGACTGTGTCCCGAAGGTACGGCGGCACGCGTGGCAGCCCATTTGACTGGCGTCGACCTGCCGACCCGGATTTCCGATATTTCAGGCCAGGACAAGCCGACCGCAAGTGAATTGCTCGATCTGATGGCGCAGGACAAGAAAGTGCGCGACGGGCGCATGACGTTCATTCTCGCTCACGGCATCGGTCAGGCGTTTGCCTCACGCGAGGTCGAGCGTGATAAAGTCGTCGCGTTTCTCGCGGCTGAAACCGGCGCATAGGCAGGCCGGCGTTGCCGCGCAGCGTTCAGAACAGAAATGCGATCATCCGTCCGCAAACGATCACGGACAGCCAAAGTGCAATTGACGCAGCGCCGGCCAGCCTGATCCGCAGCGGAGGCAATGTGCCGCCATTCGGCTGCGCGGCTTCCCATTGTTGCGCGCGATGCAGCAGCAGGGCATTGGCCAGGGCACACACAATCAGGACCATCTTGACCTGAAACAATGCGGTGCCCGCGTAGTCCACCGCGCGCACCGAGAACAACAGGAAGCCGGCCGCGATTGCAAGCGCGAGGCCGGTTGCTGCGACGGGAACGAGGATGCGCGCCAGCACGCCGATGGGGACCGATCGCCACAATCCCATCAGGCGGAGGTCGAGCGGGAGGATAGCGCCGAAAAGAACAGCAAACCCCACGATATGCGCTGCGTTTACGCCGGCATAAGGCCAGCGCGAAAATCGCAGCGCCGAAACCGGACCCCACTCCTGAAGCGCGGCAAAGAGTTCGCCAAGCATCGCCGCGGCTGCCGTCGGTTACGCGCGATCAGGGTAGAGATCGTAGGTCTTGCCTTTGATGATGACGCGCTCTGCCTTCAAAACCCTGAGTTTCCTGTCTTTTGCACGATGGCCCTGGATGGTCAGCTCGACGCCTTTGACGAGCATGGAGTCCTTCAAGCCGGCGCGCGCGTTGCGCCAGGGCTGGCCAACCTCAACGGTCCATTCCTCGCCCTTGATGTTCACCTTGAGCAGACCGTGGGGATTGCCGAGCTTTGCCGAAATGATCGTGCCCGTCATCTCGACATTCTCGTTCTCGGCCCAAGCCCAGCCGTGGTGCGCCTGCGCGACGCCGAAGGTACCGATCAGGGCCAGCGTTCCCAGGCCAATCATATAGGTTCGCCTGTCCAGCATTGTTCATCTCCTGTGAGGCAGCGTTTGCGACCGGGGCCACCATGAGGACATTCTATGCATCCCGCTGCCGCACCGGTTCACTATCACGAAAAATTCAATGCGGGCGGGGCGAATGAGGCAGGAACGACGAGATCGCCGCGCTCAACCATATCAAGGCCGGAGCACATTGCAGCCGCTGCAAAGCCGATCAGGAATGGCAGGGCGTTTGCTTGGCCGTGCTATGCTCTTAGCCGAAGCGTAGCGATCTTGAGTGCGATGTCGCGGAAGGCCTGGCGAAGCTCGTCGCCGGTCGACGTGTTGTAGAAATAGCTCGGCTGATCCACCGGGTCGTTGGCCTCGCGCGAGGCGCAGGACTTGAGCGTGCTGATCGCAAGCTCGTCGCTGCCGAGGTCGAAACCGACGGTGTAGACCTTGATTCCTGCCGCTTTCATTCCGGTGCAGAGGGAAACGGCCCGATCGGAGATCGTCGTCGAAGAGAGCGACGACTGACCGCCGTCATAGGTGTTGTAGGCGCCGTCCGTCATCAACACGACGATCTTCTCCAAAGCCGGGCGTCCGCTTGGCCCCAAGGTCGTCAGACCACTGTAGGGCTGCGGCCGGCTTGCCTCGGGCCAAACGTTCGCCCAATTGGGCGAGATCAGATACCAGGCCCAGGCCGTTCCAAGCGTACCGGCAGTGGTGCCGCCATCGGTCAGGGCATCGATGCTGCTCTTCAGCGCTACCTTGTCGTTGGTCAGCGGTACGATCATCTCCGAACTCGACGGGTCGGAACAATTGCCGCTGTTGCTGTAATTGGAATTGTCGTTTGCGTTATTGTTGGCGGCGTAGGCCTTCACGTACGCGCCCGCTCCCGGTGCGGCATCGGTGAACTGCTCGGTCCCTTCGCGCTCGGTGACGCACCGGATCAGCTTCTTGCCGCTCCCATTGGTGGCCGGGAGCCCGGTTACGGAAGCGATATAGCTGCCGACATTGACGCGACGCGCAAACGGAGCAATGGCGACTTTCGAGGTGTACTGACTTTGATCCGACCAGACGACGATGTCGACAAGGTCCTTGGCAGCCGCTTTCATATCCTCGATCTTCTGACCGGCCATCGAGCCGGTGACGTCGAGCATCACGGAAACCTCGATGCTGGACTCAGAGTTTCCGCCGGCGGCAACGACGGCCTCGGCAGCCACCTGAACGGGAAGCTGAGAGAATCCGAGGATCCCCAGCAGGGGCGTGTTGACGCCGCCATTGACCACGCCGCGGACGACGGTGCTGTTCTCCGCCAACGCGAACGTCGCCGCATTGCCGGTGAGGTCACTGGGCTTCATGCGATCAAAATAGGTTTGCGCCGTGGTCAGAGCCAGGTCCGGATTGGTCGCGTTGATCTGCAGCGTGCGGCCGCCGGCCAGAACGGCGCTGTCGAGAGCGGCCCGGACAAGGTTCTTGGCATGGAGCCAGCGTGCGAAGTCGATTGCGCCGCCGGCCAACCCGAACAGGGCGATGGCCGAGAAGGCGAAAATCAAGGCGACGTTGCCGCCGCGATCGATCGCCATACGGTTCGCGAGCGTGGCCCGTCTGCCTGGCACGTGGTGTTCGCGACCGCGCCGCCAACGGCGCGCGAGGGTCAATACGCAGGTCAACATGAGACACAACCCTGACTTATCTAGGTCAGGCGGATATTGACTCCAGCGCCTTAATGCGGAGTAAAATTCAACAAATCCACAAACGCAGCTTCGTCATTTCACTGTAAATCCTAAATATTACAAATTTACTGAAATACGGGACAATTTCAAAAGACCTTCTTATCCTTAAGGGATTGCAACATTTCTTGTCCGTCCAAAGTAATCCGCGGGCACGCAATCAATCATAGGTTCGCCCGCGATCAGCCATTTATGGCTTACTCGGCAGCCGTCCTGCGCACGGTCAGCGCCGGCGCCTCCGCGAACAGGCGGCGGCATAACGTCATGAGGTCCCGGCGTATCAGGGAAAAGCCGATGGTCGGCACCAGCGTCTGCTCGTTGAGATACAGCGCGCGGTTGATCTCGATCTGGATAGCGTGCATGCCCTGCGCGGGCCGGCCATAATGCTCGGTAATGAAACCGCCGGCATACGGACGGTTGAGCAGAGCCTGATAGCCCTGGCGGGCGAGCTGGTCGCGAATGAGCCGGGTGAGACGGGGATCGCACGAGGCGCCGAAACGATCGCCGATGACGAAATCGGGACGGGTCGTGCTCGAGTTGCTCATCGCAGCGGACGGCATCGAGTGGCAGTCGATCAGTACGACCATGCCGAACCGTTCGCGGGTCGCCTCCAGCAATTGCGACAACTTCGCATGAAACGGCTGGTACAAAAGCTCGATCCGCTCCAATGCCGCCTCGATCGTCGGCGGTTCACTATAGATCTCCTCGCCGTCCGCTACGATACGCGCAATCGTCCCCAGGCCGCCTGCGACTCTGATCGATTGTGCATTTGCGAACGACGGAAGACCGCGGCCGAACAACTCCGGGTCGAGCTCGAACGGTTCGCGGTTAACGTCGAGATAGGCGCGCGGGAAACGGGCTGCGACCAGCGGCGCGCCCAGAGAGCGCACGCCAGCGAACAGTTCGTCGACGAAGCAGTCTTCGGATTTGCGCAGAGCGTGGGCGTCAAGCCGCGCAGACTGAAGCAAAACCTTCGGATACTGGCGACCTGAATGGGGCGAGCAGAACACGAACGGCGTGAGCTGTTCGTCGGGCTCGAAGACGACAAAACCCGGCGTAAGCTCGGCCTCGATCGCTGCCCGTTCTTGTTCCTTGCTCGTTGCTTCACCAGACGATTTGTCCAAGATGTCATCTCGCTCCATGCCGCGGCGCACAAGGCCTGAGGCGTACTGTGCCAACCCGACGCGCGGCTGTCCATGGGGCCGCCGGAACTTTGGAAACGCTATGGGCCGCCGCGCGCCGCAGTGAAGCCGGGCGAAACCTGCGCAGCGGCCGTTGAGGCTCGATCGTTCAGCCGCGATTGCCCGGAATGCACAGCCGGTTCATGCTATGTTTACCAAACTGGCGCCAGATTGCAGTGGCACTTGACTTGCTACGCTGTATGCTTGTTCCCGTTCCCGACCTTGGTCCCAGCCATGCCCGCCAAACCATCCCGACAAATTCTGCGTCGCATCATCCTGGCGGAAGACGACGATTCCATGCGCGGCTTCCTTGAGCGCGCCCTCATACGCGCGGGCTATGACGTCAGCGCTTTCGCCAACGGCGCAGAAGCCTACGAGCGGCTGAGGGCAGAGCCATTCACCTTGCTGCTTACCGATATCGTGATGCCGTACATGGACGGCATCGAACTCGCCCGGAAAGCCAGCGAGCTGGACCCCGATCTCAAGATCATGTTCATCACCGGGTTTGCGGCAGTAACGCTCAACAGCGACGCGCCGAAAGACGCGCGCGTGCTGTCGAAGCCGTTCCACCTCAAGGACCTTGTGCGCGAGGTCGACCGCCTGCTAGCCGCATGACCTGAGTGCTTCCAACGAGCGACCGATTGGCACTCCTCCCTTGACACTGCCAGCCCGCGTTTTAAATGGGCATGCAAGCGACCGGCATACCTAGAAGCGCCAGGCGCTACTGCGACCGCCCCGCGCCCCGACACCGGTCTCGTTGCAAACGTCACAATGTGAAGCAGATCGAAACGTCTCAGTGGAGGGGAACCCATGCGCGGAATTCTCAGCGCAGCTCTTTTTGCATTCCTGTTTTTCGTTGCTCCGGCGGGGGCCCAAAACAACGTTCCCGCCGACGTCAAGGGCCTGTGGATCGTCACCGACTATCCGAATGTAACCTTGAAGGCCGGTGAAGAGACAAAGCTCGGCATCTCGCTGATCAACTACAATCTTGCGCCTCAGCGGACCGATTTGTCGGTGCGGGGCGTACCGGCGAACTGGAGCGCAGAACTGCGCGGAGGCGGACGACCCGTCGCGGCTGCGTTCGTGGAGCACAACCAGAAATCCAATCTGGATCTTCAGGTGAAGGTGCCGTCGTCAGCCAAGCCCGGAGCCTACACACTCACCGTCGCCGCCAAGGGGACAGGGCAGTCCCTGGAACTGCCCATCACCGTCAATGTCATCGAGCAAAAAGGCGCCCGGCTGACTGCCACGCCGAAGCTGCCGGTGCTGCGCGGCACGCCGAAGTCGAGCTTCGACTTCAAGGTCGATGTCAAGAACGACAGCGCAGAGGACATACTCGCGACGCTGACGTCCGGTGCGCCGCGCGGTTTCCAGGTCACCTTCAAAGAGGGCTATGGCTCGCAGGAGCTGACGTCGATACCGATCAAGGCAGGCGAATCGAAGGAGCTCTCGGTCGATATCAAGCCGGCACCCGGCACCAACGCAGGCAAGTACGACGTCCCGATCGAAATCGGAAGCGACAAGGCGCGGGCGACGACCAAACTCACACTCGACGTTTCGGGCCAGCCGCAGGTCAGCCTGTCGAGCGAAACCGAACGACTGTCGGGTGACGCCTACGCGGGCCAGGAAAAGCGGTTCACGTTCGTCCTGCGCAACAACGGCACAGCCGACGCCCGCAACATCGAGCTTTCCTCCACGCCGCCGAACGGCTGGAAAATCACCTTCGAGCCGAAGGGCATTCCCTCGCTGGCGCCAAACTCGGAGGCGAAATTCGAGGCGGTCGTCGTCCCCTCCGACAAGGCCGTCACCGGCGACTACATGTTCACCGTGCGCGCCAACGGCGATGGCGTTTCCGAGACCGTGAACTTCCGCACCACCGTCCTGACGTCCACGCTTTGGGGTGTCATCGGGCTCGGCGTGATCGCCGCAAGCCTGCTGGTCCTGTTCGGCGCTGTCGGAAGGTTCGGACGGCGATGAGCGAGATTGTCATCGGGGCCAACGGCCTCACCAAGCGGTACGGCGAGGCGCTCGCCGTCGACCGCATCGATCTCGCTATCGAGAAGGGCGAGGTGTTCGGCCTGCTCGGCCCCAACGGCGCGGGCAAGACCACGACGATCCTGATGATCCTCGGGCTGACCGAACCCTCCAGCGGCACGATCCGGACAGCCGGGTTCGATCCGCTGGGGCAACCGCTCGAAGTCAAGCGGCGCGTGGGATATCTGCCCGACTCGGTCGGCTTCTACGATCACCTGACGGGCCGGCAGAACCTCACGTACACTGCCCGGCTCGCCGGCCTCCCGCGCGACCAAATCGATGGGCGCATCTCAGCGGCTCTCCAACGCGTACACCTGGAGCCGGCCGGAGATTCCGCGGTCCGCACCTACTCGAGAGGCATGCGTCAGCGGTTGGGGATCGCGGAAATCATCATGCGCAAGGTGGACGTCGCGATCCTCGATGAGCCCACCAACGGCCTGGACCCGCAGTCGACACGCGACTTTCTGGACCTGATCCGTTCACTGAAAGCCGAGGGCATGACAATCCTGCTCTCGTCGCATCTGCTCGATCTGGTGCAAACAATCTGCGACAGAGTCGCGTTGTTCTCGAACGGCCGGATCGGACTGACCGGCCGCGTCGATGAACTGATGCGCCAGGTGCTGGGCGGCTCGTATGTCATCCGACTGGAGGCGGGTGGCATCGACGCCGCGCCCAAGCTGGAAGGGATCGGCGGCATAGAGCGGGTGTCGAAGACAGGGGACGGCGTCTGGCGGATCGATGCCTCCCGGGACGTGCGCGCGGACGTGGCCCGACGCGTGGTCGAGAGCGGCGGCGAACTTACGTCGCTCAGCATCGAGCGAGCGACACTCGACGATGTGTACCAGCACTATTTCGAGGGCCAGCGCCATGCAGCATAAAGAGCAAACGTTGTCTGCGCGCGCCGCGGCACAGGCTCGCGAGGGCGCTTCGACCGTGCGGCGCGGCTTCGACGGCTTCTTCGGCACCGGCGGGTTCGCCTCGCGGGAAGGCTCGCCATGGACCGGACTCGGAGCCGTGTTCGAACGCGAATTCTCCGACAACATGACGAGCGCGCGCATGCGCCTGCTGCAGGCGCTCGTGTTCCTCGCCGGGTTTGCCGCATCCTATTCGGCGATCGGCGAAATCAAGAACGTGGTGGGCGAGGATCCATACGTCTTCCTCAAGGTATTCACGGTCGCGAAAGCGCCGCTGCCGTCGTTCCTCGCCTTCCTCGGGTTCCTGATCCCGATCGTCGCGATCTCGCTGGGGTTCGATTCCGTCAACGGCGAATTCAACCGGCGCACCATGAGCCGTATCCTGGCCCAGCCGATCTTCCGCGACGCGCTGCTGGTCGGGAAGTTCCTGGCGGGACTTGCCACGCTCGGCGTGTTTCTGACGGCTTTGTGGCTATTCATGATGGGACTCGGCATCTTGCTGATCGGACTGGCGCCGAGCCTGGAGGAGATCATCCGCGGCGGCGTGTTTTTGGTCGCATCGATCGCCTACGGCGGCGTCTGGCTCGCAATCGCCATGCTGTTCTCGATCTACTTCCGGTCACCGGCGACCTCGGCGCTGGCAAGCCTGTCGGTCTGGCTGCTGTTCACGGTGTTCTGGCAAATGATCGTGGGCGTGCTGGCCGGAGTATTGTTCCCGATCGACCCGTTCGATCCGAGTACGGTATTTGCGCACTTCGAAGGTGCGCTGGGGCTGGCGCGCCTGTCTCCGAACACTCTGTTCGGCGAAACGGCAATCGCTCTGCTCAGTCCGGGAACGCGGTCGATGCTGCCGGGCGAACTGCTGCGGTTCCTTCCGCAGCTCCAAGGGGCTGTGCTGGGGTCGCCGCTGCCGCTGTCGCAGAGCGTGGTTCTGATCTGGCCGCAGCTTACGGGATTGATTGCCGGCATGGTCCTGCTGTTCAGCCTCGCCTATGTGGCGTTCCAGCGTCAGGAGGTGCGGGCCTGAGGGCGCAGCCTATGGCGGCTTCGACCTAACCACGATACAGCGCGCCGCACTCTCGGAGTGCGGCGCTTCTTTTTCGACGCCGCGGCGGCGTCCTCATTTGTGATGGGCGACCAGCGCGACCGGGCCGTGTCGCAGGTAAAGCCAACTGGAGGCCAACAGCACAACGGCCACCATCGGCAAGGCGATCAGGTTGACGAAGCCCCAACCGGCCGTGGCCAGGACGATGCCCGATGTCCCGGTCGAGATCGCCGTCATCAGATACTCCAGGAAATCGTGGGCAGCCTGCGTCTTGGCTCTTTCGCTGGGCCGGTAGACGGTGGTCAGCAATGTCGTGCCGCCGATGAAGCAGAAATTCCAGCCCATGCCGACAAGCATGTTGGCGAGCAGGAAATTGTGAAAGCCGATACCTGCCATCGCGATCAGCAGGCAGCCGAACTGGATCAACGCGCCGGTGAAGATAATCGTCAGAACGCCGAAGCGATTGATGAGATAGCCGGTGAAAAGCGCGGGCGCGAACATGGAGATCACGTGAAACTGGATCACTGTCGCGCTGTCGTAGAACGAGAAGCCGCAATCGATCATCGCAAGCGGCGTCGCCGACATCATGGTCGTCATCACACCGTAGCCCATCATCGAGGACAGCACAGCAACGATGAAGGCCGGCTGGCGCGCAATCTCAGCAATGCGGCGGGCAGGCCCGGTGCGCTCCTCGACAGTCGGGGGCGGGATGTTGAGGCCCTGCACCGTCACAAGCGTGAGAATGCTCATGACGCAGAACATCACGTAGACGCCGGCGAAGGTGACCGGCGCGAGAAGATCCTTCGCCCACTTTGCCGATTCCGGGCCGATCACGCCGGACAAAACCCCGGCGAACAGCACGAACGAGATGGCGCGTGCCTTCATGTGAGGCGGCGTGGCGTCGGCGGCAGCGAAGCGGTAGTACCAGCCGATCGCGATCGCGGCGCCCTGGAGGAAAGCCGTCAGGCAGAGCATCCAGAAGCTGGCCTGGTAGACTGCGATGACGCCGACGATTCCCGCGGCGATACCGATCAGCGCTCCGAGCGAAAATCCCAGCCTGCGCCCGAAGCGGCCCATCAGCAGGGATGCGGGAACCGTCGCAAGCATCAGCCCGATCTGAGTGAAGACCAGCGGCATCGTTGCGTAGGCCTTGTGTTCCTCACCCAGCACGATGGCCGCGACCAACGGCGTCGTGGCGATTCCCATCGTCTGCAGGGAGTTGGCGAAGGCCTGCGCGATTGCCAGCAACGTGACGTTGCGGGAGATGAAAATGGCTGAGAGTGCGTTGACCATCGAGGCTCCGGGCGCATGGAAAGGGCGGCGGATAGCAGCCCGGGACCACGACCCAATGCGGCATTTCCAGCCACCCGGCCGATAGATCAGTATAAGGGCTGTGCTGGAGCCGCGGTGACAATTCCGCCGAGTGGCCGATGCTAAAGCGTCGGACCTTAAATGCGACCTCCGGCGCCGACGAGACGCAGATCCGGGTTGAGCGCCTTGAAGGCCGGGGCCTGCGCCCAGAAGATACGCGCCGTCTCGTCGACCCTGGCGGGCTCGCCGGTCGTCAACAGCTCGACGCCGGGGATGGCTTCACGATCGACATATTCGGGATGGCGGGAGAGATAGTCGTCGAGACTGTCAGCAACGACTCCGGGCTGCGACAGCAACCGCGCAAACGCCGGCAGGTGCGCGCGGAAATGCGCTTCAACCAACGGGAAATGGGTACAGCCCAGGATGGCCTTGTGCGGTGGCTGACCGCCGTTCTGTCCGATCAAACCGGCAACGCCTTGGGCGACAAGCCGGTCGATCTCGTCAGCCGGGGCTCGATCCTCGATCGCACCTGCGAGCTCGGCACAAACCTGCTGGACGACCTTGACCCGCGGGCATCGCTTGCCGATCTCCTCCGGGTAAACACCAGCAAGAATGGTACGGTAGGTCCCGAACACAGCGATGGTGTCGGAATTGAACTTCTGCGGGTACTGCGGGGTCGTCACCGCCCACGGGGTCTGAGTCGCGGCCTCCACCGTCGGTGCGACGATGCCCACCACATTGCGTCCGACCCAGCCTGATGCCGGCAACCAGTCCCGCTGAAGCGTCCGGGCGGCCACGGCGGTCGCCGTGTTGCAGCCGAGCACGACCAGCTTCGCTCCCCGCCGGAACAACTCCTCGACGCCAGCGCGGGTCAGCTCGACGATCTCCTCGGACGCACGGTTGCCGTAGGGGACGTTGCCGTGATCGGCCAGATAAACGAACGAGAGCTGCGGAAAGCGCTCGTGAAGCGCGCGCAGCACCGTCAGCCCACCGACGCCGGAATCGAAAACCCCTATCATGGCAGACTGTCTGCCACCGTCGATTGTGGCGGTCAATGCGATCGCAATGTCAGCGCGGCACCTCAGGGACGATCTCGATGCGCGAGATCACCGCGCCGTTGGTGACTTCGACAATCGCGATCGCGGGGCCCTTGGCGCTCTCATAGTGCACGGCCAGCCGGTTGCCGGAGAGCGTCATGCCGCGGATGGTGGCCCCCGGCGGAAGCGCGAGGCGCGCGGCAGATGCGGTTGGGCCGCCGGCTGCCGCAGCAGGGGCCTGGGCTTGCCTGGCAGCGCCCGACGCGAGATAGATGATGCGCCAGGCGACCACGCCCATGCCGATGATGATCATTGCTCCCATGACGACGACGGCAATCTTCAGCAGCCGGACATGGGCCGGGCTCAAGGGACCGGCATAGCCGGGATCTGCCGGGGGCTGGGTCGTGGTCATTATGCGTCGGTCATCCAAATGCGCTCGCCAACTCGACAGCAACCTGATGCACGGGAACCTGCCCAGCCCGAACGGGAAGACAGGGGACCGGAGCCTGTCGCCGGACCGATCGCCCTGGTGGCCGGGCCCGACGACGACGGCCAACGCCTCGACCGGTTCCTGACCGACCGGCTGACGCCCCGCGGGCTCAGCCGGGTGCGGGTCCAAGCCGTGATCCGGGCGGGCCATGTCGCTGCCGAAAGCGGCGGCACGTTAGTTGACCCTGGGGCGAGGGTCAAATCGGGGGATCGGATGAGGGTCCGGCTGCCTGCGGCAGCGCCAGCCGAGCCGACGGGCGAGGACATCCCGCTCAACGTGGTGTTCGAGGACGAGCATGTGATCGTGATCGACAAGCCGGCGGGGCTGGTCGTGCATCCGGCGGCCGGACATTCCGACGGCACCCTGGTCAATGCGCTGATCGCGCACTGCGGGGACAGCCTTTCCGGCATCGGCGGCGTCAAGCGGCCGGGAATCGTCCATCGGCTCGACAAGGATACATCCGGCCTCCTTGTCGTTGCCAAGACCGACAAGGCACATCGGGCGCTCGCGGAGCAGTTTGCCTCGCATGGCGCGGACGGGCGCCTGGAGCGCGTCTATCACGCGATCGTCTGGGGGCGGCCGGCCCGATCGCACGGGAGCATCGATGCGCCGTTGGCGCGCAGCAGCTCGAACCGCACCAAGATCGCGGTCTCGAATGCCGCCGGCGCGCGCCGGGCCGTCACGCACTACGAGGTGCTCGAGAGCTGGAAGGGCGAGGACGGCAAGGCGCTCGCCAGCCTCCTCGCCTGCCGGCTGGAGACGGGCCGCACGCACCAGATCAGAGTGCACCTGGCGCATATCGGCCATCCATTGCTGGGGGATCGGAGCTACGGATCGCACTTCTCGGCGAGCGCCCGCCGCATGACCGCCGAGGCACAGGCGGCGCTCGAGCGGGTCGGTCGGCAAGCCCTGCACGCTGCCGTCCTGGCGTTCGAGCATCCCGGACGCGGCCGGCGGCGGCTGCGGTTCGAGAGTCCGCTGCCCACCGAACTTGCCCAATTAATCAAAGCCTTGGGTAACTCCGGTTCCTAAAGCGACGGATTGAGCCTTCATCAATCGTTTACGGCTTGGGAAAGGAGGGATCGAAACGCCCAAGGATCGCGTTGACCTGTACGTCTCATGGTGCTCGGGTTGAAACGGACTGACTGGCGCAACCCATGCTTTCGACGGGCGTTGGCGCAGCCATGGTATAATTGACGGTCGAGGAGGACTGAGCGGAAATGTGATCAACGTCCCGTGAGTAATCGTGACGTCGGCCTGACGTCAACGTGGTTTGCACGAGATCAGCGTTTGGCCGATGAGTATGTGATCAGCCTCCAATTCGCCATCGAATCCGGGCACATTGAGAGGTCAACTCAGAACCATGGGAGCAACTCGATCAAGCGTATGAGCGGCAAGATCGGGTTGGCATTGTGGAATGGCAACTAAGACGCTTCCCACCGTCGCGGGCGGCTCGTTGGGGCTGGCGCGCTATCTTGAAGAGATCCGGCGTTTCCCGATGCTGGAGCCGGACGAGGAATACATGCTCGCCAAGCGTTGGCAGGAGCACGAGGACTCGGAAGCCGCGCACAAGCTGGTGACCTCGCACCTGCGGCTCGTGGCACGCATCGCCATGGGATATCGCGGCTATGGCCTCCCGATCGGCGAGGTCATCTCCGAAGGCAACGTCGGCCTGATGCAGGCCGTGAAACGTTTCGAGCCGGATCGCGGCTTCCGCTTGGCCACGTACGCCATGTGGTGGATCCGCGCCTCGATCCAGGAATACATCCTGCGCTCGTGGAGCCTGGTGAAGATGGGCACCACGGCCGCGCAGAAGAAGCTGTTCTTCAACCTCAGGCGGGTGAAGGGACAGATCAAGGCGCTCGACGAGGGCGATCTGAGGCCGGACCAGGTCAAGCTGATCGCAGAGAAGCTTGGCGTTCCGGAAGAGGATGTCGTGTCGATGAACCGGCGGCTGTCGGGGGATGCCTCCCTCAATGCGCCGGTCAGGGCCGAGGCCGAGTCAGGCGAATGGCAGGACTGGCTGGTCGACGACGATCCGAACCAGGAAGAACGGCTGGCGGAGAGCGAGGAACTCGACCACCGGCGCAAGTATCTGAAGAGCGCGATGTCGACCCTGTCGGAGCGCGAGCGCAAGATCCTGGAGGCGCGGCGGCTGTCCGAGGATCCGGCGACGCTCGAGGACCTGTCGGCGCAGTTCGGCGTTTCGCGCGAGCGCATCCGGCAGATCGAGGTTCGTGCGTTCGAGAAGGTGCAGAAGGCCGTGCGCAACTCCGCCCGCGAAGCCGAGGCTGGAGTTGCTGCCGACTAAAGCCGGCTCCCGACGACTGATGACATGAGCAAGCCGACGATCTCACCCGAGGTCGCCGGCTTTGTCTTGCGCGACGTACTCCTCGGATTCGAATCATGGCTTTCGCGCACCGCAAGCGCAAATTGATGCGGCAGGGCGGGGCCGGACCAACGGCAATTCGCGCGACATTCATGCGAATCACCTAGATTGTTTTCCACAGGGTAATTCTACCCTGACATCGGCTGAAAACGTATGTTCTGCCGGTGGAAAGGTGCGCGTCAGAGACGCAGCGGGCAATGAACGCCTCGTGGAATCTCGAAGTAAACCTGCACGTTGTCGGCACCTCGTGCCGGCCTCAAGCCGCAGCGGCGATGGGATGGGACCGCTCTGGCATCGTATCGGCCGGAAAGCCTGAGCGAGACGCCCTCCGGGGCAATCGCGCTCCCGTCCCGGACCCGCGGACTTCCCCTGCACGGATCGTGCGCCGACTTGCGGCCGCTGCATCTTCGGATGCGCTGGCCACGGGTTGCGCGCGCACGGACGCGTGCAGAGCGCCTTGCCAAGAGGCAGGGGAGTGCGCACGCAAACGAAGATGGAGTGGCCCATGCCAACGATCCTTCATCCACGGTCCGTCCCCCAGCCAAGGAAAGGTCTCGCCAACCGCCTCTCGCGCCCTACGCCCGACTGGCTGTTACTGCTGCTCTGGCGCCTCAAACCCATCCAACCTCCAACTATGATCTAGGTCGGCCCTGCCGGTGAGGCAGTGCGGGCCTTGACACCGGCCACAAGATAAAAGGCCGGCTCATGCGAGCCGGCCTTTTTAGTTGCGCTTGCGACACCCCTGCGGGGAGCCGGCCGCAAGCGCTTGAAACATCTTAGCCCCAGGGGTCAACGGCGCAGTGGATGGCATCCGGCAACCCTTCGCCGCCGACGGTC
Organism: Hyphomicrobiaceae bacterium; assembly: GCA_050186055.1. GTDB lineage: Bacteria > Pseudomonadota > Alphaproteobacteria > Rhizobiales > Hyphomicrobiaceae > CAMDPA01. The sequence goes on along the minus strand of JBFWYV010000019.1, from coordinate 1,876 downwards.
TTCAGAGCGGCATCGGTCTCCGCGAGCGGGAAGACATGGGTGCACATCGCCTCCAGCGGGTGCTTGCCCGACGCGATCACCTGGACCGCCAGCTCCACGGCCTCAAAGGAATGGCCGCGCACGCCCTTTACGGTCAGCACCTTCTTGACCAGCATGTCGCTGTCGAACTCGGGGATCTTTTCGGTGGTCCGCCCGCCCAGGATGACGCGGCCGCGCTTGCGGGCAAGCTGAAGGGCTGCAATCACCGCCTTGGCGCCACCTGACGAGCAGTCCATGACGAGGTCGGCCATATCGCCGCCGGTCAGATCGGCGACGCGTTCGAGCACGTCCTCCTCGTCGACGTCGATGGTGTGATGGGCGCCCAGGCGACGGGCGAGTTCCAGCCGCTTGCGATCCGTCGGCGTGCCCCGTCCCGTGACGATGACGAGGCCGGCGCCGGCCTCCCGGGCCATGACGGTGCAGGCGAGACCCTGCTGCCCCGGCCCCTCTATGACAACGACCTCGCCGACCCGCGTCGCGCCCTGAAGAACCGCCCACTCGACGCCGTTCCCGAGCGGCAGAGCCAGCGTGGCGAGCTTGGCCGGCACATGCTCCGGAACGCGGTGGAACACCGAATTGGGGTGCAGATACTGGTAGTGCGCATATCCGCCCCATAGGGCCGGCGGAACGGTGATCGGGGTGGAGCCGAAGCGGATGGTGTTCGGCCGGTTCAGCGTATCGGTCTCATCGCAAAGGCGGAAATCGCCGGACCGGCACCAGCGGCAATGTCCGCACGGCAGGTACTCCTCGAGGGCGACGTAATCGCCTTCCTTCACGCCGAACCGCCGCCCCGCGACATCGCCCAGCGCTTCGATGCGCCCCACGGTCTCGTGGCCGAGGATGAGCGGACCCTTCGACTGCGGATAACGCAGATAATAGGGCCAGTCGCTGCCACAGACGCCGGTCAGCTCGACTTTGAGGAGCCCTGCGTCCGAGGGGATCTCCGGCCGCGGAAACTCGCGCACCTCGGTGTGACGCGGAGCAAGCGAGACGGCGGCGGCGACAGATGCGGCAGCGGACATTTTTCCTCTCAGGCGATCAACCGGGCGAGTACGACGACGACGATCGCGCCAATGGTGGCGGTGACGATCTGGGAGAGAATGGCGCTCTTGATACCCAAACTGACATTGAGTGCGGACAGAAGGTAGCCGCCCACGAATGCGCCGATCACGCCTGTTACCAGATAGCGGAGCAGACCTCCGCCGCCGACGACGAGACTGGCCAGCCAACCGGCGACGATGCCGATCACGAGAAAGATGACGATCTGCTGGGTTTGACGGTTCATGCCCGGACCTTTCTGCCTTGGTGCCATTGCAGATGTCCGCCGCCCTACGCCAACATCGGCGACGGCAGTTTCGTAGCACTATACCCGGAGCCGGCCCCTCTCAATCGATGGAAATCGCTCGAGAGGGGCATGGCATCATACGTGCTGTCCTTCGCCCAGGGGTATATCGCGCAAAGTGGACGGCGCGAACAACTCCTCCACCTTCAGCTTTCGGTCCGAAAGCCCATGTTCGAAGGAGTACGTCGTCAGCGCTTCAAGCGTCTCCCGATTGGCTTCCACGCCATAGGGATACCAATCCTTGCCGAAGACGCGCTGCTCCTCCTCGATCAACGGCTGCAGCCATGCAAATGAAGCCTTGGGCGAGCCGGTCTCCATCAGCATGCGATAGCAGCGTTCCTTGGCGGCCAGGAAGGCCTTGTAGAGCGACAGCGCCACCCAGGGATCGCGATCATAGATCTCGCGCCGGATCACCACCGTGTGCATGATCGGATAGATCTTCGTGCGCCTGTAGTGGTCCTTCTCCAGCTCGACATAGTCGGGAAAGAGGCGCAC
>JBFWYV010000018.1:0-31136 GCA_050186055.1 Hyphomicrobiaceae bacterium | reverse complement strand
GCAGCACATGCTGCGAGCGGCTTTATCCCAACAACCCTGTTCCAAGCACGACGCACGCTTTCCGCCAGACGGAAAGATAATACCGTACTCAAATTGTCAAGCACGCCAATGGATCATGTTGCGGGATTGCATGTCTTACGCGAGACATGATTCACAGGGCAAACCCGAACTATGACAAGCCGGCAACAGGTACTAAAATCGTCGCCATGAGATGATCGTTACGAGTGGCGCGGCAAATGCGGGAGCATCCGCTTCGCCCCCAGAAAAGGTCATTTATCTGCTCAACACTCCGGGCGCTGTCCGCAGCACCGGCTGGCATGCGTTTGCATGACGCCGGCGCGCAATCGTGGCCCGCCAAGCAGCACATTGGGACATGGACATTCAGGACCTACGCATCTTCACCCGTGTTGCGGCGTTGCAGAATCTATCTGCAGTCGGCAACGAACTCGGCTTGACGCCGGGAACGATCTCGAAGCGCGTGCAGCATCTGGAGAACGCGCTCAAGGTGCGCTTGTTCGATCGGACCACGCGCTCGATCCGCATGACCGAGGAAGGCCGCACGTTCCTCGAGTATGCCGAACGCATCGTCACCGAATTGAAGCAGGCGCAGGATGCAGTCGGTGCGACCGCCGGCAGACCCAGCGGCCGACTGAAGGTCTCGGCACCGGCCAGCCTCTCACGGCGGCTAGTTGCGCCGGCGCTTGCCCGATTCGTCGCCGTCTATCCTGAAATCGACGTCCGGGTGGATGTCACGGATCGCCTCGTGAACCTGCAGGAGGACGGATACGACGTTGCAATACGGGCCGGCATCCTCTCGGACAGCACGCTGAAAGCCAAGCGGCTGATGGCGGATCGCCAGATCCTGGTGGCAGCGCCCTGCTATCTGGAGCGCCGCGGGATGCCGATGCGTCCGACCGACCTCGTGCATCATCACTGCCTGATGCTTGGCGAGCACCGCACCTGGGCCTTCATGCAAGGCGGCGAGCAGGCGAGCATCCGCGTCGCGGGGCGCTTGCAATCAGACTGCGGATCATTTCTGCATCAGGCGGCGCTGGACGGGGCCGGCATCGTCTGCGCCTCGCAGTTCGCGGTGACCGACGACCTCGCTCGCGGTCGCCTGGTGCAACTGCTGCCGGAGTTCGAACTGGCGGGACATGCGGCAGTCTGGGCCATCTATCCGAACGTCAAGCATTCGATTCCGCGCTTGCGCGTGTTCCTCGATCATCTGGCCGAGTTCTGTCGCGGTGCGTCGCAGACGGCAGCCGACGGACGAGGCCACGCGAGTGAAAAACTGCCCGCTCCACGCAGTCTTGCACCGCGTCGCGAGCCAAGGCCCGAGCGCCCGCGGCGCCAGGCTGCGACAGCCAGCAAGCGCGCCTGACCGAACCGGATCAGGGCGCGAGAGAAGCGCGGCGGCCAACGCGGGCCAGCACTCCCGCAATCGCGTGATGGGTGGCCAGCGTCGTGGTCAGATGGCCGCCGGGCGGAGGCTCACCGGCGAGCCATGCCCGGAACTGACGCCAGAGATCGGTGACAAGCAGCCAGCCGTTTACGACGCCGGATAGCGGTACGTCGTAGGGCGCATAGCTGAACTTGTATTCCAGGAACACGCTTGCGGGACCGAGCGGGATCTCCACGCCGACGAGACCCTGCCCCACAAAACCCGCGAACTGATATTCGTACGTGCGTCCGTTCTCGGAGCGGAACCCGATTTCCGTGTGCGGCACAGAAACGCCGCCACCCATCCCGACGTACGGGCGCAGGAACGGCGCGGGCATGCCGAGGCGGGCGATGCCGTTGATCGTCAGCATGTTGTGGCCGTGGCTGAACTCGAGGTGCTTGAACACGTCGCCGATCCTGCCCGACGCGGGAAGCGGCTGGCCGTTCAACGTGCCGGTGTACTTTGCGGGCTCGTCGAAGCCGGCGATTGTTTTGGCGTGCGTGAAGTCCAGCATGGCGCCAAACGGCATGAACTGCGACCAGGCGATGGCTCTGAGACCATAATAGATCGGACTCTTGAAAGGCCGTCCGATCCATTCGAAGCCGCTCACCGTCATGTCGGTGCGGCCGGGATTGTTTATGGTGACGGTCGATGGCTGGGTATACGTGACCCCGCCATAGCCGCCGAACTTGTATTCGCGCGCCAGCGCCTGCATGGACCGCGCCGTCGGATCACCACCAGAAGCCGCGGCCCGCTCGCCGTTGCCATCAAAATAGACGGCGGCCGAATCCGGATCCGTCCAATCAATGCTGAACAGCAAAACTGCCAGGATGCCAATGACAAGAGAGGAGAGATCGAAGGCAGTCCGGAGGCGAATCCCAGCGGATTCCGAGCGCTCCGCGCCGGTCAGACCATGAAACATATGATTGCCCCCGACGTCCCCGGTCCCCACCGGGAGACGTTAATGGATCGGCCGGCGGAGGCAAATACTTGCGGGGTCGCAGGCCATATTGCCGCATGACGGGCAGTCCGGCGACATCACCGCAGCCTCACCGTCGCCCGATCGACGCGCCCCCTGGCATCAATCACGGACAGCTTCACGAAGCCGCGGCCATTCGGCTGCCATTGAACCTGACGCGCGTTCGGCTCCGTCTTGATGGGTGCACCGTCCACCATCCATGTCAACGGCAGCACACCGCCTTCGGCTTTCAGCACCATCGGCGTTTCGCCATCGGACAGTTCGACCTCCGACCGGTCGGGCGGGAACGCGATCTGCACCGGCTGATCGATGAACCCGTCCGGGCTGCGCAACTCGACGACGTCGGTGAAGCGCTTGAGCGGCGGCGGCAGGTCTGCTCCGGCTACCCGCAGCACGCCGGAAGGCGGGGGAGGAAACGCCGTGCGCGCCGGCGCCAGCCGCTGGAACGCATCGAACAGGATCGGGGCGGCGGCCCCGCGACCTGTAAGCCCCGGGGTCGAAGAGCCATCGGCGCGACCGATCCACGCCGCGACCGTGTGATGCCCGTCGTAGCCTACGGCCCAGGCGTCACGATAACCGTACGACGTCCCGGTCTTGTAGGCGATGCGTCCGGCAGGCGCGTTGGCGGGCGGGGGAGCATCCTTCAGGATATCGGTCACGTACCATGCCGCGACTTTCGTCAGCAGGCGATTGTTGCGGTGACCGGCGGCGTTTGCCGGTGTCCTCGATGCTGCGGCCGACGCGGGCTTGGCCGCGCGATGCATGACATGCACGAGATCGATCGGGTCACCGCCTCTCGCAAGGGCGGTGTAGAGACGCGCGAGATCCTCGAGCCGGAGCCCAAGTCCGCCGAGTGCGATCGCCAGCGTCGGCTCCTCGCTGGTTGGGACGATCGGATCGGCGCCGGCGCGCCGCATACGCGCGACAAGACGTGCTGGCCCGATCCGGTTCAGCAGCCGTACGGCCGGGATGTTCAGCGAAGCGGCGAGTGCTTCCCGCATCGTCACCGTGCCGTGGAACTCGTCATCGAAATTGCGCGGTGCATAGCCGCCGAAGCGCACCGCGCGATCCTCGATCAGCGTCTCGGGGTGAGCGAGCCCGCCCTCGAACGCCATCCCGTAAATGATCGGTTTCAATGTGGATCCCGGCGAACGGATGGCCGAGGTCATGTCGATCGCACCCAGCCGCCGCTCATCGAAATAATCCGACGAGCCGACATGGGCCAGGATCTCGCCGGAGCGGTTGTCGACAACGAGGATCGCGGCGGACAGGCGATCGCCGTTGGCGTGGGCGTGGTTGCGTGCAAGCTGCTGAAGGCTTGCCTGGAGGTCTCGGTCCAGAGTCAGGCGATGAACGGAGAGCCCGGGCCGCTTTGCCACCTCGGTTTCAGCAAGATGGGGGGCGAGCTTCGGAAACTCGGCACGTCTTGTCGGTACCGGGACGCGGCGCGCGCGTGCTGCCTCCGCCTGCGAAATCACACCGGCCGCCGCCGCGCGCCCCAGAACGCGGTCGCGTGCACGGCGCGCAGCCTTGGCAAAGCGGTCGGGGCGCCGGGACTCCGGCGACTGCGGCAACGCTACGAGAAGCGCCGCCTCGGCGACGGACAGTCGCTTCGGCTCCTTGCCGAAGTAGGCGAGCGAAGCGGCTCTGACCCCTTCAAGGTTGCCGCCGAATGGGGCCAACCGCAGATACAGCCGCAGAATTTGCTTCTTGCTCAGCCTGTGCTCGAGCTGGACCGCGCGGATGATCTGCCGGAATTTTGCGGTCGGCGTGTGCGCGTACTCGCCTTCGAGGAGGCGTGCGACCTGCATCGTCAGCGTCGAGCCGCCGGACACGATCCGCCGGTGAATGATGAGTTGCACCGCAGCGCGGCCGAGCGCCAATGGATCGACGCCGAAGTGCGACTGAAAGCGGCGATCCTCGAACGCCAGCAGCATGGCGACATATCGCTTGTCGACGTCGGACGGCTCGACGGGCAGGCGCCACAGGCCTTCGGGCGTCGTGAACGCGCGCAGCAGTTGGCCGTGACGATCGAGCACCGTCACGGACAGGTGGTCCGCGGCAGCCAACGGCAGCGGCCCCAGCGAGCGCAGCACCAACCACAGCGCGGCGGCGGCCACCGCCACACCGAGAGACGCCGCCAGCAGGATCCGCTGAGCGAGGCGGCGCATGGCCTACTCCCGGGCCTCGACGGTCAGGCGGCCTGCTGCCGTGCGGGCGTAACGCTCGGGGCGGTACATGTCCTCCACGCTGGCGGCTGGATGGACGTAGGTGCCGGGGGTGACGGCGCGCACCATGTAGGCGACCATGGCCGACGATTGTGCTTCGTTCGACTTGTTGCTGGCGCCGCGTCCTGCGTTGTTCGGCTTGGCCGAGAAGTTGAACGCGGCCACAAAGCGGTCGTCGCGGAACTCGGTATGCTCCGGCTTCACATCGGTCTTGAGCCAGGACAGGCTCTTCAGATCGGCGCTGTCGATGATGCGCGGGTTCTCGATTTCGAGGCCGGCGGGCAGGCGGTCCACGAGCAGCACGCGCCCGCCTTTTTCGGCCGCCGTTACATTGACCACGACGACCATGCGATCGTTCTGGCGCACGGAACCCTCGCCGCCGGCAGCGCTCTTCATGTCGATCTTGCGGCCATCGAGCGTGTAATAGGTGCGCTCGATACTGAAGCCTTTCTCCGTCGCCGGTTCCGGCGTGCGCGCCAGGCCGATCACCGAGACCAGCGCACTGACCTCATTGTCGCCGGTATTGGCGATGAGCCGGGCGCCGGAGCTCAACTGGCCGGCGGCAATCGACTGGATGAGGGAACCCTTGTGGGGCGTGCCATCGACGCTGAGCTCCGTGCTGCTGGCGACCTCGGACAGCGCATGCGCGGCCAGCAGCATCCACGCCTGCTCCTGCGTCGACGTGTAGGACCGCTCCGCAAACGCCTTGGCGATCACATCGGCGAGGCGGGGCGCTTGCGACTGCATCATCCGCACCTCGGAGGCCAGCGTCACCAGAGCCGCGCTATCGCGCAGGCTCGAACCGTAGTCCGAGCGCATCGCCTTACTCTCGTTTGCGATGTGAGCAATTGCGGCAGAGAAGGCCTTCTCCGCGCGCTCCCGGTCGCCGAGCATGGCGAGCGCCGCGCCGAGCTGCGCCTTCGACAGCGCGGTGGCGAAACGCTCCAGCCGGGTGTCGACGTAGTAGCGCAGTTCGCCGGCCGGGGCGCGGCCGTTGCGGGCCAGGACATAGAGCGCGTAGGCGCGGTTCTCGCCGCCCTTCTCGAAGTCCTGCGCGTAGGAGACGAAGCTCTGCAAGCGGTCGAGAGCGGACGCGAAGGCCTGGGGACGGACGTCGTAGTTGGCCTCCTTGGCGCGAGTCAGGAAGTCGGTGACGTAGGCCGTCAGCCACATATCCGTGTTCGATGGTCCCCAGACACCGAAGGCGCCCGATGCATCCTGCATCTCGAAGACGCGGTCGATCGCGGCCTGCACGCGCTCGCGCAGGGCGTTGTCGGATCTCATGCCGATCTGTGCGCTCAACTCGTTCGCATAGAGCAGCGGCAGCGCCCTCGACGTGGTCTGCTCGGCGCAGCCGTAGGGATAGCGATCGAGCTGGCTCAGAAGCCCGGGCACATCAAAGGAGGCGAGCGGACCGACACTCACGTTGACGCGGGTGCGGCTGGCGATCATGTCGGTGACGAGATCGTCGGTCAGCAACAGACGTCCGCTGCGGGGGGCCAGCTTGGCGACCGTCACCCGCTTGATGTCTCCGCCGGGCGCCTTCACGTCGAATGTGAGCGTGCGCTTGACGTTGAGGCCGCCGGGACCGGTGAGGCGCACCAAATATTCGGCGGGGCCGACGGACGTCGGTTTCAGCGTCATGCGCTCGGACTTGCGCTCCCCGGCCGCAAGCTGAACGTTGCGGCCGACGATGCTTGCCGGGCCCCCCGCAGCCACCTTCTCGACCGCGAGCTGATAGGAGCCGGCCGGACCTTCGACGTTATGCAGCGAGAGATCGAGCCTGGCCTCGTCGCCCAGGGTCAGAAAGCGCGGCGCGGAGGCTGTCAGCGCAACATCGTCGCGCACGACCACGTCCTTGCTGGCCGAGCCGAGCTTGGTGTCGCTCCATGCCACGACCATCACGCGGGCGGTGCCGTTGAAGTCGGGCAGATCGAACTCGACATTCGCGGCACCGTCAGCGCCGACCTTCACGATGCCGGAATGCAGCGACAGCATCTTCTCGACAGGCGGATTGCCGGTCATCGACATGCCGCCATCCTGGTCGCCGCCCGACCGCAAAACGCCGCGCTCTGCCCGCATCCCGTCGATCAGCCGGCCATAGAGATCGCGGATCTCGGTGCCGAGCTTGACCTGGGAATAGAACCAGCCGAGCGGATCGGGCGACTTGAAGCGGGTCAGGTTGAGAATGCCGACATCGACGGCGCTGACGGTCACGCGGGCTTGCTCGCCTCGCGCGAGGCCTTCGAGCTTGATCGGAATCGTCAGCTTGCCGCCGGACGGAACCCGGCCCGGCGCTGCGACATCGACCTTCAGAGTACGGTCGGTTCTGTCGATCGCGAGCCAATTGATGCCGATGGCCCGGGTGGGCATGCGCCCTGCCTTCTCATCGAGACCGCGGTAGAAGGTGGCCGTTACGTAGGCACCCGCGCCCCAGTCTTTTCCCACCGTGAGCTGCACCTCGCCGCCGCCCTTGGCCAGATCAACCGCGCGATGTGCGTAGAGGCCGTTGCCGAGCACCGTCACCAGCAGCTTGCCGGCTTCGCGTGTCGCGACCTTCAGCCTGGCGGTGTCGCCCGGCTTGTAGGAGGGCTTGTCGAGGCCGATCTCGAGCATCTCGGGCGTGTCGGCTTTGTCGCCGCCATACCAGCCCGCGTTGAAGACAAACGTGGAGTTCGGTCCGCCCTGCTCCTGGCTGCTGACCTCGAGGCGGTAGCGGCCCCATTGCGTCGGCGCCGAGATCCTGGCGGCTGCGTCAGCGCTCGATTCGACCTGACCGCTGGCGACCTTCCTGGTCAGCGTAACCGCATCGTAGGTCCAGGCGTCGTCGCGGCGATACCACTGCCAGTTGCTTTCGAGACGATAGAGCGTCCACGCCAACGTCTTGCTGCCGGTCCGGCGGCCGTCATCGCCGAGCAGGATGACATCGAAGTCGGCTTGCTCGCCCTGGCCGAGAGACGTTCCCTTGAATGCCGGCTTGATCCCGATCCGCGCGATGCGGGAGTCGACCGGCAGGCTGGTGGTGCGCTCGATGGTGCGGCCGCCGGGCTCGCGAAGGCGAACGATCACATCGGCAGCCAGAGGATGCGCGGTGCGCGGAATAGCCGGCAGCGTCACCTCAAGCGGCAGTTCGCCCTTTTCATTGGTCCGCGGAACAGCCTCAAGCCGCTTCCTGACCGGGCTCACCTTCTCGTCCGCCAGGCCGAAGCGATATCCCGGATAGTCCTGAAGCCCGGCCGCCGGCTTGACGACAACCTCGGCCTCGGCCGCAAGATTCGCTGCGGGCGGGCCATAGAGATAGCGGCCGGATATGTTGACGATGCCGGGCTGCTGCGGCTCCAGCGCTTTCACCGCAGGCTTCAACGCGAGCTCGAGGCGCTCGGGCACGAAGTCCTCGACAAGGAATGCAGCACGCGCTAGCGGCTCGCCTTCGGGATCGGCATGCAGGCGAACCCGCCAGGTTCCCGTCTGGGCCGAGGCGGAAAGGGCCAGCGCCATGGCACGGCCGCCGAAGCCCTCGTCGTTCAGCACAGTGCGGCTTTGCTCGACGCCATCCGGACGCGTCACGATCATCGTCATCGGCATGGTCGCGCCCTTGCCGCTGCGATCGCGCACCAGCGCATTGAGGTTGACGGTGTCGCCGGGGCGGAAGATGCCGCGGTCCATGTAGATATAGGCGTCAAGCGCACCGGGCTTCTCGCGTCCCTGGACGCCGCGATCGGAAAGATCGAACGCCGCAGTGCTGAGGTCGAGGAACGCGTACTGGCCGGTGGCGGACTGTGCGATCACCATCATCGGCTGCAGGCCGCCTTCGCCGCGGACAAGTCCTGCATCGAAACGCGCGTATCCGGCGCCATCGGCGGGGACGCGGGCGAGCACCTCGTTGTTGCGCGCGACCAGACGCACCTCAACGTTGGTGACCGGCTCGGTGGTCAACAGCGAGCGCACGAATACGTGCAGCCCGTCATCGCCGGTGAAGGTGGTGAGCCCGAGATCGGAGACGATAAACCACTGCGTCGCTCTGGACTCGTTGCTGGTCTTGCCGTCAATCGCGCGCGCCATCATGACGTAGACGCCGGGCTCCAGCTTCTTGATCGCGTCACCGACCGGGACCGCGGTGGTAACCTCCGCATTGAGCCGCGGCGTGACGGCAAGCTCGCCCTGGTAGATCTTCTCGCCATGCTGCGATTCGAGCTGTTCAGCCTGATAGCGGTAGAGCTGGTTCAGAAAATCGCCGTTGCTGCCAAGCACTGCGTTCAGATTCCGGTCGGGCACGCGGTATATCTCGATGCCGATACGATCGGCATTGATCGAGGTGACCGGTATGCCGCGCTGGCCCCGGGTCGGCAGAACATATGTCTTGCCGGAAAAGCGAACAGTCGGCGTCCGGTCGCGCACGTAGACCGGAATCACCGAGGACTTGAGCAGGGTTTCTCCGACGACGGACGGCAGGCCAGCCCGAAGCCCGATCTCGTAGCGCCGGCCATGCCGCAGGCCATCGAGGCAGAGCTGGCGGCCTTCGCCCGTCAGGTTGTCGGCCTCGCGCCCGTCGAGCGTCACGAACTTGCCGAGATCCGCGGTGCCGCGCTGCAGCCACTCGGAAAACTGGATGCACACACGCGGCTCGGCGGCTTCGTTCTCGACCTTGTAGTCCATGACGCGGAAGCCGTGCTGCGCGCGCAGACGCTCGTAGGCCTGGCGCACAGCAGGAGCGTCCTGCAGCTCCAGGCTCGCTTTCATGGCGTCGATGGCGGGGCGCCAGAACGAACGGCGCTGGAGAGCGGTGCCCAGAACCGACAGCGCACGCGCCTTTGCATCCCGCGCGCTCGAGCGCTGATACGCGATGTAGGCGGCGGCGCTGGCATTGACCGGCCGCTCGTACCGTTCCGACCCTGTCGGCGCAGGCTGGATCGCGAGCAGCGCACGCGAGAGTCCGAGCCAGGCTTCGCTGTCCTTCGGATCAATGGTCACGGCGGTCGCAAAATAGCGCAGCGCCCCGCGCGGGTCGGTGCCGCCGGCGAGAACCCGCTCTCCCGCCATGCGCGACTCTCGCGCGCGCTTGCCTTGCGCCAGCGATTTGAACACGGCGTTCAACTGGCTCTCATAGCGCTCCGCATCCCGCCCCAGGCCTTGGTGGGCGAACTCGCGGGGAGCGGTCTGCTGAGCAAGAACGACACTGGAAGCGACGACGGCGCCGGCGACCAGAACGATGAGGAGGGAGAGCAATTTTCGGAACATGGCTACACCGCAGATCCATGAAGCAGTACGAGACGGAGACCGCCGACAACAGCGGCCAATCGGCCTATCGCCACACCATTGCCGATCCGGCGCGCAGGCGCCAGGGCCCAGTCAAGGCAAGTACTGACGTAATCGGGAAATTGCGCCGAAATACCGGCGGATACCGGACTGCGGCGGGATGACAAAGGCGATGTCATCAAGTTGTGCAGATGACAACGCATCACGGCGGCCGTTGCCAGCCGCCGTGATCGGTCTCGGGATTCTGCAGCGGTTAACCGCGCGGATCACCCGCGCGAATTGATCCGCGGGTCGGCAGCCCCGTTCTCGGCATTCACGCCGTCCCCTTCGATGGACGACGCGGGCGGGCACATGAGCGAGGGCTCGACGGCGTCGGTCCATGCCGAGCCGGAGCCGCGCGGCGCGCCCGTCAGCCACAGCCGATTGAACGAGATCTCGGCCCACTGCGCCGTGCGTGCGCAGTCCGACGCGTAGCATTCATAGGCATCGCGCTTGTTCGGGTCGCGACGCATGCAGTCGCCGATCCATGATGTGGCTGGCCCGAGTACGAGTTGCTCGTGAGCATCGAGCAGACGCACGTCCTGACCAAGCCTGCGGGGGAAGAGCCAGCTCATGCCTGCCAGACGCGCTTCGAGTTCAGCGTCATCCAGCATTGCAAAGATCGCCTTGACGGGACGTGTCAGCCGGCCGCCGCGAGACAATGTGAGAACGGCCCTGGCGACCGGGCTGTCGAACGAGCGGGCGACCATCAGGATTGCGGGTTCGGGCTCACCAAGCGGTCCGGTAACGGCCAAGCGATCGAGATTGGCCGTCATGAAGGCGCGGAGCTTGTCTTCCTTATCCTCCAGTTTGACGATGTCGATTTGCGGGGCGGACTTTCGGCTCATGCCTGATCCCTCTGTCACGGGCTACGCACTGCAGGGCGGCGCGCAGCAACGTTTTGTTGTACGCCGCATTTAATGGCCAGGGCGGTTAAAAATTCGCTTCCGAATGCTTCACATCTGCTCAAAGCTTTATTGCCAATCCGGACGGACTGGAGACCGCAACGCTTCGCATCAGCCACGCTCCTTGTGCTCGTCTATCAAAGGCGGCAGCGCATGAATGCCGGGACGTGCCGGCGCAATCGCCGTTGCCGCCGCATTCGGCAGGGATACGATTGCGTTTTCATGCCGCTCCTGCTGCTCCTGCGCCCGGGTCTGCGCATCAGCCGCAGCGGTGCGGGCAGCAGTGCCGACGAACCCAAACAGGGTGCTGTTGAGACGGTCATTCATGGGCAGGGAGAACGTGAGCTTGCGCTCGCTGGCGGTGACCGTCACATCGCCGGCCGGCTCCGCCGTCGCATGACCGTGTTGCGGCTGCAGCCGTGAATGATGGGGCCGGGCGTCGGCTTCGAGGTCTCCGTCCCCGGTCGCCTGAGCGTCCGCGGCCATCAATGCGCTCTTGAGGCTGCGCGCAATGATGTTCGGCATCTGATCGTCGGATCGCTCCGTGTCCGTCATACCGCGCGGCTGGTTCTTGAACGGCAGGACGTTGACCGCCGGATCGCGCGGCGGCGTGTCGAGCGCTTCGGCATGGTGGCGGACGGGTTCGGCGGCGTCAGCGTGCTCGATTGCATCGGCAAAGCCGTGATGGCTTTCAGCGCTGGTCGCCTCGCCAGCCTCCTCGGTGTCGGCGTCGGCTTGCCGCCGCCGTGTGCCCATCCTCTCGTTGCGTGCATGCGCGGCATAGGGACCGAAGCGGGCAAACAGATCGTCCCGGGGTTCGTCCGCCGGCATGTCCTTGATCGCGCTTTGGCCGTCGTAGACGGGTTTCGGGCGCGGAAAATAAGGCTCGCGTACGGCTTCTTCCTCGGCCTGCCGCATACGGTCGAAAAGCGAATCGAGGGACGGTTCGCGCTCGGCTCCAAGCTGGGGATCCGACCGGCGGCGCGCTTCCACGCGGCGGGCCGCACCCATCACCGCTCCGAGGATGATCTGGGACCAGGCGCCGTCATTGAACCGATAGATGCGGAACGCCTCGGCATCGGCGAACTTGCTGCCCTGGCGATGCAGTTGCTTGCGCGCGGCGGCAACGTTGAGCCACATCACGCGCTTGAACACGCCGTCCCGCTCGAACGACGCAAACAGGTTGGCGATCAGATGGGCCTCGATGCGAAGCTCCTCGCGCTTTGCCGGCGAAAGCGGGACGTGATGGCGGACCAGGTGAGGCTTGCGGGTCCTGGGATCGAGCATCTGCTCGGTGCGCGTTTCGGTAAAGGGCGCATCGAGCGGCACGGCGACATAGTATGCGCCGAAGTAGTCAAACACGACGTGGCGCAAAACCTCGAAACTCTGGCGCATGCCCTGGTCGCGATGGATCTCGCTGAAACGCGACAGAATGTGAATCACCGGCCCCTGCTCAGCCTCCCGCATGCGAGGCACGAGCGCGTTGAGCCGATTGATGGGCCGGCCCATGGAGACGAGGAGCAGGCAGAGGTCGACGAAGATCGCGATGGCGAGCGGTACGTAGTCGCGCTTGGAGAGGCCCGCCTGCATCTCGGCGGATGCTGCCAGGCGGCTGGCGAGCTGCGGGTTCTCGATGGTCTGAACCGCCTTCTTCTGAAGTTCGCGCTGCTCGTCGGCCGAGGGCGGCATCTTCAATGTCAGCATGCCATAGAACGAGGCGCCCAGACGGCGGAATGCCTCGATCGTCGCCTCCGCTCCTTCGACGGCGGCGATCTTCGGCTTCTCCACGATGGGAAGCTGGTCGATGGCGCGAACGACGCCTTTCAAGGCAGCGGACAACTGCGGATCAGGACAGGCAAAGGTGCCGCCCCTGGAGTCCGGGAAGGTGGTGCGGCCGGCGCGGTCGTCGAGGTCGGCGCGGATCTGGCGCAACTGCGGATCGGTCCGGAACGCGTTGAACCCGGTAACGGTGAGATCGAGCTTGCGCGACAGCGCGTTCATGAAGTCATTGCGCGTTCCGGTCGCCGGATTAATGGTCGAAGGGTCGGCCTTGACGATCTTGCGCAGGTCGCCGTCCAGGCCATGCATGTCGGTCTTGATGCTGCCGGCACGCGACTTCACGAGATCGGCGGCAAACCCGAAGCGGTTGGCATCGTCGTCTCTCAACTTGCGCCGCGGGCCGTCGCCCGGGCGGGAGTTGGGACAGGACGTGCCGTTGGTCCGCTCAAGCTCCGCTTTGTGCCGCGACAGGGCCGCGAGCTGTTCGAGCGTCGAGGTAAGCTGATCGAGACGCACGGAGGCGCCGTGCAGCGCGCTCTGGACCTGGGTGACGGCACTCTCCGCCGAGCGCGATGCCTCCGACCGGCTCTCCAGGACCTTCCAGTAGAAGCCGAATCCGAAGCCGACCGAGATCATGGTGAGAAACACGTAGCCCACCACGTAGAGCAGCTTGGTGAATGCAGGCAGCGGCGCGAAGAGCTGGTCCAGCAGCCAGATGATCATGGTCATCAGCATGCCGACGGAGAAGCCGATGATGACCTTATGGAGTATTGGGAGATCGCCCATGTTGGCTTCGATCAGCTCAAGCATGCCGACGTAGGTCGCGACCCACGACAGCACGCCAAGACCGATGATCAGGACCAGCTTTCTCCAGTCACGGGACGGCTCCGGAACCTCGGCCCAGTGATCGACGTTCCCGACGTTCGGGGCCGGCAATCCGCGTCCGGCGCGCCTGTCGCCTACGTACTGCTGCATTGGATGAACCCGCACTGTTCGAATGCGGTGCGCCGTCCGCCGGCACATCGCTCGCCTCGCCACCCCACGACCCACACGGGCTCCTGATCCGACACGATCGGTACGCAGCGTTTGGGGCGGGAGTGGGTTTCGAGTTTGTCCGCGGCGTGGCAATCACGCCACGTGTCAAGTGTTTCCACCGGAATCTCGTGTTTCTCGTACGTTGACGCCGGCCGACACGACGGCTACGTCCCAATGAAAAGCGCTCAAGCGCAGCATCGGGGTATCGAGGGTCAAATGGGGCGGAGGCTTCGCAGTGCGCTTTTCATCGACTTCGAGAACGTCACTTTCAAGGTCGATCCCGCGACCGTCTCGGCCTGGCTCGCGTGGCTGGAGGACGGCGCCTTCGACGAAACGGCACGCAAGCGCCGGTTGAGCACGAAACGCATCTACTGGAACGCAAGCCACGACGTCCACCGGCCCCATTTCGAGAAGGCCGGCTTCGAGGTGATCCGCTGCGACAAGTATGCGGCGCTGAAGAACGGCGCCGACATCCGCATGACGCTCGATATCGTCGAGGCGGTGTTCACCGATGCGCGGGTCGAGGAGTTCATCCTCATCACGCGTGATACCGACTTCATTCCGGTTCTGGAGCGCCTCAAGGAGAAGGGCAAGCGCACGGCGATCCTGGCCGACGAGCATCGTCCGGTGGTCTACACCAGCCTGTCGAAGTCCGCGGACATCGTCATCCCGTTCCGGCAGCTCAAGGACGCGTTCGTCTACCAGCGGCCGCAACGATCCCTGCTTGGCCGCCTCGGATTGCGCCTCCCTTCGCGCGCTGCCCAGACCGCCACGCCGCAGAAGCATACGCCGAACGGCCACGGCCGTGCCAGCGGTACGGCAGGCGTAACCGGCAAGAGTCCGGCAACCGGCGTCATGGCGGACGAAATGATCGATACGGCGGGCTGCCGCATCGTCGCCCTCACCAGCGCCACGCCGCGCATGGCGGTCGCCCGCAAACTCATCGAAGCCGAGCTCGCCAAGATCGAAGGCTTCTACCGGGACGGGCCCGACGCCTATTTCGGCACCGGCAGCTACCGGGAGCTGATGGTGGCAATCGGACGGCGGCATCCACCCTTGAAAGTACACCTGCATCGCGGCGGCGGCGTTTCGATCATCTTCATGCCGGCCAACGAGAACCAGATCGTGCGCGACGCCGAGCCGAACGCGGCCGGCCAGGACGGACCATGAGGTCCGTCCCCGGCTTATCGACATGCCGAAATGGAAATCGGGATCAACGCACGAAATCGACGCCCAGCAACGAGGCATCCACGCCGGCGCGTTCGGGCATTGCCTTCGAGCGCTCGTAGAGTTCGGCGGGATCGGCGTTCCTGGTCAGCTCGCGGAGGCGCGGATAGACCTCCTTCGCGTAGAGGCGCATCGACTTCAGGGCATCGGCATCGGACAGGAAACCAGCCTGGCCCATGATCAGCATGTTGCCGAAGCCGCCTGAGAACTCCCAGAATTGCTTGATCTGCTCGAACACCTGATCCGGCGTTCCCGCGAACACGTTGCCCCGCTGCATTTGCTCTTCGAGCCTCGGCTGGGCCGGCACGCCGGATCCGGAGCGGCCGCGCATGACCTGCACGGACACAGCCGGCGGGTGATAGCCGGGCGGGTTCGACCACTCGAGCGGCACCTTGTTCGCCTCCATGTACCACATCAGCTTGCGGGCCCCTTCCTCGGCCTCGCGCTGGCTCTCGCCGACGAAGCAGAGCCCCAGATAGGCGAGCCGGTCCAGCGGCGGGACGGCTCCATGCGCCTCGATGTAAGCCTCGCGATAGCCGCTGTAGATGTTGCGGATGTTCTGATATCCGGCGAGGAACACCGCTCCCACGTGCTTGTGGCGGGCAACCGGCGCCGCCGTGGCGCGGCTTCCCATGGTGACCCATACG
Source organism: Hyphomicrobiaceae bacterium (assembly GCA_050186055.1). Taxonomy (GTDB): domain Bacteria; phylum Pseudomonadota; class Alphaproteobacteria; order Rhizobiales; family Hyphomicrobiaceae; genus CAMDPA01. The sequence continues at coordinate 15,600 of JBFWYV010000018.1, read as the reverse complement.
GGCGGATGCGGCTGCTGATACGGACGCGGCCAGATGTTCACCTGGCGGTGATGGAACCAGCGGCCCTCGAAGTTGAACGGACCATCGTGCGTGGTCCAGGCTTTCAGGATGAGATCATGCGCTTCCCACAGCCGCTCCGTGCCCTTGTAGGGAAGGACGTTGGCGGCGGCGGCCTCATAGGGGACGGATCGGACGAAACCGCATTCGAGCCGCCCTTTCGAGATGACGTCGACCATCGCCATCTCCTCGGCCACGCGCACCGGCTGGTTCCGGTTGGGCAGCGGATTGCCGAGAATCAACAGCCTGGATTTCCTGGTTTGGCGCGCGAGAATGCCGAGCAGGATCGGCGCAGCGGGCACCATGCAGGTTGCAGTCTGGTGATGCTCGTTGAGCATGATCTCCAGGCCGATCTCGTCGCAGGCGCACCATAGATCCAGATAGCGGTTGTAGAGTGTGTGCGCCGTGTCGGGATCACAGTGCTGATTGGGCAGATCGACACGGATCGAACGGTAGGAGTCCTGATCCGGGAGATGCGGGTAGCAATCCTCAGTGAACCACCAGGTTTTCATCAGTCTTCCTCTCCCGCTCAGCCGACGGCCTTGAAAACAGCCTCGACGAATGCCTCGGGCTGCTCCGATTGCGGCGAATGTCCTGCACGCTCGATGACGGTCATGGTCGCGCCGCCGATCATGCCGGCAAACTTGCGGCCATAGTCGACCGTGACCAATCCATCGCTTGCGCCCCATATGAAATGGGTCGGAACGTCAATGCGATGCAGCCGGTGCGGCAGCTTCGGATTGTGCATGTAGGGCTCCCAGGTGTAGACGCCGAGCGCGATACGATTGGCAGCCACAATCTGCATCTGCTCGTCGCTCAGACTGGCCGGGTTGGGGGCCTTGGCCGGATCGTGGAACATCAGCCTGGTCAGCGTTTCCGCCGGCAAGCCGAAGATGTCGACGATATCGCGGTCCTCGCGCCCGCCGACCTTGACGCCGACCGAGTCCACCAGGATCAACCGGGAAAGCCGTTCCGTCGTCATGACGGCCATTTCGGCCGCCGTCCAGCCGCCCATCGAGAAGCCCATCAGGACGGCGTCTTTCAGATCGAGCTCATCCATCAGGTCGAGATAAAGGAACGCCAGATCGTCGACCCGGTCGAAATGATCGGGGATCCTGGTGCCGCCGAAGCCGGGATGCGTGGGCGCGATGATCTCGAACCGCCTGGCCAGCATGTCCGTGAACGGCATTGCCGCGACCGGGCCACCGCCGCCGTGCAGCATCAGGAGAGGCGGACCTTCTCCCTTGCGCACGACATTCACATCTATTCCCTGGAGCTTCATGTTCTGCGTGCTTCCCCTTGTTGGGACGGCCGGTTGGACTCGGACACACCGCACCGCCTTTTCCGTCAAGCGCCTCCCCCAAAGAGAGGGCATTGGTATCGGTGGCATGGCGAGGACGCAAGGCCCTCGCGCGGCAACGCAATGCTGCGCGCAGGCCCTGAATTTTGAAACACTGTCTCATGATGCCGAACCGCTGTCGAGGCCAGTACAAACCGGCTGCAATTCGATATATGCTCGGCGGACTGATCCGGTCCCCATCCGCCCCACGACAGGAGCGAAGACATGCAGTCCCTGCTGCCCGCAGCCGGCATCGTTGCTCAGCGCCTGGTCGCGCGGAAAGAGACGATCGCCATCGCCGAATCGTCTGCCGGCGGGATGATCGCTGCGGCTCTGCTGTCCGTGCCGGGGGCTTCCAGCTACTTTCTCGGAGCGGCAGTGGTCTATACGGCGGACGCACGGCGGGGTCTGCTCGGCATCACGCCGGACGATATGCAGGGGATGCGCCCGTCGAGCGAGCCTTACGCCACGCTTCTGGCGAACCGGATACGCGAGAGGCTGGGAGCGACCTGGGGGCTGTCGGAAACCGGTGCGACGGGGCCCACCGGCAACCGCTATGGCGATGCAGCGGGGCATGCCTGCATCGGTATCGCCGGTCCAACGCAACTCGCGCTGACGCTGGAGACGGCAAGCAGCGACCGGCAGGCGAATATGCGCGCTTTCGCACTGAAAGCGCTCGAGACGCTGGCCGTTGCGCTGGAGAAAGCCGGCAGCAGATAGCCAGCGGCAGGCCTGCCGCCGCCCGCGACCGGCGGCGGGTCAGGCCGACAGCAATCTGCCGGCGACGGCGTCCAGCCTGGCGACAAGCGCCGGATCGCGAACCTCGGGCGCCGTGATCAACGCGACGTCGAGGGCGCGGTCGGAGCCGATGGGACACGGGTGATGCTCGCGTGGGAACTGGCGGGCGAGCCTCAGCACCAGCCGCTGCGCCGTTTCCGAATTGGCATGCAGGATCTTGAGAACGGCGGCGACGTCGACGTGGGCATGATCGTCGTGCCAGCAATCGTAGTCCGTCACCATGGCGACGGTGGCGTAGCAGATCTCCGCTTCGCGCGCGAGCTTGGCCTCCGGCATGTTGGTCATGCCGATGACGTCGCATCCCCATGACCGGTAGAGGTTCGATTCGGCGCGTGTGGAGAATTGCGGACCCTCCATCACCAGATAGGTGCCGCCGCGGCGATGGGGAATTTGCTCCGCGGCAATGGCGTTCTCGAGTTGATCGACCAGCAGCGGACTTACCGGCTCGGCCATCGATACGTGGGCGACGAGGCCGGTTCCGAAGAAGCTTTTCACGCGGGCGAACGTGCGATCGATGAACTGGTCGACGAGAACGAACGTACCGGGCGAGAGTTCTTCCTTGAATGAACCACAGGCCGACAACGATACGAGGTCGGTGACACCGGCGCGCTTCATCGCATCGATATTTGCGCGATAGTTGATATCGGACGGTGAAAATCTGTGCCCGCGTCCGTGCCGCGGCAGGAAACGGATCGGCAGTCCTTCGATCTCGGCGAACAGGATCTGGTCTGACGGTGCGCCCCAGGGGGTCTCAATCGTCTCCCAGCGCGGAGATTCGAGGGCCGGCAGATTATAGATGCCGCTGCCTCCGATGATGCCGAGAACCGATGCGGTCATTGCTGCCTCCATTGTCCATCCGGAGCCGCGTCTGGGACCGATGTCTAAATAGAAAAGGCCCCGCGAGCGAGGCCTTATCGAGGTCTTGCGAACATCAGAACCGGGAGGTCAGTGAACGTCGCGCCAGATGACCCGCTTGCCCAAATAGAGCAGGACGGTGGTGACGAGCAAGTACAGCAGCACCTGCCAACCCAGCGCCTTGCGTGCTTCGAGCGAAGGGTCCGCCGTCCAGGACAAGAAGGCCGCGACATCCCTGGCGTAGTTGTCGACAGTCGACGGCGTGCCGTCGGTATAGCGGATCTGGCCATCGACGAGCGGCGGGGCCATGGCAATCTGATGGCCTGGGAATGCGGTGTTGTAGTGCATTCCGTCAGCCAGCATGTTGCAGGTATCTTCCTTGCCTGCTTCGCCGTGGTCCACCGACGTGCAGCGCACCACCGACTTTTCGTCGCGAACGTCCTTATCCGCCACAGGAACGAGCTTGCCATTCGATTCACGGCGATAGGCCGGGGGGTTCTCGTGGAAGCTGGTCAGCAACGCGTGGATATAATCCGCGCCGCCTTCCTGATAGCCGGTTGCGATGTCCTTGAGCATCGCCAGCGGCTGATACCACAGCGGACCGATATACTCAGGGTTGCGAGCCCTCGCCATGAGCGAGAGATCGGGAGGATAGGCGTTATGAACGGCGCGTGCTTCCTGCTCGTTCTTAAACGGCGACGGCAGGTAGTCCGACAACCGGCCCGGCCGGGTGAACATCTTGCCCTTGTCGTCCGGACCGTCCTCGATCTTAAAAGTCGCGGCCAGGGATCTCACGCCGGCTTCCGGAAACTCCGGTCCGCCCTTCTGAATGAGATTGCGGAAGGCGATGCGCGACAGGCCGTGGCAGGTGGAGCAGACGTCCTTGTAGACGCGGAAGCCGCGCTGGAGCTGGTTGCTATCGAAGCTGCCGAACATGCCGGCGAACGACCAGTTCTCGCGTGGGATCTCGCTGCCTCCGGCGGCTCTGGCCAAATTCGGGCCGGCAGCAGCCGCCAGTGAAAACGCAGCGGCGATCAAGGAGATGCGGAGCATCGTGCTGGATCTCTTCATGTGGCGTCGTTCTCCCCGCATCACCGCTTTTCGGCCTCGGCCGCAGCGGCCGACACCGTGGCGCCGGCCCCTCCACCCTTGCCAAGCACCGATTCGGTGATCGAACGCGGCAGCGGCTTCGGCGTCTCGATGATGCCGACGATCGGCATGACGATCAGGAAATGGGCGAAATAGTAGAAGGTGAAGATCCGCGCCCAGGTGACGTAGGAGCCTTCGGCCGGCTTGGAGCCGAGGTAGCCGAGCGCGAGGCAGGTGATGACGAACAGCACGAAGAACCAGCGATAGAGCGGACGGTACTTCGTCGAGCGCACGCGGCTGGTATCCAGCCAGGGGATGAACGCCAGGATCGCGATCGAGGCGAACATCAGAAGGACGCCGCCGAGCTTGGAGGGAATCGCACGCAGGATCGCGTAGAATGGCAGGAAGTACCATTCGGGCACGATGTGCGGCGGGGTCACCAGCGGATTGGCCTGAACGTAGTTGTCGGCATGGCCGAGGTAGTCCGGCGCAAAGAAGACGAACCAGGCAAAGAGGATCGCGAACGCGGAGATCCCGACCATGTCCTTGGATACAGCGTAGGGGCTCATCGGCACCGAATCCGACCTGGTCTTGATCTCGACGCCGGTCGGATTGTTCTGGCCGGAGATGTGCAGGGCCCAGATGTGGAGGACGACAAGGCCCGCGATCACGAACGGCAGCAGATAGTGCAGCGAGTAGAAGCGGTTGAGCGTGACGCCGGTCACGGAATAGCCGCCCCAAAGCCAAGTCACGATGTTCTCGCCGACGAGGGGAATGGCGGAGAAGAAATTGGTGATGACCGTGGCGCCCCAGAAGCTCATCTGGCCCCAAGGCAGCGTGTAGCCAAGGAAGGCGGTCGCCATCATGACGAGGTAGATCAGCACACCGATGATCCACAGGACTTCGCGCGGCGCCTTGTACGATCCGTAGTAAAGCCCCCGGAAGATGTGAATGTAGACGGCCAGGAAGAACATCGACGCGCCGACCGCATGCATGGAGCGGATCAGCCAGCCGAAATTGACGTCGCGGCGGATGCGCTCGATGCTGTCAAAGGCCATCTCCGCGCTCGGAATATAGTGCATCGCGAGGACGATGCCGGTCACGAGCTGAACGGCGAGGCAGAAGGTCAGGATGCCGCCGAAGGTCCAGAGATAGTTGAGGTTACGCGGCGTCGGGAAATCGACGAACTGCGTATGCATGAGGCGCATGACGGGCAGCCGGTCGTCCCACCACTTTGCAGTGCGCGACTTCGGCTGGTAGGTCGACTCGTGGTCCATGGATCCTTCGCGTCCTTAGCCGATTTTGATCTTGCTGTCCGACATGAACTCGTACGGCGGCACCGCCAGATTGGCCGGCGCCGGTCCCTGGCGAATGCGGCCCGAGGTATCGTAGGCCGAGCCGTGACATGGGCAGAACCAGCCGTCGTAGGGACCTTTGACATCGCCAAGCTGCTGCCCCTTCGGAATGCAGCCGAGATGCGTGCACACACCGACCACCACCAGCCACTGTGTGTGGCCGGCCTTCACGCGGGATTTGTCGGTCTGAGGGTCCCTGAGATCCTGGAGCGGCACCGCCTCCGCTTCCTTGATCTCCTTTTCGGTGCGATGACGGATGAATACCGGCTTGCCTCGCCATTTCACCGTAATCGCCTGGCCCGCCTTGACCGCTCCGATATCGACCTCGGTCGACGACAAAGCCAGAGCACCGGCGTCGGGATTCATCTGCGAGATAAACGGCCACAGCGCCAGGGCGCCGCCTACCGCCGCAAAGCTGGCGCCTGCGACGGCCAAGAAATCCCTGCGATTCGGGTTGTCGGCATGCGAGGACAATCGAGCCTCCTAGATTTCCATTTCCGGCGCCGAGCTCCGTGCGGCGTCACGCTTCCTCACCGTGGCATCGTCACAACAGTGACTTTTGATGCCAGCCGGATCACGCGACGCTCCGGATGACTGGCACAGACCGGGCACCTGCCGGCTTGACCCGATCAACTGCTCAGCCGACCGTGCCTCCGGGACACGCACACCGTGCATGGCATTGCTATAGATTGGCGTAAGCCCCACCCCAACGGCGCCTTTTGCCACGGCTCTTGTGACATCCTTTCCACGGCCTCTCAAGGCTGCCGCAGCTTCATGCCAAGAGGCAATTTGGCGCACGATGATGCGAACCCGGCGTCAACGTGCCGACGCAATGCGAGGACGATCACATGCGAATCGCACTCTACCAGCCTGACATACCGCAGAATGCCGGAACGATCATGCGGATGGCGGCCTGCCTCGGGCTCGATGCCGACCTTATCCTTCCGGCGGGGTTCGATGCATCCGACCGTGCGTTCCGGCGTGCCGGTCTCGACTACCTGGAGCATCTGCGCATCATCCGCCATGCGAGCTGGGAGGCATTCGAAGCGTGGCGCCGAAACGCGGCAGGCGGCGGCCGACTGGTGCTGCTGACGACCAGAGCCTCGCGGCCGTACCTCGAGTTCGAGTTCCGGCGCGGCGACATTCTGCTTCTGGGGCGGGAAAGCGCCGGCGTCCCGGACGCCGTGCACGCTTCTGCCGACGCAAGTCTCAGAATCCCGATGCGTCCGGGGCTGCGTTCCCTCAACGTTGCTGTCGCAGCCGCCATGGTCACAGGCGAGGCGCTGCGGCAAACGCAGGCTGCGGAATGAAAATCCAGGCCGTGCCCGCAGTCAGCCACGTGGATGGCCGCCGTTCTCCGGGCCGACGTTGCCACGTCGCCCCGGCGCGGCCATGACGATCTGGTTGCGCTTGCGACTCCCCTGCGGGGAGCCGGCCGCAAGCGCGGGCTGTCGGAAAAACCGGCTCCCACTTTTCCGGAAGCACTCTAACCCCGGCCCAGTCCCATCAGCTTCAACGCACGGCGTCCGAGCAAGCCGTGAGGGCTCGACAGCGTCTCGAAGATTTCGAAGTGATTGAACCCCTCGCCAATCACCAGGTCCACCTGCTTGCCCGCCTTCGTCAACGCGGCATGAAAATCGCGGCCCTGACGCTGGAACTCCGGCGACTCGCAGGTTCCGTAACCGAGGACGAGAGGCATATTGATGCGGTCGATACGCCGCATCGCGGAGAGCTGCTCGACCATCTGATCCGTGAAGGCCACGTACTTGGAGCGCTTGGACAGCCGGACCGGGGTCAAATCGTACATGCCGGAACACACCATGGCGCCGGCGAGAATGTCATTGGGCAGATCATAGTCCTTCTGCCAATCGGTGGTCACGACACAGCTCGTCAAATGGCCGCCCGAGGAATGCCCGAACACATAGACCTTCGAAGGATCGCCCCCGAGGTCGCGCGCATTCTTCCACACGTATCCGACGGCGCGGCGAACCTGATCCACCATCGGAAACAGACTGCCTTTGGCGTCATCGACATTGGCGAAATCGACCGCGATGTAGTGCGCGCCGGCGTTGACGAACATTTCCGCCGGCGCATGGTAGTTGGCCGACCGGCCGTTTCGCCAGGCGCCGCCGTGGATGTAGACCGCGATCGGGGCATTCGCCGACCTGGTCCTGAACACATCAAGACCTTCGATGTCGCTCTTGCCGTACGGGATACGCTGAGGCTCGCCAAGCGCCTCGCGCGCACGCTTATTGGCAACCTCGCGCCGGGCCTGCACGTGGGGCTGGTTGGAGGCCCACACCGACTGGTCATAGGCGTCATCAAGCGCGGCCTGGTCCATATCGAGCCAGACCGGCGGGCCTTTTGCGCGAGCGGGTGCGGTGTCTTCCGGCATGGGACGAGCCTCCTCACGTTGGACTGGCGTGGCCATTGGGGATAGGCATGGCCACTGGCGGGATCGGCAGCTACGCCGTCCCCGTTGTGTGGAGCGCCAGTCGACAGCGCGATGCCGCAAGCTGTCAAGTGCCGCGATACGGGCTATCGCGGAACACGTTCACCGCGACAGGTTCGCCACGTGCGGCGTTCAGCCGTTGCGCCTGGCCTTCGCCTCATCGCGCAGCGCAACTGCCTCGACATTTCCGGTATCGTGCGCAAGGCATGCGCTGGCCTGGTAGACCGCGTCCTTGTATTTGCCGGCGTCGAGGAACCGCTTCGCCCTGGAGAGATGATAGGCCCCGAATTCTCCGTCATGCAGAAGCACTTGTTCCGCTTCACTGACGTAGGACACATCATCCTCTTCACCCGCGCTTGCTGCCTTTGCAGCGACGGTTGAGCTGCCTTGGCCGTTCAACCCGGCTACTTTCGGCTTGGCTTGCACGCCTTCCAGCGGTTGGGGGCGGCTCTGCTCCTCGATTGTCGAGAGCAGGCTTACGCCGCCGCACAGCGGCAACGCAACGACAAGGCCGGTAATCGCGCCAAAGGCAAGACCGACCGAGTTGCTGGCCAAGTACTCACCCGCAACTGCTCCGGCGACTATAATCAGCACCGCAACGATCGGATTGAGCGCTACCGCGGTCCGTGAGATCAGTTGATTCATTTCGCTTCCATTCCCTACCCAATGGTTGCGTTTTTTGGCTTTTTACTGGAACTCGAGCGCATTGCCCGATGGGACCAGATACCTATACCTAGGCCCGCAGGGAGGCCAAGTCCACCAGTAGAAACCCGCATAAAACCGCATGGCCCGCCGCCATGCCGACCGCGACAGCTATCCTGTCGCGGCGCTACTCAGCCGCTTCCTTGGCCAGGAAACCTCCCGACTGGCGATGCCAGAGCTCCGCATAGAGCCCGCCCCGCTTGAGGAGTTCGGCGTGGCTGCCCTCCTCCACGATGGCGCCCCTCTCCATGATGATCAGCCGGTCCATGGCTGCAATCGTGGACAAGCGGTGCGCGATGGCGATCACCGTCTTTCCACGCATCAGGTTGTAGAGCTGCTCCTGGATGGCTGCCTCGACCTCGGAGTCGAGCGCGCTCGTTGCCTCATCGAGAATCAGTATCGGGGCATCCTTCAGCAGGACGCGGGCGATGGCGATGCGCTGGCGCTGTCCACCCGACAGCTTGACGCCGCGCTCGCCGACGTGGGCCTGGTACCCTTTGCGGCCGCGCATGTCCTCCAGTTCGGGGATGAAGCTATCGGCCTGGGCCCGCTGCGCAGCGGACAACATCGCCTCCTCGCCGGCGTCCGGACGTCCGTACAGGATATTGTCCCTGATCGAGCGGTGAAGGAGCGAGGTATCCTGTGTCACCAGCCCGATCGCAGACCGCAGGCTCTCCTGCGTCACGCCGGAGATATCCTGGCCGTCGATCAGAATACGGCCGCGCTCCAGATCGTAGAAGCGCAGCAGAAGATTGACGAGCGTCGACTTCCCGGCGCCGGAGCGGCCGACCAGGCCGACTTTCTCGCCAGGGCGAATGACCAACGAGAGATCATCAATGATGCCGCCCGCTGCCTTGCCGTAATGGAAGCCGATGTGCTCGAAGTAAATCTCGCCGCGCGGCACCTTCAGCTCGACCGCATCGGAACTGTCGACGACGGTGTTGGGCTGGGAGATGGTGTCCATCCCTTCCTCGACCGTGCCGACGTTCTCGAAGATGCCGGCCACCGTCCAAAGGATCCAGCCCGACATGCCGACGATGCGGATCACCACTGCCGTCGTCAGGGCTACATCGCCGATGGTGACCCAGCCATACGACCACAACAAGATGGCGAGCCCCGTCGCCGTCGTCATCAGCAGGCCGTTGATGGAGTAGAGCACCAGTTCCATGAGCGTCAGGTTGCGCTGACTCGCACGGTACTTGTTGAGGTGGTCGTCCATCACCTGAAGCGCCGACGAGTCCTCGCGCTCGGCATGGGCGAACAGCTTGACCGTGAGGATATTGGTGTAGCTGTCGACGATGCGTCCGGTCAGCACCGAGCGCGCCTCGGAGGAGTGGTAGGACAGCTCCTTGATGCGCGGGACGAAGTAGCGGAGCGTCAGTCCGTAAAGCGCCAGCCAGCCGAACAGCGGTAGTGTGAGGCGCCAGTCCGCGCTCGCGAAAAGGATGAGGGCTCCGATCCACTGGACAGCGGCAAACCAGACGGCTTCCGTGACCTGGACCACGGACTCGCGCAGCGCCGTTGCCGTTTGCAGCACCTTTGAGCCGATGCGGCCGGCAAAGTCGTTCTGGAAGAAGCCGAGGCTCTGGCGCAGCACGTAGCGGTGCGTCTGCCAGCGGATGCGAGACGTGAACGAGCCCGCGACCGCCTGCTGCTTGAGGAGGTCGTGCAGCAGCGAAATGATGGGGCGCAGGATCAGCGCAACGAAGCCCCAGAACAGCAGCGTGTTGCCGTGGTCCGACAAGAACGTTGCCGGGTCGCGGGCGCCGCGCATGAGGTCGACGATGCGGCCGACGAAGGCGTAGAGCGCGAGTTCGATCAGCGCTCCGATCACGCCCGTCACGAGCAATGCAAAGATCACCGGCCAGATCGGCTTCACGAAATGCCAGTAGAAGGCCCACAGCGTTTTGGGCGGGCGGGAAGGCACTTCCGGCGTAAACGGCTCGATCAAACTTTCGAACCACGCGAATACACGCTCCGCGCGGCTCGCCGACTGGCGACGCGCGGAGGCAAGTGCGGCTCGAACTGGTAGCAGCGACTTCATCGGATTCACACGTAAACTCTGCGCCGACCCTCCCACATCCGCCTGCGGACGCAAGAGACATCACCCCGCCAACCCTGGGAGCCGGCGGGGTGCGGCAAACTGGAACTCTCACCTAATCGCCCGAGGGACCAACGGCAAGGGCGCGGCCTGGACCGACAGAGCGCCAGTCCAACTTTTGGATCAATCGAGCATCGTCATGCGCGCTCAACACACATGGCGATGCCCATGCCGCCGCCGATGCAAAGCGTCGCGAGCCCCTTCTTCGCGTCACGCTTTTGCATCTCGTATAGGAGCGTCGTCAGCACGCGGGCGCCGGATGCACCGATGGGATGGCCGATCGCAATCGCTCCGCCGTTGACGTTCACCTTGTCGGTATCCCAGCCAAGCCCCTTGTTGACGGCGCAGGCCTGGGCCGCAATCGCCTCGTTGGCTTCGATCAGGTCGAGGTCGGAGACCTTCCAGCCGGCCTTCTCGAGCGCCGCCTTGGAGGCCGGGATCGGTCCGGTGCCCATGATCGCGGGATCGACGCCGGCATGCGCCCAGGATACGATACGAGCCAGCGGCTTGATGCCCCTCTTCTTGGCCTCTGCCGCGGTCATCAATACGACAGCCGCGGCGCCGTCATTGATCCCGGAGGCATTGGCGGCGGTCACCGTTCCGTCCTTGGGATCGAAGGCCGGGCGAAGCTTGCTCACCGACTCGAGCGTCACGCCTTCCTTGATGTACTCGTCATCGGACACGACGACTTCGCCCTTGCGGGTCTTGACCGTCACCGGCGCGATCTCGTCCTTGAAGCGGCCGGACTTCCTGGCCGCCTCCGCCTTGTTCTGGGATGCAACGGCGAACTTGTCCTGCTCACCGCGGGTGATCTGGAACTGGCGGGCGACGTTCTCGGCGGTGGTGCCCATGTGATAGCCGTTGAAAGCGTCCCAGAGACCATCCTTGATCATGGTGTCGATCATCTTGAAATCGCCCATCTTGACGCCGTCGCGCAACTGGGCGCAGTGCGGCGCCTGGCTCATGCTCTCCTGGCCGCCGGCCACGACGATGGCGGCGGAGCCCGACTGGATCTGCTGGGCGCCGAGCGCGACGGCGCGCAGCCCCGAGCCGCAGAGCTGGTTCATCGCCCAGGCCGGGCTTTCCACCGGGATGCCGGCATTGACCGAGGCTTGCCGGGCCGGATTCTGACCGGCGCCCGCAGTCAGGATCTGGCCCATGATCACCTCGTTGACGTCGCCCGCCTTGATCCCTGCACGCTCAATCGCAGCCTGAATTGCGACCTTGCCGAGCTCATGTGCGGGCAGGCTCGAAAGCGCCCCGTTGAACGAGCCGACGGGGGTACGGGCGGCGCTGGCGATCACAATGGTATCTGCGTCATTGGCCATGGGATGCCTCTCTTTCGGACTTGTATGGGTCGCGAAGCGCTGTCAGATCCTGAGGGAGCGGCAGCTCTCAATCGCAGATCAACTTTGGTGCTGTGCGGCAAGTATGCTGCCTTGCAGTATGGTTCAACAGTAGCAGCGGATCTTCCGGCATGCCACTGCGATAAATGCCGGCAACTCCCGCCTGACGAATTGCCAGCGGATACGGCAATGCCACGGCCGACGACCGCAACGCAGCAATCCCGGCTCGACGGGCTCATACCGGACGGTGTTGGCAACGCGGCGATTTGGACTGGCCGGCGATGTCCGCCATGTGTTACTCTCTTGCAACGCAGCATGATTAACCGATAGGCAATTTCAAGGCTGTCACCGCCATGCTCAACAAGGCCGAAACTCAGAGCGAGAAGCGCGAGGCAGTCGTCATCAAGAAGTATGCGAACCGGCGCCTCTACAATACCGAGACCAGTACCTACGTGACGCTGGAGGATCTCGCCGCGATGGTCCGCCAGGACCGGGATTTCGTCGTCTACGACGCCAAGACCGGCGATGACCTGACCCACTCGGTCCTGACCCAGATCATCGTCGAGCAGGAGGGCCGGGCCGGCGGCCAGACGCTGCTTCCGGTGCCGTTCCTGCGCCAGCTCATCCGCTTCTACGATGACGCCATGGGCAAGATGGTGCCCAGCTACCTGCAGTTCAGCCTGGAGAACCTGGCTAAGGAACAGGAGCGGTTCCGCACGCAGTTCTCGCACCTGTTCCAGCAAAACCCGTTCGGGGCCGCGGCCTTCGAGGCGATGCAGCAGCAGACCCGCAAGAACATGGCGATGTTCGAGCAGGCAATGTCGATGTGGCCGCCGTTCGCCGCGCGCCCTCCGCATGAGCCGAATGCCGCTGCCGCGCCGGCGGCGGGGGAAGCGAAGTCTGCCGACGCATCCGGCAAGCCGGGCAGCGATACGGCGGACGAACTGGCCGAGCTCAAGGCCGAATTCGCAAAGATGCAGGCCAAGATCGAAAAGCTGACCAGCAACCGCGAATGAGGCAGTAACCCACGTGGATGGCCGCCGTTGTCCGGGACGACGTCACCACGTCGTCCCGGCGCGGCCATGACGTGCTGTCGTGGGCGTGGGTCGACAGTCTTCCCCCCGCACCGTCACGGCCACGAAGGTGGCCGCCTACGGCAAGCATCCGCAAGCTCAGTGCTCGCGATGAGCCGCGTGAATGGCCGCCGTTGACGTCATCCCGGCGCGGCCATGACGGGGCGGGCGGTCAGGCGGCGGCGAGTTCGGTCTCGGCGGTTGCGAGAGACGACGCTGCGGGCTGGCGATCCCGCCGGCGGACAAGATGCACTCGTCCCTGCCGGTCCTCGACCAGCGCCGTGCAACTCTCGACCCAGTCGCCGCAATTGAGATAGGCGATGCCGTTCACGGTCTTGTCGGCGGCATGATGGACATGGCCGCAGACCACGCCATCGAAGCCCCTGCGCTGAGCCTCGGCCGAAACGGCGTGCTCGAAGCGTTCGATGAACTTCACCGCCTGCTTGACGTGTTGCTTGAGGAATGCAGCCAGCGACCACTCGCCGAAGCCTGCGAGATGACGGGCCCGGTTGACGAGCCTGTTGCTCCATAGCGCGAGCTTGTAGGAACGATCGCCGAGGACGCTCAACCACCTGCCGCAATTCACCATGCCGTCGAAGGCGTCACCGTGAAGGATGAGAAGCCGCCGGCCGTCGGCCGTCTCGTGAACCGTCTCGCTCATCACCTCGATGCCGCCGAACTGGGCGCCGCAGTATCCGCCCAGCGCTTCATCGTGATTGCCCGGAATGAAAACCAGGCGACTGCCCTTGCGCACCTTTCGCAACAGCTTCTGGATGACGTCGTTGTGCTGCTGGGGCCAGAACGGCGCGTGCCGCAGCCGCCAGAAATCGACAACGTCTCCCACGAGATAAATGGTGTCTGCATCGTAATCGCGCAGGAAATCCAGAATGGCGTCAGCGCGGCAGGACCGCGTGCCCAGGTGCAGGTCGGAAATGAAGATTGCCCGATATTCCGGTTGAGTTGTGCCGATCATGTTCGATCCCCTGTAACCCGTCCCGCCGTGCCGATCCCGAGCAGATTCTCATTGCAGGCGTGTGACTGCCGGGCAGTTCCCGGAACGGCCAGGTCCAGGCATCATGGCTGTCGCACCATCGCAATAGATTCACCGTATCTACACTGAACATCAGCGTCGGAAGGATGGATGCGCGGGATATGGACGCTACGATCGATGGCGGCCCCGACCTCTTCAGTCATCTCCGCCCGATGGGCGATACGACTTCCACCGAGGCAGGCGATGGCGGTGCGCTCAGGCTGTGCGATGGCAGGATCGTCCGGTTTGCAGCCTATGGGGCCCGCAACGGGCGACCTGTCCTGGCGCTACATGGCACGCCCGGCTCGCGGCTCAAGTTTGTCGGCGCGCACGCGATTGCAGCCGAGAAGGGTCTCAGGCTCATCTGTCCCGACAGATGGGGCTATGGCGGCACCAGCCTGCATCCGCAGCCGAGCATCGATGCGCATGCCCAGGACATGATGGATCTGATGGACCGGCTCGCCGTTCGCTCGTGCGCGCTGCTGGCGATATCCGGCGGCGGTCCGTACGCGGTCGCGCTGGCCGCGCTGGCGGGATCGCGCATATCGCGGATGGCGCTGGTCAGCCCTGTCGGTCCCATCCATCTTCTGCGAGCGGATGAACTCAGGGCATGTCATCGGCTGTTCCTGCGCATCCTGCCTCGGGTTCCGGGCGCCGCGACCGCGCTCTTCCGGCTCTATCGCAGGATGCTGCTGCTCGCGCCGGTGGCCGCAGTCTCGCTGGCGTCGGTGGCCAGCCATTCGATCGACCGTGCCACGCTCAGCGAACCGCTGGTCCGTCGCCAGCTTGCCCAATCCTTCAGAACGGGACTGGCGCAGCACGCGGCCGGCGCAGTCTGCGATCTCAAGCTTTTCGACCAGCCGTGGACGTCCGATCCGGCAGCAGTGAATGCCGAGACACGGCTTTGGCTCGGCACGGAGGACCGCACCGTTCCGTATGCGGCGGTCACCCGGCTCGCCGCAGCGATCCCTGATGCGCGTCTGACATTGTTGCACGGCGAGGGGCACTTCTGGGCTGCTCACGGTCATGCCGAGGTATTCGACTGGCTAGCCGGCTCGGCATCCTGACGTTCACCCGAGAGTCTGATGGTCGCCCGATAAAAGCGTCATGGCCGCGCCGGGGCGACGTGGGAACGTCGGCTCGGACAACGGCGGCCATCCACGCGGCTCACCGCTGGCACTGAGCAAGCGGAGGCTTGCCGTAGGCGGCCACCTTCGTGGCCGTGACGGCTGTGGGGAGGTGAGACGTTCGCCCTACGAGAGACCGTCATGGCCGCGCCGGGGCGACGTGGGAACGTCGTCCCGGAGGACGGCGGCCATCCACGTGGCTCGCCGCTGTCACTGCGAAAGCGGAGACTTGCCGTAGTCTGCACCCTCCGGGGCCGTGACGGTGCGGGGGTGAGA
>JBFWYV010000017.1:0-31457 GCA_050186055.1 Hyphomicrobiaceae bacterium | reverse complement strand
CAGGCCAAGATCTTGTACGATGCTGTCTGGAACTGGAGCCTGCGAGAGATAGAGATACGTTTCTCCGGCGCGTACATGGTGACTGCGCACTTGGCGGGCGCTGCCGTCGCCTTGAACTCTCAGCAGCCATGATCGGCTACCCTCAAGCCGCAATTCATTCAGGTAGCTCGAAAGCGGCTCCAACGCGGGCTTCAGTCTGCATAGCGGCTTCCCCACGACATCGGAAAGAGAATCAATGGCGCGTGTCCTTCGGGAAAGCGCCAGCAGGGCCCGCGCCGGCATTGAAGACGAAGGTTGATCCGCGAGGGTGACGTCCGCAGCACTCAGTGCTTCCGGCGCCATCCCGCAGGCACCCAGAATCATCTGAAAATCAGGATAGGCTACGCCGAGGGTCCATTCGCCAGCGGCTGACTGGCGGGCAAGAAGCCCGACTGTTTGGGGGAGGTGCTGCGCCGGTTGGCCGGTGGAAACGGGCTGACGTGCCCCCGACCCAAAGCTTGTGCCTGCCTGAATGCGCGCATTGCGAAGCACGGCGCGAGCGTCGCGAAGCCAATCCCGTGAGCTCTGACGCTGCTCAAGATCAGAAGTGATCCGGGCCAGAGTCGGAGGATGGATGACAGGGGCCTCTTGACTGCTTTCTTGTTGGGCGAGTGCGAGGACCAGGCGTCCAGTCAATCCGGTTTGCTCAAGAAGATTCTCGAAGCGGGAAGAGCCGGAGGGCGAATGGGATCTGATGAACTCCCCGATGTCTTCCGAGGAGCGCGGCAATGAGGCAATTTCGAAGCGTAGCGTATAAAGCAGTCGAGCGAATTGTCCCTGGAGATCTCTTGGAAGAATGGAATGGGTGATTGGCCACGCGATCACCGAAAAATGCTCGGCCCAGGGGCCCTCGGGTATGATGCCCCCATATGCCTTTTGGAACTGGCTGAACCAGCTACGGAGCGATCGGCGAGAGGCTTGTTCGCGCCATAGCGGCATCTGGTCTTCGAATGATTGCCAGTATTCCTGACCATCGTAGCCGTAGCCGAGTTCTGCAGCGTAGACGACCCAAACAAGCCAGTGCTGACGGAGGGGCAGACGCGCCCGTAGCCGCTGCCTGAGTAAGTCTCTTATTTCCTGAATGTCGTCAGTTGTCAGGTCGTGCTCGAGCGCGAACACTGGGAACTCGACAACGGGCCTTGAGAGCGCGAGCTGTGAAAAATGGCTCTCAAGCTTCTGCTGCCATGTATCCAGTGTGGCAGGCATCGGGCTAGCCCTTCTCGATCATGCGAGCCGCCTGTTCGTAGACGGCACCAGTTTGATTTTGGCGCGCTGCTCTTTGACGAGTAACGCGATGGCCGATGCTGACCATGATTGATACTCCGGCTGCCGTTCCGCGCGGGGCAGCATCCATCTCTCCACTGCGAGGGCGGCGACTTCACTCGCTGAGAGCAAGGTCGAGAGGTTCGGGCGCGCCTTCCCGCCCCTGAGAATCGCAGCGGCATTGCTGGCCAGTTCACACAGGAATACCTCGCGCTGAATGCCATGCTTCAGTATGTCTTCTTTCAATCCAAGGGCGGCGAAGGCTGCGCGGGTGGTTCTCAACCGCCAGTTCGGGCCATGGCCAAATCTGTGGTGGTCGGCGTAGGGATGATCGATTGTCCGCAGGTATTCTCGCAGATCATTGAACAGACCATCCGTGATATGGAAGTGTCCCCAGCCGCCTGTGTAACCGATCGATTTGAAGTACTCGACGCCGTCGAGCTTCAGTCGGTTATAAACTGATGATCGGCCGAGAGATGAGGAAGTCGTGACGGCAAGCAGACGCGCCTTCTTTTCCTTGCCTGAGATGATCCCGGTCGTCCCGCCATAAGCCCTGGTAAAATCATCATAGATGTCCCTGCTGCGGACGAGCGATGCGACGAGCTTGCCGCCTAACAGCATGTTGTAAGGCGGCAAGGCTCCCAGGACATACGCGTCCATAATATTGACCAGTCGCTCGCTTCGATCCTTGGCGTCCCAACCGATCAGATTGTCCCGGACCGATAGATTAAATACTGGGTCGCCGATGGCGATAAGGCCGATGAGCTTTCCGTTGTGGTCGTCGCGGACCAGATAGCGCAGCCGCCGGCCGAACCCATTCGAAACAGGCACAGACCATGTTAGCGACGCCAAGCGAAACAGCTCGCTTTCTTCTGTGTCGCTCCTTACCCGCTCTAAGACAGGAGTGATCCGTGCAGGATCGACGTCTTTGCCCGATGCAAAGTGGTGCAACAGCGCCGGCAGTCGCTCATCCAGAAAGCGTTGGTTGTTTGCGACGCGCCCGTTGCGGTGCTGATTGTGCAACGAGCGGATGATGTCCTTGTCAGACCCGTGGACTTCGAACCCTCCGTAGCTCGACTTCTGAAACCCCATTGATTGGAGATGGCGCCGTATGCGGCGCTTCAAAGCGGCTTCGCGTGGCGCAATGCGCGCCACGTTGCGCTTGTTCTTTTGCTTTTGCCCCACTAAGTCCCCCGAAGTAAAACGTGCTTGAAATGATTACTTGTATGACTTGCCGGCGCGTCCTTCGGACGGCCTCTTGGCTTTTGCCGGCTCGAAAGTGATACGAAGCCTCGTTCCGGTGGCTTTGGCAAATCGTTTTAGAGTTCGCGCGGAAGGAATGGACTTACCGCTCTCGAGTCGCGCAATGGCGCTCTGCGACGTCTGCATCTTGGCGGCGAGTTCGTCCTGGGTCAGGCCGGCGCGCGCCCGCGCCTCGATAATCGCCGCGGACAGAGCAAACTCATCCTCTAGTCCCTCATACTCCTTACGGTACTCCGGGTCCTTCAGCCACTTCTTGTGGAGATCAGAAATCTTCGTCATTTCACGTCCTTTGCCCGCTCGCGGGCGATATTCAGTTCTCGGCGTGGCGTCTTCTGGGTCTTCTTCACAAAGACACGAAGGATCACGATGCGCCGTCCGGTCGCCGTGACGTAGAGTGCCCGCGATATCCCTGACTTCCCCCTGATCCGCAGCTCCCAAAGCTTATCTTCCAGATGGTCGACGGCATCGCGTGGCAAGGCGTCCAGCCCATGTGCCTCGATTAGGCCGGAGAGCCGGACGAGGCGTGCCCGCATATCCGCGGGAAGCTCTTCGAGCTCCGCATCCACAGTCGAATTCAATGTGGATACCGTCCACCCCATCGCCTTTATCATATCAAAAATGAGATAATCATGTCAACGTCGGAAACAACCAGCGGGGCATTCATCCCCAGTCTGGCTGCCTCCTTCCAGATCAAGCCGGCTTCGCCATCGGCTTCTTGTTGTTGCTGTTGGCAGGCACGGCCTCCATCGCCTTGGCGCGGCGATCCATGATCTGCACCGGCGTGGCCGAGGACAGCACCGTTCCGGCCTTGGTCTCGACCTTGGAGCGGAAGGTCTGCTTGAGGGTGTAGTCCTCTCCTTTCAGCCGCTCGGCATCTTCCTTGGTGAAGGCTTCGGCGCCGGTGATGTTGGTGGCCGGCACGTAACGGTCGGAGCCCATGTTGACGAGCGCGATCCCCTGCTCGCGGAGCGCGTCCAGGGATTCCTGCGCCAGCTTCGAAGATTTGTCGCCGAACTCGATACGCACATTCACGCGCGCTGCATCGATGTCGATGCCCCTTTTCTCTTTCAGGGAGTCCTTGGCGCGTGTCTTGTCGTCGTCAGTCATCGGCTTGATGAGGCGCACGGTGTCGAGCGGCACGACCTTGGCGACGCCTTCATGGGTGGTGAACTTCAGTGCATTGGCAGACATGATCATCCTTCTTTTGTTGGGGTTAACCGCGAAGGATGATGGCGTGCTGAGCACGCAAGTCACGATGCACCGCAGCAATAAATGCTATGGAAATCACCTGACAGGATCGGCGCGCTGCACGATCGACCGCCCGTCTGACTTAGCCAGGACATCGATCTCAAAGACCGTGCCTATCTCGGCCTGAGTCATGTCCTGCCCATCCATTACAGGCCGGAACCCGTCCGCTTCATGAAACGCCAATACATAATGCGATAGCGCGTGCTCTGCCGAAGAAGCAGGCGAGATCAGCCCCGATCCATGCTTTTGCGATGAGCGTGCCGCGCCACGCGGACAGGTGCCTGCTCGGATGATCGAACCGCGCGAGAGCTTCGGCGTCGGGATGGATTGCAAGGTCGGCGATCGGCTCTGTCGTCGTCACGCATCGACCCTAGCGGGTCCCCCTGCCCTCATCACGCGGCGGTGCAGCACTCCGCAAGGGATCGAAGCCGGATGGCGGAAACCCGCCTCGGGGTTCCGTTCACGAGAGCCCGGTCCGCCCGCGGGGCGGATGCGGCCGATTTCAACATCATTTGAAGAGGGAAAGTACCCAGTTGCGAAGACGACCCCAGAGGGTCCGCTGACCGTCAAGGGCACGGTAATGTGCTTCCCTGCGAGCTTGCTCGATCTCTCGTCCCGCCTTGACCTGGATATCAGACCAGGCCGGAGCCCAACAAATTCGACCGCTGCTGATAACGTAATGCGACCGGCACGCGAGCTGCCAGTTTCCGATCGACGGACGCAGTGACGCCAGACCAGCCTTTTCCGAAAAAGACCACTCTGCCGGGCCGAGGGGCGTTATGACCTTGTTGCCGCAGCCGCAGGCGCAGAGATGCCCCGCGACGGCATATTCCTGCGACACGTAGAGTATGCCCGGCTCCAACTGGCGTGGGAGATGTATGACGTGCTTGAGAGCGATGCTTTTCAAGGCAGGCTCTCCGAAAGGACGCGCAGGCTTCCCGTCTCCATCAGCAGGTGCTGCGCCGGGAACTCGTCGAAGTAGAAACCGCGAAGTTGTTTGTAACGGATCACCGCGACAGCCGCATTCATCGCGTTCAACTCCGATATCTGTATGTTGCGACGATACTGGTCGTCGGGCAGATCCGTCATTTCCGCCCAACCCTGCGCGCGAACCCGGTCGCCTTCCCCGTCGGGGCTGAAGGTCGCTCGAAGTGTTCCAGACAATGGACCTTGCTTCCTGTTCAGCCCCATGCCCACATCGATAAACGGGATGCCAAGGTGGATCAGGAGATCGAAAATCTCGGCGCGCGCAGAACCCTTGTCGACACAGACGAACGCGAAGGTAACGCCGGCGAGATCCGCGGCGCAGGAGCGGTCGATATACTTCCGGTGCAGGAACAGTCCGTTCCTGAAATTATCGTAGCGGCCCTGATACACCTCCGCCTTGCCCTTGCGGAACTCGGCCTCGAGCACCGCACCAGGCGAGCGGTAGGCATTGTGGATAAAGTAGTCATCCCCGTCGAAGCCATGGATTTCTTTGACTGGCGTCTTGACCATGTAGTCGAGGACATAGGCGCCGGTGCCGCCCAAGCCGATGATCGCGATGACGTCATTCTTGAGCAGGCTGGCGAGATCGCCAATTTCGGCGCGGCTCGTAAGCGTATCCTGAAACTTGAACACGGACACCGGGGCCTCGTCCGTATCCACGGCGAACGTGAAGGGGCTGACCTTGAACTTCTCGATCGCGGGACCTGCGACGACGTTCGTGTAGTGCTCAATCTTCTCGAAGAAATCGGCAAAGCCCTTCGGCGGCTTATTTGAAAATGATCGCTCGACCACCACATCCTTTTTCACAAGCGGGATGCTCAACTGGCCACCAGCCAGGTTCGGGATAGGCTGTCCGTTCAAGCCGTATGGCACGGACCCGGCGAAAAAGACCTGATGGTCCTGCTGCTGAACAAGCTCTTTGTCCTTGAACACCAGTACCGTCACGAACGCGCCCCACTTCAGCCCGCCGGTGGTGTCAATATAGGGGATGTCGCGAACAACGAGGTGCGCGCTGTCGAGACGCAGCGCGTACCCCTTTTCGAGAAGACGGCGGACGTCGGGATTATGATTGGCCAGTGCGATTGACACGGAAAGCCATCCCCTCTTTGACCTTCACCTTGCCGCCTGGGGACAGGATGCCCTCCGGCTTGTCGCCGTGGCCCCGCGAGTAGGTGACCGAGTAGGTCATCTCCGGGTGCTGGGGATAGTCGGGGTAGGCCAGGGTCACGACCTCCTCGTAGGTGATGAAATCCTTCTTCGGCACCTCATACGGTGTACCGTCGACGGTGATCGTGACCGTCTTATCTTTCGCTTTCGCTTCAGCCTCTTGCATTGCCATTGTCCCTTCTGATCCGCCAGACAGATGTACTGCCCGCACAGAGCCTCAACCCGTTGTTAGTTTTTCAGCGAGGTGGCTTGCCACCCGCCCCCTTCTCGTGAGAATCTGTCTCACATGTGAAACGATGCCAGATGCCGTTTCGCATGTCAACGTTTGTCTCATATGTGAAACAGAGAAGGAGAAGGTGCCGCCAGATGATCACCTTGGAAAGCCTGGGGAGACTGATTGCAAAGAAGCGCGGCAATCAGGGGCTGAGAGCTGCCGCAGCCGAGATCGGTATAAGTTCAGCGACGCTGTCGCGCGTAGAACATGGGCACCTGCCCGACCTGGAGAATTTCAGGAAGATCTGCGACTGGCTTGGAATCGAGGTCAGTTCGGTCGCAGGCGCGCCGAAGATCGGCCAGGAAGCGGTCGCGCGTGTTCATTTCAAGAGAAAGAAAGAGGTGTCGCAGGAGACGGCTCACGCTCTCGCCGAGATGATTCTGGCCGCCCAACGTCACGCATCGGGGCGGAGGTAAAATCGGATGGGGGATTTCAGGAGGGGCTTCAAAACGTGGTGCGAGAACGTGGCCTATGGATTCCGCCGCGACCTCGACGTGGACAAGTTCGGGCCGCTATCGCCGGACGCACTGGCCGCGCACCTCGGTATTACTGTCTGGACACCAGACGACATCCCTGACCTGAATCGCAAAAGTCGTGACCAGTTGCTTGTCCGCGATGAATCAAGCTGGTCGGCCGTCACCCTCACCCTCCCGGAAGGACGATTCATCATCGTGAACTCGGCGCACAGCCAGACGCGACGCAACAACGACCTGATGCATGAGATCGCGCATATTGTTTTAGAGCACGAA
The DNA here is from genome assembly GCA_050186055.1 of Hyphomicrobiaceae bacterium. Taxonomy (GTDB): domain Bacteria; phylum Pseudomonadota; class Alphaproteobacteria; order Rhizobiales; family Hyphomicrobiaceae; genus CAMDPA01. The sequence continues at coordinate 24,467 of JBFWYV010000017.1, read as the reverse complement.
CCCGCGCAAATGGTCACCTCTCCACATGGGCTCATGTTTCTCGACAATTACAGTGCTGAGCAGGAAGACGAGGCGGACTGGCTCGCGGCCGCACTTCTGATCCCGCGTGAAGCAGCTCTGAAAGTACTCGCAGGGAGTGCAGACTCGAAAGAAGCTGCGCGTTTTTTTGGCGTCAGCGAGAGCCTGATGAAGATGCGCATCTCTAGAACCGGCATTGATCGCCAGCTTCGGCAGAGATCAAATGCGCGGCGCGCTTCCTAACCCGAAGCACGGCGTTATCGCAACCGCCGTCCATCCTCGATCATGTCGGCGTCCCTGATGGTCACGCCGTCCTTCACGAGAGCGCTCATCACGACGTGCTTCAAGGTGGTCTGCTGCTGCGCTGCGCGGATTTTCAGCTCCGTCCAGACATAGACCGGCAGTTCTAGGTTCAGGCTCTTTATTTCGCTGCGCGGTGTTGCATCGGGCGACGGAACGGGCCGCACGCTCTCCGCCGGCTTGCGCGTCCCCTCCCCTGCCCTGTTGGCGACGGGCTTCACGAGCGCGCCAACGCCTTTGTCGGCGGCCAGGCGCTCCAGCTTGTCGTCATCGATGTCGGGAGATACGGGCGCAAACGGTGCGCGTTCGCTCTTCATGGTCATCCTGCCTTTCTGATGTCTTCTTGCGCGCCTTCGACGATGGCGCGGATCTCTGCGAGGAGGTTCGTGACCTCCAGGCCCGCCCCCTTCCCTGCTTCGGAAATCGTCGGCGGCTGCCCGTTCAGGAACATCTCGCGGTAGGCCGAGCGCTCGACGAGCGCCGTGCGGAAGAGCGGCAATCCAAGCCGCTCGAGCTCGCGGTATGCGAAGTCGGTGACGCGGGTGCGCAAGGGATAGACCTTGGTCAGGAGCAGCCGGTAGGGAATGTCGCGATTGGTGGTCTCGTTGACGTCGCGGATGTCGCCGACCACGACGAGCGCCTCGCGTAAGTCCGGCTCGGATGCCTGAGCCGGGATGACCACCAGGTCCGAGCGCGCGAGCGCCTTGAACAAAGTGACCTCCCTGCTCCCCGGCAGGTCAATGCAGATATGGTCGTATTCGCCGGAGGCCTCCGCGTCGCGGAAGAACCCGCCGAATTTCTGGGGATCGATGGCTGTGACGCTAAGCCCTGCGATCGGCGCTTTCCTCGCCCAACGGTCGAGGGTGCGGTTCTGGTCGAGATCGATGAGCAGGACGCGCTGCCCTTCGAGCGCGAGCGCGGCAGCGATGCAGGCGCAGGTGGTCGACTTGCCGACGCCTCCCTTGGAAGAGGCAAAAGTGATGATCATGAAACCTTCAAACGCCCAAACGGGCAAATATAGATTTGGGGAAATTGGTACTCGTATGAATAAAGGCTACCGTATTCGTTCAATTGGCCAAGCGCTTTCTTGCGCATCGGCGCAGATGCTCGGTGGCGCAAGTCTGCATCCGCACGCTTGCCCGCTTATGCAAACCGTCATTCCTGCAAGTGCGGATTTGGGTAAGCCGCCACTTGGGCAATGGCGCAGTTGCGCTGCCATGGTTTTCGGAGCCGCCGTCGCGAAGGCCGTTCAAGACGCCGCTCGACAAGCGCGCAGGGCCGGCCTGAAAGGCCGCTCGCCTTGGCCTTGCGCGCGCCGGGCGAGGGCGGCTAGGCCCATATCGCGGTGGCTGGCGAAAGACTTGCCCGCGCGGCCATGGTTTTTGGTGAGCCGGAGCTTTCGTTGATTGGGCAAGTGCTCAACTGTGGGTCTGCCCAAGCACAGGCTTGGTCACGCTGATCCAAGCTTTCGGTGCAGCAGGTAGACGTCGAGCATCAGGTGCAGCTCGTAATCGTCGAGCTTTTCGCCGGCAATGAGCTTCGCGGCGATCCGGTCATCGCTGATCGTATCGAGAGCAAACTGCAGCAGCTTGCCCTTGAGCGGTTCGCCGCGGGCAAGCAGGCGTTTGACATGGCCGCATCGGGCGCCAACCGCCTTCTTCTCGGCACGCTGCTCGGGAGAGGTATCCGCCAGGCCGCAGATGACTCCCACGGTGCCGTCCTCATTAACAACGACACTGATCGGTCGCTCGGGTGCTTTGGGCATGTGAACCTCCATTCGCACATCAAGCGTATCGGAGAGCTCCTGGCATTCAGGGCGAATTGAGATGGCTCGGCGGGCCTGGTGCGTACTGTGCTGACTGACACAATCGACGAAGAAGTTGTGGATAGTTCGCTGCTTTTAGAGCGCGTTCACGAGGCGTCGGGGACAAGTGCCCAACTGGGGACTTGCTCACTTGCTCATCGCAAAGCGCGCGGCCTCGCGTTGGATGCGCTCGTCGTCATCCTCGCCGCGCTCCAAAAGAACGATGCGCCCATCTGCAGGCATCGCATCGAGCACGACGGTCAGGCCGGCGCCCGTTTCGTGCGGGTAGGCGCAGCCGACACGGGTCCAGACCGGCTTGTTGGTATTGCCCGCGCGGCGGACGGCATAGGCGATGAGGACGGGATCGTTGGTCACGCGAACAGCCTGAACGACTTGCGGCCCGGCACCAAGACCGGACACCCATCCATCCTCAGGCCGATTCGAAAGGTGAGAAACTGGGCGTCGTCTCACCTTTGACGCGGAATCCCTAAGGTTACGAGCCGGTCGGTGCAGGCTCAAAGGTGAGAGATTGGGCGGGTCAGAAACCGCACGCTAATAAGACGGCTCCACATCGCGCCTGCGGAAGAGGGTAGGGGACCTGCGCCTTCGATCGTTCAGGTGCATCAGGCAGGCTTACATGCCCGGACACGGCCTATCCACGAGGAGACTGCCGGGCGGCCCGATGGTTGGTACACACAAGCTCCCACCCGCCAAGCCCCCTTTGCGGCCTTACCGTGAGCACAGACCATTGTGCTGAAGTCAGACGGGGCTGTCTGCGTCCCTCACATGTCTCATCCGCGATAGCGGATTCCATTGCCATCAGGTGCGGCGGAGCGAGCGCTTCGCGCGAGCGCAGGGTGAGGGGACCAACGCTTATGGCCGCCTTGAGCGGCCATTCGATATACGGCGAGCGCATGCGAGCCGCCTGCATGCCGGTGTTTCACGTGGCGCGGACGGATTCTTTTATTTCAAGATTCAAGATTCAATTTCAGGGCCGGAATCGATCTATCGGATCAGTGACTTACCGGGCGAAAAGTGAGGAAATGGGCGGGTTAGGTGAGGGATTGGGCGATGAGCGGTGAGGGAAGGGGCGCTTGAAGTGAGAGACCGGGCGCTCAGCGGTGAGAAAGCGGGCGGCGCATGGGCGCGTTCGGGCAGTTCAGACTCAAAGGTGAGAGATTGGGCGGCAGCGTTATCAGCCGGCTTCATCGAAGCGGATCAGCTCGACGCTGCCGTTGAGGCGGGCCTGGCGGCCGACGCGGCTGCGCTCGCGTTCGTCGAAGGCGTCCTGCATCTCCTTGGGCGTCTTCTTGAACCAGGCCAGCTGCAGCTTTTCGACGGCGCGGCCCTTCTTGATGGCCATGACCTCGACCCGGAAATCCGTGAGCTGGTTCACTTCCGCCAATGCGGGCTTGAGGCAATGCTTGTTGAACTCGGCGAAGCGCTCGAGCTTCCCGTCGGGAACACCGAGCATGGCGCGCAGTTCGTCGACGGTGGACTGCTCGTGCTGCTTGACCATGCCGATGCGCCGCTCGACCATCTCGTAGAGGCGGATCGAGTATTTGGAGCGCAGCGCGTACATGATGTGGGTCTTGATCGTGGCCCAGGCCTTGGATTGCTGAATGACGGCAAGCAGGTCGGGCGGAAACGTATAGTAGAAATACCCGTCGTCCCGGTCCTCTTCCTTGTTGGTGCCGAGCAGGTGCACACGGAAGGTCGCCATGGTGCCGGTCGCGGGATCGCGGGCGCGGATCTTGGCCCAGGCGCCCATCAGCTTGTCGAAGGCCTCTTCGAGCCGGTCGTTGCTCTGATGGCTGCCGCGCAAGGAGGCTTTCAGGACCTTGTGCACGGGCTGGGTGCGAATGTTGTTCCAGGCATTGGCCAGCAGCTGGTTGTAGAGAATGGTTTCGCTGCGGTTGAGCGGCGTGAGTTCGACGATATCGACCAGCTCGCGGGGCTTGATGATGCGGCCCATCTGGCCGGGATCGAGCGGTTCGCCCGACACCTTCATGTCGGTGGCCAAAAGCCGGCTCGGGAGCCGTGCTGGGGCAGTTTCCTCGAATCCTTCAGCGTAGGTGGTGGTGTCGTCGATCTTCCGCATGCGAACAGTGCAAGCGTGTCTGATCCATCGGTGAGACGTCAAGAAGTGAAATTCACTTTTCCGGAATCTCACCTTTCGCGCCGCCCAAAGTCTCACCTTTGGCTGTGCGCAAACCAAGGAAATGGCTGGTCAGGAATACCGCCAGCCCAATCTCTCACCTTTCGCAAACGCGCGACTCCGCAGAATCCCTGACGCGACTCCGGATACCGCCCGATCTCTCACCTTTCGCTGGCAAGCGACCTGAAGCGATCCGACCGCAGGATCGTCAATGATGCTCGATAAGAATGAGCAAACGTCCCTTTTCGCCAATCGGGTATTGATAAACGGTCCTCTCTGAGGTGCTGCGATAGGCGGACAAAACCGCAAGATCGGTCGAGTGCGTCATGTATGAATACGCTTAGCTGGTGCGGCCACAGAGGATAGAACGATGAAGGCGGCGCTTCGAAACTACCATGCCCGGATGCAACGGGTGCTGGATCACATAGACCGCCGTCTGGGCGAGGACATGGATCTGGACGAACTGAGCAGCGTCGCGGCCTACTCGAAATATCATTTCCACCGGCAGTTCACGGCGACCTTCGGGCTGCCGGTGCATCGCTATATCCAACTTGCTCGGATGAAGCGCGCTTCATACCGGCTTGCCTACAGGGATGCGGAAAGCGTCACGGAGATAGCGATGGATGCTGGCTACGATGCGCCGGACGCCTTCGCCCGCGCTTTTCGGCAGCGGTTCGGGCAATCGCCTTCGTCGTTCCGGACGTCTCCCGACTGGGAGCCGTGGCTTGCGGCCTTCGGGCCTCTCGACAACGCGAGGAGCAAGCGCATGCAGAAGACTTTTACGACTGAAGACGTGATGATTCGCGATGTGCCCACCACGCCGGTGGCGATCGTAGAGCATCGGGGAGACCCGGCGACGCTCGGTGCGACCATCCAGCGGTTTATCGCATGGCGCACCGCCGCCGGCCTGCATCCCAGAACACATCCGACCTTCAATGTGTGGCGTTCCGAGCGGCGTCCTCGATCACCTGCGGATTACAGCGTGGACCTTTGCGTTGGGATCAACCAACCGGTGGAGGCGAACGGCGAAGAGATCAAAATTGGCGAGATTCCCGGCGGACGCTGCGCGGTCTTGCGTGTCGTTGGCTACACCGACAATCTGGAGGCCGCCGCGCTCTATCTTTATCGCGACTGGCTTCCGTCCAGTGGCGAGGAAGCGCGTGACTTCCCGATCTATTGCCAGCGGCTGAGCTTTTTCCCGGAGGTGCCGGAGCATGAGGCGGTCGCGGACCTGTTCTTGCCGCTGAAATAGTGCCCTCTGACAGCGGCCTGCCCTTATCGGTTGCGGGAAACGGGCAGGTCGCTCTCCAGCCAATCTCGGTCTACGACCTAGAAGATTTCTGCGGGCTCAGGATCGGCGCAATAGACCTGGGTTGGCAAGCGCGCCTTCAGCCAATCCTCGATGTCGATCAATCGCCATCCGACCCGGTTCTCGCCGAGCTTGATGCGCCGGGGAAACTTCCCGGCCTTTTCAAGCCTCCGGATGTGTTGCCCCGTATAAGGCACTAGAGAGATCACCTCTTTCTCCGTGATGATGCGCAGATGATCGAGGGAAGGCCGGTCCTTTCTGTCAGACATGTCGGGGCTCCTTGCGTGCGGAGGCACGCAACCAGTGTTGCGACTTTGATGAGGGGGACGCATTGAACGCGCGGCTGTTAAAGCCGGTTCAGTATGAATAACACGATATGTAAAACGATGCCAGAATAATTTTACTTTCTGGTGCGACCCTCGCGTGCGCGGCGGGCGAGGATGTCCAAGGCTTCGTCGCCCGGCGAGATAAGCTCGGGGAATTCTGTTTCGGGGTGACGGTGCATCCAGACGGCAAGTGCTGAATAAAGCGCCCGGTCGAGCGTCAGCAAATGGGCCCGCGTGAGTCCGCGGTTGAGCCATGGCGCGTAAACACGGCGGATGAAGGCGACAGGGTTTTCCTTGCGGCCCTCGCGCCGTGACCATCGCTCGGGTGCAGTGTCTGGAACGTCCGGTTCTGCTGCGCCGCCGCTCGCTACAAAGTCGCGCGCGTGTTGCGTCAGCGCCTGGCGCAATGCAATCCGGCTCTCCATGTCCAGATCGTGCTTGGTCTCAATACGATCCAGGGCGGCTGCCGCCTCGCGGAACAGGGGGGAGGCGCGCAGGCGAATCTTGTCCGCTTCGCGCTGATCGAGGGGCCACTCGAGATCGTCCGCCTCCCGATCCGCTTGGGGAGGGGGCGGCGCCGGCTGCACCGGTTGCCATGGGTCCGTCGCAGGAGATCGCTTGGCCTTTGCCATCCATCGGGGCTCGTGTGCCGGGAAATGAACCTGCAAGGTGATGGCACGGTAAAGATGCGATGTAAATCAGCGGTTGAGCCGTTTTACAAAGAAACCGGCACTACTCGGCCGCTTCGAGCGCAGGAGTGGCAACTGCCCGCGAGATCAGCCGCTTCAACTCTTCCTCCCATGCGCCAAGCGCCTCGCGCTTTTCCTTGTCGTAGGCGTAGCGGTTGTAGACGGCGTCGGTGATGCTGCGGCTGATGGCACTATGGTTGAGCACGAGCGAGCGGACATGGGTCGGCAGTCCGAGCTTGGCCATCTGGGTCCCGACGGTGCGCCTGAGATCATGCGGCGAGACCTGGCCGATCTTCAACTCGGCGACCAGCCGCGCCATGGCGCGCGTGACTGTGCTTGCAAGCATCGGTGAATCCTGGCCGTCAGCGAGCGGCGAGGTAAACACATAGCTGCTTTTCTTTGGGCTCGCGGCCAGTGCTTTCTTGAATTCGGCGCAGGCCATTGGACAAAGCGGAACCCGGTGCAGCATCCCGTTCTTCGTGCGCTCGCCGGGGATCGTCCACACCGGGTCGTCGCCTTGCAACTGCAGTTCGTCCTTCTCCGCCTCGACCACTTCGGTGCGGCGTTGCCCGGTCAGCAGCATCAGGCGCAATGCTGAGCGCGTCGCCGGCGAGAGCATGCGGCCTTTCTCGCCCTTCGCCATGTGCTCCCCCGTCATGCCGTCCATGGCGTCAAGCGCAGCCCAGAACTTTGGAATATCCGCATCCGCCAGCACCCGCTCGCGCGGCTTGACCTCGCCGACCTTGCGCAGGCGCGCGGCCGGGTTGAATTCCAGAAGACCTTCGTCGACGCCCCAGTTCAGGACGCGGTTGATGAGGATCAGCACATTGTTGGATGCGATCGGTCCGCCCGTCTTGACCACCTTGTCGCGCAGCTTTCCGATTTCGGCGCGCTTCAAGGCGGTGAGCCGCTGCCTCCCTAGGCCGTTCCTGATATGCGTCTCCCAGATCGACTCGTCGGTCGCGACGCGGGCGAGATTGGCGGCGTGCCGGTCATGCCAGTCGGTGTAGAGATCGCCGAGCGTCATGGTCTCGGAGCGCTTCGCCCTGCGCTCGACATGAGGGTCGCGCTCGTTGGCGTAAGCGGCGGTAAGGATATCGCGTGCTTTCTGCGAGGCATCGGCCAGACTGACCGATTGGAGCGCCCCCACGCGATACCATCGCTCCTGCCGGATGCTCCGGCCGCCAGGCTGATAGCGCACATACCAATACGCTTTGCCGGTGGCGCTGACGTCGAGCCAGAGGCCTTCGACGCCCTCGATGCGATAGCGGGTGCGCTTGCCGTTGATGGGCTTCGCAGCCTTGATCACGCGGTGGTTTGCTTTCAGGATCGGCATCGCGAAACAACCGAGGTCAGGGGGTAAAAGCCTGTATTCGTTGAGGTGCTGATTTCTGTCACGCACCTGTCACGCACGGATACAGCCTTAGAAGCGTGGCGATGTTATGGCCTGTCCGATCGATGATGACGAATTATCTCGTGATTGCAATACGTTGAACAGAACCTCGGTGAATATCGGAAAACCTGTCAGTACACACCAGGATGCAATCGCACTGCAGAGGTCAGGGGTTCGATTCCCCTCGGCTCCACCAATAAATTCAAGCACTTACGCCATCTTCCAAAAATCCAACCCGCTCTTGTTGCACACCTGTCGCACACCGATGCAGGTTTGGGTGTGTGATCTGGTGTGGTTCGATGTTCGAATCTCTTTCCGCGAAATACCTCGATACCCCTGACCACTTTCGGTCATTGGCAGGGCCGCTAAGAGTCTTTGCCGCGAGGCTTCTTGCGCGCCGTTCCTTTACTCTTCGCACGCGCTGGCCTGCCTGATGCGGGCATCTTCGCCTTCGACGTCGGCGCGGCTTTGCTGCCCGCCGAACCGGAAGATGCCGTCCCAAGCTTCAATGCCAAGCGCAGATCGTCATGCTCAAATGCTGATTCCATGCGATCGATCTGCGCTGCACACAGGCCCAATGACTTCGCCGCCTCGCGCCAACCTGCCGTGACGGTGCCAATCTCCGCCGCAAGCGTGCGGGCACGGGCAGGTTTGATCCCGAACAGCGCCGCGACTTCAAGGGCGGTCTCCAGCGAGGATGTTGCATCCGCCTCGTCGATGGCGAGCGCATGCACCCTGGGTTTCACATCGACCGGGCAGGGATTGAGATCGTAGACGGGCGAGAGCCGCCAGCCGGCGCCGTCATGCAGAAAGGCATGGTTGCGCAAATGATCATCGGTATTGGAGACGAGAATGCTGAAGGCGATGCGTTTCCAGAGCTCTTCGATATCGGCATCGGGTTTCGAGCCCATCAGCCGGATGGCGTCCACGATCTCAAGATAGCTGCGCTGCGGCCCGTGATCGGTTGCATCAAGAGCAGTCATCGCCGACATGAAGGGTATTCGGCTGCCGTCAGAACGGCGGTCGAAACGGGTTGCCAGCAGGACAGGCTTGCCGGCGATGTCTTCCAGACGCCATGGCGGCACGTCGAGTCCAGCCTCGCCGGCAAGCTGCAACAAGACAGCCTCCCAGATCGGGATCGGCCAGTCATCGTCCCGCTTCGGAAACTTCGCGATCAGCAGGCGATCACCGGCGTCGCGGATGGTGGCCTTCGGCCGCGCACCACCAAGGGATGTTCCGGGTGCCAGCACGAGCGCAAGATCTTCTTCTGTCTCTTCGTCTCGCTCGATGCGGTCGGTTGCCGACAGCAGGCGGGGAAGGGAGATCAGCGGCGGCACCGGCTCGCCCGCCGTGGTCAGGAAGGGGCCTTGCTCTGTTTCCTTGAAGCGCAGGGCACCGATGCGCGTGCGGTCATCGACACCGGCCAGATAGTCGATCTCAAAGAGGCTGCGCGGCTGTGTCTTCGCTTTCCTGGCGCGTGCGCGTTCGCGCCGGAGCATGAGTTTGCGGCCCCAGCTGTCGGGAGCCGTATCGCCAAACACGTTGGGCAGCCCCTGGGCCTGGAACTGGCCGGACGTGAGCATCAGCGTCGGCGCGAAAGCAAACGCGCCTTTTCGCTTCAACCATGCGGGATCATAGGCGAAGGATGATGTTTCCTTGCCCGCACGCTCTCGCGCCCAGAGGCGGCCGACAAGAACCGGCGCCCCCTTGATATCGAGATAGACGAAGAGCTCGCGCTGCATCACGAGGGCTGCCGCGTGTGGATGCGTTTGGGCAGCCTTTCCTCATCGAGCGAGAGGCCGAGCGGATCGTGCGCCGGATCGACGAGCGCGGCGAGCCGCTCGGTCATGCCGAGCACGAACAGCACCGACGCATAGATGCCTAAAGAGACCCCCGGATCGCCCGCCTCGACTTTCGCCAGTGTCGGGCGCGTGGTGAAGGCGCGTTCGGCCATGAGCGCGGTGGAGATGGCCCGGCGCCGGCGTGCGACCGAGATATCCGACCCGAGCTTTTTCAGGGCTCGGCGGACGGGAATGGGCAGGGCGGTCTTGGCTCGTGAGGCACGCATGGGAACGTAACTTTTACGGTATCCTGAATATTGTAGATTTTACTTTACATTGACGCCCTAAGTCTGTCAAGGCCATAGGAAATGGAAATTATCTTTTTCATAGATCAAAACAACGTAAAAGTTATTATGCAGAAACCGTGACGTGGAGAGGCACCCGCAATGGGTCCATTGGCTGCAGCCTAATGTCTGCGCCCACTGATTAGGCTACAGCCGAATCCGGCTACATCTCCCGCCCGAAATCGCGTCCCGGATTCCGCCGGCGCCACTCTTCCATCTGCTGTTTGATCTGCTCGACCCGCGCCATCTGGGCGGGCGAGCGCGTGTTGACGGCCATATTGAATTCTGCGGCGGATGCGGGTTGCACCTCGACGACGGTCGACTGCGCCAGCTCCCATCCAACTCCTACCCCGAATACGAGGACGGCAGCGAGGACGCTTCGCTGCAAGCCTGTCGCGATGAGAGCAAGCAGATAAAGAAATGCCATGCTCGCCATATGCGGCAACTTCGTAAGTGCAAGAAGAAGGGCGTCGGGCGAGACATCGAATGCGATCGTGAAGGGCTTGCGTCCTTGTGGGGCACGGGCAGCTCACCAGATGCTGGCTGCGCCGAAGGCCAGGAAGGGAACAGCACGCAAGCCCCGTAGAAGCGTCATGACTCTGTTGTCCTTTGCGTAACCGACGTCGGAGGGGTAGTGAGATAGTCCCAAACTTGGGAACATTATGGACACTGGTGAATGATTTTGGGACTGGCGCGGCCGGTTATCGGATAAGTCCGGGCACGCTCTATCCGATGCCCCGTGCCATGGAGAAGAAGGGCTATCTGCGGTCGCGTTAGAATAAGAGCGGCCGGTCGGTGCGTCGCCTGTACCGGGCCATGGCAAAGGGCGTTAAGGCGCTCAACGCAGCGAAGGAGAAGCTGAAGGAACTCGTGGCAAGTTGTTCGAAGAGCACTGAAATAGGGGCAAAGTGACGACTGCAACGCAACCAGAACCGACCGCGCACAAGTCGAGCGTCGGTGAAGTCCTCCTGGTGTTTCTGCGCCTGGGTCTCACCTCGTTCGGCGGGCCGGTGGCGCATCTCGGATATTTTCGGGAAGAGTTCGTCTCGCGGCGAAAGTGGCTCGACGAGCGCGCCTATGCCGATCTCGTCGCGCTTTGCCAGTTCCTGCCAGGCCCCGCAAGCAGCCAGGTCGGCATGGCGGTGGGGCTGTCACGAGCTGGATACGCCGGCGCTCTCGCCGCTTGGGCAGCCTTCACACTGCCTTCCGCCATTGCCCTCGTTTTGTTCGCGTTTGGCGTCGCGGCGATCGAAGGTGCGTCGGGTAATGCCTGGCTGCACGGACTCAAAATTGCGGCTGTAGCTGTCGTCGCGCAGGCCGTGCTCGGCATGATGCGCTCGCTGGCGCCCGACAAGGAGCGCGCCACGCTGGCCGTGGTCGCCGCCATCATCGCGCTCTCGATCCCGACGGCCTGGGGTCAGGTTGGCGCCATCATACTTGGCGGCATCGTCGGCTGCACCTTGCTCCGCAGCGGCGCGGTTCCAACGGACCACGCCGCCATGCCGCTGCCGGTCGGCCGCGCTGCCGGCACGGTTGCCCTGCTACTGTTCTTCACCCTCCTGATTGGCCTTCCGATCATTGCGACCCAGACGAGCGATAGATCGATCGACCTCGTCGACTCCTTCTACCGTGCCGGCTCGCTCGTCTTCGGCGGCGGCCACGTCGTGCTGCCGCTCCTGCAAACTGAAGTCGTGCCGGCGGGCTGGGTCACCAACGATCAGTTCCTGGCGGGTTACGGTGCCGCACAGGCGGTCCCGGGGCCTCTGTTCACGTTCGCTGCTTATCTCGGTGCCGTGATCGGCGGGTGGTGGATCGCGACTCTCTGCCTCGTCGTTGTGTTCGTGCCCTCTTTCCTGCTCGTCGTGGGAGCGCTGCCGTTCTGGGAGGAACTGCGTCGCACGCTCTGGGCGCAATTGGCGCTCCGCGGCGTCAATGCCGCCGTCGTCGGACTGCTTCTTGCCGCTCTCTATCATCCGGTCTGGACGGCGGGCATCCAGAGCCCGGGCGACTTCGCCATCGGCATGGCGGCGTTCCTGGCGCTCTACATGTGGAACGTGACACCGTGGCTCGTCGTGGTTTTGTGCGCAACTGCGGCGGGGGGATTGACGATGCTGCCGGCAGGTCTCGTCTGAATACCAGGGTCGGGTCGAAGCTTGCCGCGTGCAAGCGACAGACGATGATGTCGCCGTTCCCACGTGCGAAGTGCCGTTTCCGCCGAGTCGTCGATACGGCGCAGATCCGCGAACGTGAAGTTGCCGTCAAGCGGATGACCGTAGGTACGCCGGATGAAGTCCGGCGCAAGCTCCTTGCGGTTCGCTCTGTTCTCGTAGCGCTATTCCGGCGGCGCCTTCGTGAACACCTAGGGCTGTGTCTCTGTCAGGATACGCGAGGCGAGCATGCATCCGGCGCACCGTCGCGTAGGCAGCCCGCGAGCGTCACACCGTCAAGCGGCGCGATAAGGCCGCGGCGGAGCGGCAATTCGAGTTCGAACAGTGAGATCCCGTTCTTGCGCTCCAGATAGCTGCGGCCGTAGTTGAAATTATACCTCTCGCCGTCGTGCGTGATGAGCCCGGCGGCGACCGGCAGCGCGTTTACGAGGGCAACGTGCCGAATGCAAAGGCGGCGAGGGAAAGCCCCTCGATCCATGCCTTCGCGGTCGGCCTGACCGAGTCCCACTGGCCCGTTTCCGACCGGGCCCCGAGACCGTCGGTCCCGGTCGACCGCGTCGAGCGAGATGATCACGAGCACGACTACCCTTCCAGGGTAATTCAATCCGCAAACCGGATACCGGGCCCGTTCAATTCGTTTCGATGCGCTATCCAAGAGATCAGCGGGTTAGAACTGTCCTCTCAAGGTCAGACCAACGACGCGTCCATCGCCAACAAATCCAGTACCAGGCGGCGTCGTTCTGTCGACGGCGGTCAGATACTTTTCATCGAGAAGGTTCTTGGAAAACAGCGTTAGCGTGTAGTTCTTCCATTGCCAGCCGACGCTCGCATCGACGACCGTATAGCCATCCACGGCCTTCGCCGCGATATTGGCGATATCACCAAAACTGTAGTAACCCGCGATGTGTCGGACGTTCCCAGCAACGAACCAACCCATTGTTGACTGATACTTGGCGCCCACTCCAAGGGTGTAGGCCGGTGCTTGAGGATATTCGTTGCCTGAACGGTCGACACCCTCGAACACGATCTCATCGAACTCGGTTCGCATCAATCCAAGGTTGGCATACATCTGCAGTTCTGGAATCGGTCTCCAACGCCCCTCGATTTCAGCGCCGTAAGCATGCGAGCGGCCAGCATTCACGATTATGGCATTGAAAAAGGGATCGAGGACGGCGATCTGTTGATTCGTATAGTCGTAGTAGAATGTGTTGGCATTCAACTCAAGCGTCTTGTTCAACCAGTTGGATCGGTAAGAGAACTCGTATGCATCGAGATATTCTGGAGCGACAGTGGACCTTCCAGTCCCCACGACGAATTGCTCGAAGCCGGTGCGATAGCCCTTATTATACGTCAGGCCGACCGTCTGATTCCGCGTCAGATCATAGGTAATGCCGACCTTCGGAAGAAACTCGTTGAACGTTGCTTCGGTCTGAAATCTGTTCACGCTATAGGTGAAGGTATTTGGATCGAGAGGAATGGTATCCTCCCGCGTTTTGACGGTATCGCGCAAAAGCCGGCCACCTGCGATGAGCGCCCAGCGGTTGATGCGATAACGAAGATCGGCGTACGCGGCTATGCTGGTGGTCTCTCCCGCCACGGTTCCCTGGTTATACGATATGTAGGTGCCGGGAGGGAAAAACAGAGGCTGATAAAAGCCCAGATCGACTGACTGGTTTACGTTGCTGTCGCGATTGAACCGGCCGTAGAACAGGCCGACAACACCCGAAAGCCCGTTGCCCGAATTTTCAATTTCGAGCCTCAGATCCTGAGTGAAATCCTTGCCATCCGTATGATCGCCGTCGCGGGCAAACGCCGCGCCTTCCGCGGTCTTAATCTGGGTGCTTGTTTTCGCGTAAGCAGTTACACTGCGCAGCTTCACCCCAGGCATAAACTCGTACGCCAGGTCCGATGCGAAGTTGTCTGCTCTCGCTCTCCGGAAATCAGTGAGCGCTGCAGTGTCCGCAAAATTCCGTGCGAAGAAGTCCGGCCCGGTGACGATGGACGTGCCTGGCCGGTCGTGGGTTCGTGAGGCGGTGAAGAGGGCACTGAACCCCGGCAGGCTGTCAGGCTCGAACAGAAACTTGGCGCGGAGGGTATCGTAGTAATCCATACCCATTTCCGCGTTCTTTGGATCCGCATAGTCGATGTCTCTTGTGCGGTCGGTCTTGTATCCAGATATGCGGAAGGCGGATTGCCCAGCGACGATCGGCGAGTTGAGCACGAAGCCGGTGCCCCACAGATCATTGGTTCCTATCGTTCCCTCAACGATCGCTTCCCGCTTGTAGGTCGGGTCGTTGGTTTTCACGATCACGGTACCGGCGAGTGAATTGCGGCCCTGCAGCGTCGATTGAGGGCCACGCAGTACTTCCACCTGGTCTATGTCCCACAGACCGCGCGCGCCGCGGCGGACGGCATCCGGATTTTGCGTGACGCCGTCGATGACCACTCCGACCAGCGGCACCGCCGAGATGTTTTGATTTCCGGTCTGGCCTTCCGAGTTCAACCCACGGACAGAAAAACCAGAATCAGGATTCGTTGACGTAACGACGTTTGCAGCTTGCCCGATGGCCCCGTCCAGGTCTCTGATATTTCGATCCGCTATATCCTGGCCGGTGATGATCCCGACGCTGGTCGTCGTATCACGAAGCGTGCGGAGGACCTTCTCGCCCTCAACGACACGGCCGGGCAATCCCGTTGTACTGGGTGGGACGACCGAAGAAGCGCTGGCACCGGGAGGAGTGCGGGGGCCGCCGCTTTAAGAACTGCTTTTTTCCTGTTTCGCCTTGCTGGCGCGGCCTGAACCACGATGCTCGGCAAAGGGACTGCTTGCGGTGGGGGGGCCGTTGCTCCTGGGGTAGTTTGTGTGTCCGCTTGCTGCGCATTCACTGGTGAATGCGCCAAACCAAGACCAGCAAGAGTCGCGGCAAGCGAAACCAAACGTAGAATTCTCACTGAGCGTCCTCCCAGTTGCAAGCGTGTCGCGATCGACATGCGCAGACGAGCCTCAAATCCAAAGGACATGAAACCTCTACGCGCCAACCAGTATCGGCTGCAGGCAACCGCATATCCTGATAGGGATCCCCGGCGGCTCAAGATGCCCAGGAGCCGATCTTAACTTGACTTGAAAAGTCAATATAGGAGTACAACGAAATTACTAGTGCAGCCGGGTCACAGTCGGTGACAGGAGCAGGCTGATAGAGGCATTGACGAAACGGGACACGTCAGAGGGGCATCGATGCGGCACCGGATGTGTTCCCGACTGAGGAAAACCGCTAGCTGTTCAGTCCCGGCATTTGGTGGAGTGGGTTGAGCTTGAATTGTTCGGGCTCTTTTGTCCACTGTTTGCAGATGAATTCATAAGGGGTCAGGCCTTTGAGGGTCTTCAGCCTGCGGGCGAAATTGTAGGCTGCGACGAAGTCGGCGAGATGCGTCTTTAGCTGCAGATGATCGTCGTAGTGGAAGCGCTTGACGGTGGCGTCCTTGATGGTGCGGTTCATCCGCTCGACCTGGCCGTTGGTCCAGGGATGCTTGATCCTGGTGGTGCGGTGATCGATGCCGTTGTCCCGGCATGTGCGCCCGAAGATGTGTTCCATGGCCATGCGGTCCTGCTCGCGGTTTCTGAACTGGATGCCGTTGTCGGTAAGGATGGTGTGGATGAGGTAGGGGACGGCGGCGATGAGATGGCGCAGGAACTCTGCGGCGATCAACTTGGTGGCCCGCGGGTGCAGTTCGACGAAGGCGAACTTGGATGTCCGGTCGATGGCGACGAACAGATAGAGCTTGCCTTGGGCGGTCTGCACCTCGGCGATATCGATGTGGAAGTAGCCGATCGGGTAGCGCTTGAACTTTTTCTTGGGCTGCTTGTCGCCGTCGACATCCGGGAGGCGGGAAATGCCGTGGCGCTCGAGGCAGCGATGCAATGACGCGCGGCTGAGGTTCGGGATCGTCGGCTGCAGGGCGTAGAGACAGTCATCGAGAGGCAGCAGGGTATGCTTGCGGAAGGCGCCTCCTGCTCAAGTGACAGCACGGTCGAGCGCGGTTCTCTCGGTCCTGTCGGCAGGTCGGTGACCGCGGTCCGCTTCTTCCACTTGGCGACGGTCTTCTGGTTGATGCCGTAGCGCTTGGCGAGGGCCCTCAGGCTCTCTTGACTATCTTGTATTGCTCGACGGATTGCCTCTGTCGTCGTGGCGCTCCGGTGCAGAACCTGGCCCATAGCGCATCCTTCCATTGCTGGGGAAACAATGCACCATCAAAACCTGGGATCAAACACCTAGCCGAATGATGGCGTCATCCAACCTTCGCGCCCGTTACGGCAGACATCGACGCGGTGCTCGATCAGATAGCGCTGAAGAAGAGCGATCGTCGCCGCGCGCGATGTTCTATCTGACCCGTGTCTGCGGGCAACGGGCCGATCACGGAACACGGTGCGGCGTTATCTGCGCGAGGGCGAAGCGGCGGCAACGCGCAAGCCGGCACCGAAGCGGGTTGAGAAGCTCGATCCGTTCAAGACCTACATCGTCGAACGCATACGAGCGGCGGCGCCGGACCACATCCCTGCCGTGGTGCTGTTTCGTGAGGTCAGGGCGCGTGGCTATGCTGGCGGCGAGACACGGCTGAAGCAGTTCGTGCGCTCGCTGGTGCCGCCACCTGTGCCGGAGCCGGTCGTTCGCTTCGAGACGTGTCCGGGCGAGCAGATGCAGGCGGACTGGGCGCAGGTCGGCCGCAGCGCCGATACGTTGAAGGTGTTCATCGCCACGCTGGGCTGGAGCCGTGCCGCCTACGTCGAGTTCTGCGATAATGAGCGCGTAGAGACGCTGATCCGCGCGCACGAGAATGCACTGCTCGCCTTCGGTGGCGTGCCCAAGGAAGTGCTCTACGACAACATGCGCACGGTGGTGCCGGAGCGGAACGCCTACGGCCGCGGCGCGCATCGCTTCCATGCCGGGTTCCTCGATTATGCCCGTCACGCCGGCTTCATGCCGCGACTGTGTCAGCCTTACCGGGCGCAGACGAAGGGCAAGGTTGAGCGCTTCATCGGCTATCTGAAACGCAGCTTCTGGATCCCGTTCGTCGCCTCGATGCGCCAGGCCGGGCTGCGGCCCGACAAGCAGGCGGCGAATGCGGCGGTGGCGCGCTGGCTGCGTGAGGTTGCCAACGCCCGCGTGCATGCAACGACAGGCGAAGTACCGGCGGAGAGATTGCGCATAGAGCAGCAATCGTTACAGCCGTTGCCAGCGCTCTACAGCGGCCGGTCGGTCCGCTCGGAGCAGCAGCCTCAGCGCAAGGCGATCACCGGCTACCAGCATCCGCTCAGCGTCTACGATGCGCTCTTCCCTGAGGTGTACTCATGACCACGCTGCAGCACGAGCGCATCACTGCGTTGGCCGCGGAGTTCAAGCTGACGGCGCTGCCGAACGGTTACGGCCCGATCGCGCAGGCGGCTGCCAAGCGCAAGGATGCGAGCTTCGCCGACTTCCTCGAGGAAGTGCTGCGGGCGGAACGGGAAGCGCGACGGATCCGCTCCCGCCAGATGCTGACGCGCACGGCGGGCTTCCCGGCGATGAAGACGCTGGAGGAATACGACTTCGCCTTCGCCACCGGAGCCCCTCGGACCCAGATCCAGGAGCTGGCCTCGCTCGGCTTCGTGGAGCGGGCGGAGAACGTGGTGCTGCTGGGGCCATCGGGCACCGGCAAGACGCACCTTGCCATCGCCTTCGGGCTGCTTGCTGTGGCGAAGGGCTGGAAGGTGCGCTTCACATCGGCGCCCGACCTTGTCATCGCGTTGGAAGCGGCACGGCGCCAGGGCCTGTTGAAGGAAGCCCTGCATCGCACGGTGGCGAGCCCGAAGCTGATGATCATCGACGAGATCGGTTATCTGCCGTTCGGGCGCGAGCAAGCCAACCTGTTCTTCCAGGTCGTCGCCAGGCGCTACGAGAAGGGCTCGCTGATCCTGACCTCGAACCTCGCCTTCGACAGTTGGGATGATGCGTTCGCTGGCGATGCGGTGCTGACCGCGGCGATGCTCGACCGTGTGCTGCATCACGCGACGGTGGTGCAGATCCGCGGCGAAAGCTACCGCCTCAAGGACAAGCGCCGCGCCGGCATTATGGCCAAGCCACAGCGCAGCGAGAAGACGAAGACAGAAGCGAACATGTGACGCCATTGCCCTTGCCGAGGTCGATGGCTTTTCTGTCGATGCGCTTGAGCCAGGCGTGCTGGTGGCGGTCGGCAAAGAAGAAAAAGAGCCGCTTGACCTTGATGCTGCGGCAGTCGGCCAGCAGCTTTTGCATCCTTGTGGGGCTGAGCGTCGTCAACCCTTGCATCAGCATATCCGCCAGATGGAAGCTTTCCTTGTCGGGCAACTCGTCAAGAAGTTCGAGAAGGGCGCGTTCGGGTGAGGAGAGAACCAGGGGCCAGTTCCACGCCCCCCATGATTGCGCGGCTATGCCCTCGGGGCGTTTGCCGCCCTCCGGCTGAGCATGCAGTTCGTGGGGAGCCCTCGACGCGCGATGCGCGCGAAATAGCCTGCTATCGTCGTGGGAGATGAAGCGGACATCCGTCGGAAGAGTCTTGAGCCAGGTCGGCATTGGCTTGGGCTCGTACAGATGGACCTTGGTCATGGTCTGTTGCAGGTAGTGGGCGTGGCCGTGCAGTTCGAGCGCTGTCCGTCCCCCGACGACGAGATCGACGCGCTGAAAGACATGCAATGACCGGCCGGCGCCACTGTTCACCGATCGCGACCGGGAGCCGGCATTGCGGTGCCTGGAGTCACCGACGGCATTTAACCTGACCGAGCCGGAAATCAGGGCCTGTCAGACCCTCGTCGCGCACTGCCAGGATCGCATAGCCATCAGCGAGGACGAGGCAATTCTGGCGCGACGACTCCTCGACGTCATAGCCGGGTCTTCGCAGACGCATACGGAATAGTGGATACTTCAGCCTGCCGCCTCGCAACAGCGGACGCAGCGAGCCTGATCACCATATACCCCTCCGCCGGCTGAAACGGCTTCACTGACATTGGAGGGTTACGGGCTCGTTTGTACGTGCAGCCGTCGGCCTCTTTGCAAACAGATCATAGAGAGCCGGCAGCACGATCAGCGTGAGCACCGTCGCGCTGATGAGACCGCCGATCACGACTGTGGCGAGGGGCTTCTGCACCTCGGCACCCGTGCCCGTCGCCACCGCCATCGGCACAAAGCCCAATGCGGCAACGAGGGCCGTCATCACGACAGGCCGAAGGCGCGTCAGCGCACCGTCCACGATTGCCTGGCGGAGCGGGATGCGCTGCCCCATCAGTTGCTTGATGTGCGTGAGCATGACGAGGCCGTTCAGGACGGCGACACCAGAAAGGGCGATGAACCCGACCGCCGCCGAGACCGAGAACGGCATATCGCGCAGCCAGAGTGCAAAGATGCCCCCGGTCAGTGCCAGCGGCACGGCCGAAAAGACGAGCAATGCATCACGCGGCGAATTCAACGCCGTGTAGAGCAGCAGGAATATGAGAAAAAAGCAGGCCGGCACCACGATCATCAGCCGGTCTCGGGCCGCAGCAAGATTCTCGAATTGCCCGTCCCAGGTGATCCAGTACCCGGCCGGGACACGCACCTGCGCCCCGACCTTCTCCTGCGCGTCCTCCACCACGGAAGCGATGTCGCGGCCACGCACGTTGGCTGTGACCACCACGCGGCGCTTGCCGTTCTCGCGGCTGATCTGGTTCGGTCCCTCGGCGAAGGTGAAGCTCGCGACCTGTTTCAGCAGCACCGCGCCTTTTCCGCCCTGTCCGCCGGCCGACAGAGGAATGGGGATGTTCTTCAGGGCCTCGGTGTCCTCCCGCAATGCGTTCGGCAGCCTGACGACGATCGGATACCGGCGGTCGCCCTCGAACACGATGCCGGCACCGCGCCCGCCGATTGCCGCACCTATGACATCCTGGACCGTGCCGAGACTGATCCCGAGCCGCGACAGCTCCGCACGATCCGCCTTGATCTCGAGGAACGGCAAGCCTGCCACTTGCTCGACGCGAACGTCCTGCGCGCCGCCGATACGCCGCAGAATGCCGGCGACCTTGTTGGCGGTTCGCAGCATGACGTCGAAGTCCTCGCCGAACACCTTCACGGCGAGATCACCGCGCACGCCGGCCAGCAGCTCGTTGAAGCGCATCTGGATCGGTTGCGTGAACTCGAAGTTGTTGCCGGGCAGAGCCGAGACTGCATCGCGGATCTGATCCACCAGCTTCTCCTTGGCCAGCATCGGATCGGGCCACTGCGACTGGGGCTTCAGGATAATGAACGTATCCGAAACGTTCGGCGGCATGGGATCGCTTGCCACCTCGGCTGTGCCCGTCTTGGAGAAGACGTAGGCGACTTGGGGAAACTTCGAGACCTCGCGCTCGACGTCGAGCTGCATGGCTTGTGATTGCGACAGCGACGTACTGGGAATTCGCAGCGCATGCATCGCGATGTTTTTCTCGTCGAGGGTCGGAATGAACTCCTGCCCGAGGCGCATGAAGACGGCACCGCTCGCGACGAGTAGCAGCAGCGCACCGACGATCACCGGAGCCGGCCGCGCGACGGCATGCAGCAGGAGCGGACGGTAGACGGTCTTGATACCATGAACGATGAAGTTCTCTTTCTCGGTGACACGGCCAGTGATGGCGATTGCGATCAGCGCCGGCACGAAGGTGAGCGACAACACGAACGCCGCGACGAGTGCAATGATGACCGTCATCGCCATCGGCTCGAACATCTTGCCCTCGACGCCGGTGAAGGTGAGGAGCGGGACGTAAACCAGAATGATGATCGCCTGGCCGAATACGGTTGGCTTGATCATCTCCTCGGCTGATGCAACGATAGTGCTCAGTCGCTCTTCGGTGCGCAGGCGTCTGCCAAGTGCGTGCTGCCGCGCCGCCAGGTGGCGAAGGCTGTTCTCGGCGATGATGACCGCGCCGTCGACGATCAACCCGAAATCGAGCGCCCCAAGACTCATCAGGTTCGCGCTGATCTTCGCCTGCACCATGCCCGTCATGGTCAGCAGCATGGCAAGCGGAATGACCATCGCCGTTATCACTGCGGCCCGGAAGTTGCCGAGCATCAGGAATAGCACGGCGATGACCAGCAGCGCGCCTTCCGCGAGATTGGTCGCCACCGTCGCGATGGTGGCGTTGACCAGCACGGTGCGGTTGAGCACCGGCTCTGCCGTGATCCCGGGCGGCAGCGAGCCCTTGATCGATCTCAGTTTTGCATCCACTGCCGCAGAGACCGTGCGGCTGTTGGCGCCGATCAGCATCAACGCCGTTCCGATGACGGCCTCCTCGCCGCTCCGGCTGGCGCTGCCCGTGCGCAAATCCTTGTCGATGCGCACGTCCGCGACATCGCGAATACGCACCGGCACGCCCGCGCGCGACGCGACAACAACGCTGGCAATGTCGTCGATACTCTCCAAGCGGCCGCTGGAGCGGACGACGTAGCCCTCCCCATTGCGTTCCAGATAGCCTGCGCCGCGGGTCGCATTGTTGCGCTCCAGTGCGTCTGCGATGTCAGCGAATGAAATGTCAAGCGCCAGCAGCTTCGCCGGGCTGGGCTGCACCTGATACTGCTTTTCATATCCGCCGATCCCATCGACGCCGGCGACACCGGGCACCGTCTTGATCTGGGGCCTGATGATCCAATCTTGCACGGTCCGCAGGTACGCCCCGCGTTCGACATCGGTTGTGAGACGTTGTCCCTCGGGCGTCAGGTAGCTGTCATCGCGCTGCCAGCCGGGCTTGCCAGTCTGGCGTTCGTTGGCACGCCGGCGCTCGAACTGCACCGACCACATGTAGATCTCGCCGAGGCCCGTCGAGATCGGTCCCAGACGCGCCTCGGCACCGGGCGGCAGGCTGGAGCGGATCTCGCCCAGTCGCTCCGAAACCTGCTGACGGGCAAAATAGATGTCGGTCTGGTCGCTGAACACGGCTGTGACCTGTGAGAAGCCGTTGCGCGACATGGATCGTGTGTACTCGAGACCGGCGATGCCGGCGAGCGCAGTCTCGATCTGATAAGTCACTTGCTTCTCGACATCGACAGGTGAAAGTGCCGGCGCGACGGTGTTGATCTGCACCTGGTTGTTCGTGATGTCAGGCACGGCGTCGATCGGAAGGCGCATCAGCGATCCGAGGCCGAATGCCGCTGCCGCGATCGAGAGCAGTACCACCAGCCAGCGCTGATGAACCGAGAAGGAGAGAATGTGGCGGAGCATGGCGCGCCTTCTAGTGCGAATGCTCGGCTTCGGACTTGCCGAGGTCGGCTTTCAAAAGGAAGGTGTTGCTGACCGCGATCTGCTCGCCAGCGAATAGGCCCGAAACCACCTCGACCGCATCCCGGTCACTGTTGCCGACAGTCACTTCGCGCTTCACGAATCCGCTCGCGTTCCTGACGAACACGACTTGCTGGCCTTCGATGGTCTGCAGAGCACTGCGCGGGACACGCACGCCGATGTTCTGCTGGCCCAGAACGACCTGCGCCGTGACGTATGTCCCCGGGCGCCACCTCATCGCGGAGTTGGGGAGAGCTGCAATCACGCGTGCGGAGCGCGTCTCCGGGTCGATCATGGGGCTGACGAAGACGATCTTGCCGTCGCTCGATCTGCTCGTACCCGCGACCGTGACTGTCTGGCCCTCCTTGATGGCATCGAGATCACCGAGCGGCACGGCGAGCTCGACCCATACGGTGGACAGATCGGCAATCGAATAGAGCTCGGAGGCGTCACCCTCCTTTCCGACCGGGGCCCCTACATCGACCTTGCGCTCGACCACCCGGCCATCGAGGGGCGCCCTGACCTCATAGGTTCTGAGGCGAGATGGTCCGCTGCCCGTGCTATCCTCCTTCGCCTCCTGAGCGACGACCTTTGCGTCGAGACCGAGGGAGGACAGCTTCTGCCGGGCCAGATCGAGCCGGAGCTGGGCCTGCGTGTAGGCGGCCTTGACTTGCAGGAACTGCTGCTCTGGCGTCACCCCCTTCTGGCGCAGGACGGCAGATCGCTCGTACAACGTCTTCTGAAGATCACAGTTGACGACGGCCGCGAGGTACTCGCTTTTGGCGTCGGCAACCTCGCGGCTGGAAACGATGGCGATGACCTCGCCTCTTGCGACGGCGTCACCCACCCTCTTCCTCATTTCTGAGACCGTGCCGACCACTTGGGCCGCGACGCGAGCTTGCCGGTCGGAATCGGGCACGACAACGCCAGGCACGGTGAGGCGGCGCAGAAGCGTTCCATTGCCGGCGAGCCCGACACCGATCCGGGCGGCTGCGATGCGTTCGGCGGAGATCTTGACGACACCCTCCTCGGCGTTATGCTCCCCGTGCGTGTGCTCGTCGTCATGCTGGTAGGAATCAGTTCCGAGTTTGGCCACCTTGGCAGGCCCCTGGACCATGCCCCCGGCCATCAATGCGCCTGCAGTCAACAGCGCACCGCCCGCCAACAGCCGCAGCGACGAGATCGGCCGTCCGCCCAAGAGCAATCCTGCCATCAGGCCCATCGCCGCGATGGCGAGAGCGGCCCCGATCACGACGAGAGGCCGCTGGACCAACCACATCAGCGCTGACCGTTGCTCGCCGCCTTGGTTGAGGTGTACGGAATGATCACGCGCCGACCCGACGGTTGCCGCACGCGCCGACAGCGTCCCGACCAGGAGGTCATTCGCATGCCCGCTCGCGATCGTTGCAATGATCTTGTGATCTCCCGCATTTGCGAGAGCTGGTGCGTTGAGTAGATAGCTTCCATCGGGTTGGGGCACGGCGACTGCGGTTTCGCCATCCGCGGTGATCTCGACCCGCGCATCCCGCACGATAGCGCCGCTTGGCCGCTTCTTGAGCGTGAGGCTCAACCCTTTATCGCGAAGAGTGCCCTCGAGCTCGAAAAGCTCGGACGTTGTCACGACCCGCGGCGGCGAGCCGGCACTTCGATCCACCGCTTGGGTCGGGCCGTGCGCGTGGCCGTGATCATCCGGACCGGCGGCAACAGCGGAGACGATCGAACCAAACCACCACAGGCACAATACGGGCGTGATCCCAATCCGGGGCACAACAGAGCGTTTCTTATGGCTTATCCTCTGAGCGGATTCCAGTCGTCAGCCGCGGGCCGCGGCGGCGAAGCCGTCTCAGAGGTTATTGGGTGGCTTATGAATCGAGCCCGCGCGCG